>NZ_FMBM01000003.1:0-300000 GCF_900094735.1 Saliniramus fredricksonii
CGCTGGCACGCCAGAGCGACGATCTGCCGGCCGGCATCGCCACCGTCACCCGCAACGCCGCCCGCGCCGCAGGCCTGACCGATCGCGGCGCGCTCGAACCGGGCTTGCGCGCCGACATCATCCGCTTTCGCGAGGTGAACGGTACCCCGGTCGTCACATGGGTGAAGGGAAAGCGGGTGGCTTGAGGCGCGGTTTCACGCCCCCCCCGCCCCTCGCTGAGGATCGCCATCACCCGCGCGTCGTGCCCGCAATCGAGCCCGGCGAAGAGCGCCGCGATCCCGGCAGCGCCCGATGGTGTCGGGCGAAGCCTTCTTGCGCGAGGATGCCCACGGCCCGCGCGGCCTGCTCCTCGCTGATCGTGACGAAGATATCCGCATCGCGCGAAAGCCCTTTGAGCGCAATCAGCGACGGCGCCTTGCAATCGAGCCGCCCCATGGCGGAGACCGGTCCCTGCGTCGTGACCGCGTGGCCGGCCCGGATGCTCGCAATCAATGCCGGCGCGGCTTGCGGCTCCACGACGATGATGGTCGGCGCATCCCCCCAGACGGCCCGCGCATGGCCGCGACGGCAGCGGCGAGCCCGCCGACACCGGCCTGGAGCAGGATATGCGTCGGCGCCGCATGAATCTGCGCTGTGGCCTCGGCGGCGAGCTGGAGATAGCCCCTCCATCACCCGCAGGGGCAGTTCCGTGTAGCCCGGCCAGGAACTGTCCGACAGAAGCGTATGACCCGGCGCGCGCGCGGCTTCTCAGCCGCCGCCATGCTCTCCTCATAGGTCGCGCCTGCGCGCACCACCTGCGCCCCCTTCGCCGCAAGCCGTTCGGCGAAGGCCTCGGGCACGCTGTGTGCGAGATAGATCACCGCCTGCGCCCCGAACAGACGCGCACCGGCAGCGACCGAGAGCCCGTGATTGCCCTGCGCTCGCGGTAACGTAGATCCACCCGGAAAGCGCGTGCGCCCAATCATTGTCCTGCACATTCTGCGACGCTGCGCGCGCGATCGCATGGGCGGCACCCAGCGCCTTGAAGCTGCCGAGCCCCATCCGGGCGCGCTCGTCCTTGAGGAAGATCTGTGCAACGCCGGCGCGCGTGGCGAGCGCGGGAACCTCATGCAGCGGCGTCGGCGCATGGGCCGGGCAAGCGGCGAGGAGGCGGGCGACATCACCGGCATCGTCGAGCGGAAACGGCGCATCGACAGCGATTCCACTGCCGCGCCACGGATTGGCGAAACTGTCCTGCATGAGCCGCGCGATCCCGCATCCCTCGATGAAGAAGTGGTTCGCACGAGCATAGCCGCGCGCGCTCCGCCATGCGATCCCGCCTGGCGCCATTCCGGGATCGCTCAACACGCACATGCGCGAAACGCCCATTGATCGGGCCCGCTCACGCAACGATAGTCGTTGATACCGCACCTGCCGCAACGGCAGGGACAGCCGATGTCGACCCGAGAGAACGCCATGAACGCGACGCCCGCGACCAAAGCCACCTTCGCCGGCGATCTCTTCGCCGGGCAGCATGTGCTCGTCTCCGGCGGGACCAGCGGGATCGGGCTCGCCTGCGCCCGTGCCTTCCGCGATCATGGCGCGCAGGTCATAGCCGGCGGCGTCGGCGATCCCTCCCCGATGAAGCCGCGCGCGACCCCGGCAATGCCGGCATCCGCTTCATCGATCTCGACGTGCGCGACCCCGCCGCCATCACATCCTGTATCGACGCACTGCCCGAGCGCCTCGCAGTGCTCGTCAATGCCGCGGGCATCATCCGTCGCGATGCGGAGCATGATCCGGACGTGTTCGCGCAGGTCATCGACATCAATCTCAACGGCAGCATGCGCCTGTGCAGCGCTGCTTTGGAGCGGCTCACGGCGGGGCGCGGCTGCGTCATCAATCTGGCCTCGATGCTGAGCTTCTTCGGCGGGCCGCGCGTGCCGGGCTATTCTGCCTCCAAGGGCGGCATCGCGCAGCTCACCCGCAGCCTCGCCGCCGCCTGGGCGCCGCAGGGCGTGCGCGTCAATGCGCTCGCACCCGGCTGGATTGCCACGCCCCTGACACAGGCCCTGCAGGACGATCCCGCCCGCGCCGGTCCGATCCTCGCGCGCACGCCGATGGACCGTTTCGGAACGCCGGAGGAGATCGCCGCAGCCCGCGCTCTTTCTCGCCTCACCCGCCGCCGGCTTCATCACCGGCACGATCCTGCCGGTGGATGGCGGTTATGCGAGCGTCTGAACGATTTGGAGGAAACACCATGAACGACAAATGGACCCCCTACCGCCACCCTCAGCCTGCCGAATCTCCCCCGAGCTGATCGTCCCCGACGCCATCCCCACGGATGAGCGCGTCTGGGTGCCGGTGGAGGAGAATGTCTGGTTCCGCCCGCTCTGCCTGAGCGTCACGCGCGGCTACTGGATGAACCTTCTGCGCGTGCGCAAATCCGGCGTGCTCTCGCGTCATCGCCATCCCCAGCCCGTGCACGGTTTTCGTGCTGCGCGGCGAATGGCGCTATCTGGAGCATGACTGGGTGGCGCGCGAGGGCGGCTATGTCTATGAGGCGCCGGGCGAGACCCATACGCTCGTGGTCGATCCGCATGTCGAGGAAATGATCACGCTGTTTCAGGTCAACGGCGCGATGATCTATGTCGATCCCGACGGCAATGTCACGGGCTATGACGACGTCTTCACCCGGCTCGACAAATGCCGCGCCTTTTATGCGCAAAACGGTCTCGGGGCCGATTATATCGACCAGTATATCCGCTGACGCCGTCAGCGCCGCTTTTCGCAAGGAGCCTCGTCATGGAACCGCTGCCGCGCACCCCCTCCTTCTCCCTCGATGGAAGACGTGCCCTCGTGACCGGCGCCGGACGCGGCATCGGCCTCGCCGCCGCCTGTGCGCTGGCCCAGGCGGGCGCATCCGTCGATCTCGTGGCACGCAGCGGCGACGAGATCACCGCCCTCGCCGAGGCGCTCGGCAAGGAGGGCTTTGCGGCCCGCGCCCATGCGCTCGACGTCACCGATATCGATGCGAGCGCCGCCTTCGTTGCAGAAAACGGCCCTTATGACATCCTCGTCAACAATGCCGGCATGAACCGCCCTGCGCCGCTCACCGAGATGACACCCGCCGATTACGACGCGGTAACCGATCTGAACGTGCGCGCGGCCTATTTCCTGATGCGGGCGGTGGTGAAAGGCATGATCACCGCCGGCAAGGGCGGGTCGATCATCAACATGTCCTCGCAGATGGGGCATGTCGGCGGTGCGAATCGCACGGTTTATTGCGCCACGAAACACGCCATGGAGGGCTTCACCAAGGCGCTTGCCTGGGAGGTCGGCAAGGAGGGTATCCGCGTCAACACACTGTGCCCGACCTTCATCCGCACACCGATGACGGCGGGCATGCTGGCCGATCCCGCATTCGAGCAGAGCGTCGTGTCGAAGATCGCACTCGGTCGTGTCGGCGAGGCCGAGGACCTGATGGGCGCGGTGGTTTTTCTCGCCAGCGACGCCTCGCGCCTCGTCACGGGCACCTCGCTCCTGGTCGATGGCGGCTGGACGGCGCAATGAAAGCCGGATTTCGCTGCGTGAAGGGACTGGACAAGCCGCTCTGCGCTCGCTAAATACGCGCCATCGATCGGCGGCGCTGCGTCGCATCGCCCCTCGCGGATGGTTCGCCGCGAATGCTGGGGATAGTTTAACGGTAGAACCGCGGACTCTGACTCCGCTAGTCCTGGTTCGAATCCAGGTCCCCCAGCCAGTTTTTTCGGATAAAAACAATTAAATCAGACACTTGAGGCTCCGGGCTCCGGGCTCCGGGCTCAGCACCATCTCAAGGGTCTCGATTAATGTTGTCCACCGGCACAAATCGCCGTGCAACAGCCGCTCACGCCGACCCTTCTGCGAGCCGGACGGCGCGCTCTTGCGCCGGGCTGTCCGTCGGGGCGAGGGACGCATGATGCCGAAGCGTCACGACACATGTCTGCGTGGGCGGGTGACGGGCATGTCTGCGTGGAATCAGGCGCTCATTCATTTAGAGAGGGCCCGAGAACTTCTTGTGGCACATGACCAAGGCCGCTCTCTTTACGATGACGTTTTCGTCAAGGAGCGCTTTGACGCTGCGAATCTGCCTGTTCCAGATGATCAGCTTGTGCTTGGTGTAGCAGGCCGCCGTCTCAATCTTGCACTCGCCCTGCATTACCTTGATACCGCCATTGCGATCGCGTGCCGCCACGGTCTTGGCTCAGGTTGGAGGGCATTGCCGATACATGAGTGGTACGCGCGGGCACAAGGTGTCCGTGCTGCGCTCGGGCTTGCAAGAGACGGTGAGACACCCGGCTTGCGTTCGTCCGACATCGCTGACCCTGCACATATGCTCGGACATGCCATTGTTCCGCAAAGTGCTACGGGCACCACGCATTCGGACAATCTGTGTTCTGTTTCCGACAAAAGGTCGCGTCCGTCAAGCTGGTGTAATTTTCTGGATGGCCTGAGGTCATGATCAGGCGGCTTTTGTGGTTATGCTGAGGATGGGATCGATCTCTTCCTTGTCGATCTGTGCGAATGCCTCGACCATCATGTAGCGGCTTGATGTCTGCCATTCGTCATTCTGCTCGAAGAGCACGGCGCCGATCAAACGCATGATGGATGCTTCATTGGGGAAGATCCCGACGACGTCGGCGCGTCGCTTGACCTCCTTGTTCAGACGTTCAATTGGGTTCGTGCTGTGCAGTTTGGTGCGATGCTGGCGCGGGAATGACATGTAGGCCAGCACGTCGTGCTCGCTGGCATCCATGAGATCGGCCAGTTTTGGCCAGCGCGGGCGCAGTTGCTCTGCGACCTTGCGCCAGGTTTCGCCGGCATGGGTGCGGTCGGGTTGATCGAAGGCCTGTCGGATGGCAGCGGCGACGACAGTATGCTGACCACGCGAGACATGGGCCAGGGCGTTGCGCATCCAGTGGACGCGACAGCGTTGCCAGGTTGCTTCGAAGACCCGGGCGATGGCGGCTTTGAGGCCTGTATGCGCGTCGCTGATGACCAGTCTGACGCCCCCCAGGCCGCGAACGCGCAGGGATCGAAGGAACTCGGTCCAGAATGTCTCGGCCTCGGACGGGCCGATACCGAGGCCGATGATCTCACGGCGTCCCTCGGTGTTGGCGGCCACGGCGATTATTGCGGCGACTGGTACGATCCGTCCGCCCTGGCGCACCTTCAGATAGGTGGCGTCGAGCCAGAGATAGGGCCATTCGCCGGTGAGCGGGCGGTTCAGGAACTCGCCGACACGTTCGTCGATGTCCTTGCACAGCTTCGACACCGTGCTCTTCGAAATGCCGCTCAGCCCCATGGCCTGCACCAGCTCATCGACGCGACGGGTCGAGACACCACTGATCCACGCCTCCTGGATGACGGCCACCAGCGCCTGTTCCGAGGTCTTGCGCGCTTCGAGAAAGCCCGGGAAGTAACTGCCTTGACGCAGCTTGGGAACCCGCAGGTTCAGCGTGCCCAGACGGGTATCGAGAGCGCGCTCTCGATACCCGTTACGCCACGTTGTGCGTTCGCCGCTGCGCTCGTGCTTGCCAGCGCCGATCAGGCCTTCAACATCCGCCTCCATGATCAGCTGCAGGACGGCCTCGGCAACGCTGCGCAGAAAGTCTCCCTGATCGTGCTTGGCCAGAAGTTCGGACAGGTCCATGTTCGTCTTGGTCATCGGGGTCTCCATGTGGTCCGGGGTTGAAGTCAGCAAACTCCACCTCGACCATACACCTCGATGGCCACCCAGGATCACACCGTTGACGGCACTGAAATTACACCAGCTCCTTGGACGCTACCCGACAAAACGCCTCGCGATATCTCAAAAAGCGATACCGAATCGCAACGGCAGACGGTTGCTCGGCAGGATGCGAACAGCCATGACGAGCGCCTGCTCTTCAGCAAGCTCTTCGCACAATCTCTCGATATGCGCGCCGAGGAAGGTCGTGTCTTATATCTGGTGGAAATTCCCTGGCGATGTGTTCCGGGCATGTGAAGGTTCCGCTTCTCAGGCGGCGAGGGCAAGCTTGATCGGTTCGATCGGTTGAGAAAGCGTCTCCCATCCATCGACCTTGCGCAGCTGGATCTGACCGGAGGCGAGCAGTGCCCAGAGCAGCATCGGCACGGTTTCGGCGCAGGGCAGCACGGTCTGCGTCTTGATCCGGCGGCGGAATTCCTCGTTGAGCCGCTCGATCGCGTTTGTCGTTCGTGCCGACTTCCACTGGGACGGATCGAGGCAGGTGAAGGCAAAGAGCCTATCCCCGGCTTCCTCGAGGCTGTCGGTGATCGCACGGCATTTCAGGCGCCATTTGCGCAGGAACGCCTTGCGCCGGATTTCGATCTCGGCAGCGGTGTCGGCGTAGATCATGTCGCGGTAGTCCTCGGTCAGCTCGTCGTGCATGCGCTTCGGGGCATGGCCGAGAAGGTTGCGGTGCTTGTGCACCGTGCACCGCTGGATCGGCAGCTCTTCGCCCCAGAGCGCAATGAGGGCGGCTTCCAGCCCGGGAGCGCCATCGACAATGACGAAGTCCGGTCGCTTCAGGCCACGCGCATCGAGATCGGCGAGGAACCCGCCCGAGGAACCCGCCCTATGCCGCCTTGCTTTCGCCGCCCGTGTTCTTGATGGCGAGCAACACCTTCTGCCCGTCGCGGCGCACGCCGATTGCCGCCAGCACCGAGATGTTCGTGGCCTTGCGGTCCAGACGGGTCTTGATGACGGTGCCGTCCAGGATCAGACGGACGATGTCCTCATCGGCGAGGCTGCGTGCGCACCACGCGTCCCAGTCGACCTTCACCTTGCGCCAGGCCCGGCTGACGACATCCTTGCCGACCGCCCCCTGAAACAGGCCGAACAGCGCGCGCTTGACCCGCCGCGTGTTCGTGCCGGCCAGATAGACCGAGGCGATCAGGGCCTCGGCCTTCTTCGTCAGACGCTGATAACGCGGCAGCGCCCGTGATCGCCATTCCGTGATCTTGCCCTCTTCGTTCTCGATCCGCGCGCGCGGCACGCTGACCGTTTCGGTTCCGAAGGTGCCGACGAGCTGGCGGTCGCGATGGCCGTGCCGATAGCCCTTCTTCAAGCCGCCGCCGCGGTCATAGCGGCAGCGCCCGATGACGGCCGCGAGCTCTTCCTCGAACAGCGCCTCGATCGTAGCGCGGATGTTCTGCCGAAGCCGATCCTCGATGGGATCGTAGCCGACGTCGCTGCACAGTAGCGCTGGCGTGGTCGTGTCTGTAGTCTGGTCCATGGCGTGATCTCCCTGGCGGTTGCTGCCGCCGGTTGGGTGGGTTGAATCACCCGGAGATTACGCCGCCTTCAAATTTCCACCACCTTCGCGACACGACCAAACTCCTCGCGTTGATCCACAATCGAACACTCCTGAAACGGTGAGCGCGGAGCTATACGCGAATCTGGGTGACGCAGTTTGAGGAGGTGGCGTATCGTGGCGGGTGCTGAAGCCTGCCAGAACTTCCAAAAGGAACGATACGCCTATGAAAGATGATATCACGATTACCCCGCTGTACCAGCCCGGATCTGTTGCGGATCCTCTGACAGAAATTGCCCGTGACGGCGCCCGCAGGATGCTTGCGGCGGCACTTCGGGCCGAAGCCGATACCTTTGTGGAGCAATATGCCGAGGAGGCTTTGCCGGATGGCCGGCAACGGATCGTCCGGCATGGTTATGGGCCACAGCGCAGCATTCAGACCGGCATCGGTCCGCTCGACGTGCGCCGCCCGAAAGTCCGCGACCGGGCCACCGATATGCCCGCGGAGAAGAAGGTCCGCTTCACCTCAAGCATCCTGCCGAAATGGGCCCGGCGGTCGAAAAGCCTCGATGCCCTGCTGCCGGTGCTCTATCTGCGCGGGATCTCCACCGGCGATTTCCAGGAAGCGCTGTCAGCGTTGCTCGGGGTAGATGCACCGAACCTGTCGCCTGGTGTCATCTCCCGTCTGACGGGCGATTGGCAGCAGGAATACGATCGCTGGCAGGGCCGTGATCTCTCGGCCCGGCGGTATGTCTATATCTGGGCCGACGGTGTCTATCTGCAGGCCCGCATGGAACCGCAGGCCGAGTGCATACTGGTCATTCTCGGCGCCACGCCGGAGGGGAAGAAGGAGCTCGTCGGCTTCCAGGTCGGCATGCGCGAGAGCGCGCAGAGCTGGCGCGAACTGTTGGTCGACATCAAGGCCCGCGGCCTCAAGGTGCCGCCCGAGATCGCCGTGGGCGATGGCGGCATGGGGTTCTGGAAGGCCCTCGACGAGGTCTTCCCGGGAACGCATCATCAGCGCTGTTGATGGATTGGATGCCCCCTCCCAACGGCATCGCAATGTGCCAACGTGGTGATCTGCAGGTCATTCACGAGAGGAGGAAGCATCCATGGACAACATTAGCATCATCGGCCTTGACCTCGCAAAGCGGGTCTTCCAGGCGCACGGCGCGCGAGCGGACGGTAGCGTCGGCTTCCGCAAGAAGCTGGGTCGCTCGCAGGTTCTCGGCTTCTTTGCCAAGCAGCCGCGCTGCATCGTTGCTATGGAAGCGTGTGCGACGGCCCACGAGTGGGGCCGCGCGATCGGCGAGCTCGGTCACGAGGTCCGCCTGATCCCGCCGATCTACGTCAAGCCGTTCGTCAAGCGGCAGAAGAACGACGCGGCCGACGCAGAGGCGATAGCCGAGGCGGCGGGTCGCCCGACCATGCGCTTCGTCGCGGTCAAATCCGAGGCGCAGCAGGCGAAGGCGATGGCTTTCCGGACGCGGGACCTCCTCGTCAAGCAGCGCACGCAGCTCATCAACGCACTGCGGGGCCACCTCGCCGAGCACGGCCTCATAGCGCCGCAGGGGCCGGCTCATGTCAAGGTGCTGGCGGACGCGCTGGAGGCAGCCGGCTCGCGTCTCGAGACGCTCGTGATCGAGCTGGGGCGCCTCTATCTCGAGCAGATCGAACTGCTCTCCGGCAGGATCGCGGATCTCGACAAGGTGCTGAAGCGCGAAGCGGCGCGGGAAGAAGACACCGCACGACTGATGACCATGCCTGGCGTGGGCCCGCTGACTGCGATGGCGGTCCAGACCTTCGCCCCGCCGATGGAGACGTTCAGGCGTGGACGCGACTTCGCAGCCTGGACGGGGCTCGTCCCTGTCCAGCGATCGACCGGTGGGAAGCAGATCCTCGGACGAACGTCCAAGATGGGGCAGCGCGACATACGGCGTCTCCTGATCATCGGCGCGATGTCGGTGGTCCGCTGGGCCGTCAGGAAGGGCGCGCCGGAAGGCAGTTGGCTCGCACGCATGCTGGCCCGCAAGCCACGCATGGTCGTCGCCATCGCGCTGGCCAATAAGATGGCGCGCGGGATCTGGGCGATGTCGACGCGGGGAGAGAACTTCAGGGGTCCGGTCGCCGCGGTCTGATGACGACATCAGCCGAGGCAGCCGGGCCGTTGGGCGTGTGAGGAAGTCGACAGCAAGGTAAGGGCAAACGATCGGTCAGATCGGGATCGAGAAAAGCATTTGAACCCAAAGAGCCTCGAGCTCGCGCTGTTGATGTGCACTCGATCCGCGTATCTCCATACTGGCCCGCGGTCCGTTCAGAGCCGCATCTCAAGGCCTGATACATGACCGCACCCGATCACGCGCTTGAGCCGAGCAGAAACCTCTTGCACGAACGGGGGCATCCATACATGGGTTCACAAGACGGCTAACGTCCTGAACAAGTTCCCGAAATCCATGCAGCCGGCGGTGAAGGCCGATCTGCGCGAGATCTGGCAGGCCGAAACCCGCGCCGCGGCGGAAACCGCCATCGACACCTTCGCCGAGAAATACGGCGCCAAATACGAGAAGGCCGTGACCTGTCTCACCAAAGACCGCGAAGCCTTGCTGGCATTCTACGGTTTCCCCGCCGATCACTGGGATCACCTGCGCACCGGCAATCCGATCGAGAGCGTGTTCGCCACCGTCAGGCATCGAACCGTGCGGACCAAGGGAGCATTGTCGCAGAAGACCGCGAAGCTCATGGTCTTCAAGCTCGTTCAGGCCGCCGCAAAGACATGGCGCCGCCTGAAGGGCGCGAAGCAGTTGCCAATGGTCATCGAAGGTGTCAGATTCACCAACGGTGTCGCCGTAAACGGTACCGAAAACCGCGCCGCCTGATCAGGCCGTATCACCCAAAATCCCGCATAGCTCGTGAGCGCGAACCCTCCCCGCTCATGCCTCAAAGTGTTCACCATGTCCCCGAACACCTGTTCACCTTGTCTCCAGTCTGTACAGGAGGGAGAGGGGAGGGAGCGCTGCATCGACCGCTCGGCACTGCCGTTCCGGCGGGATCAGCGTCGCGCTTGTCGCTCCGGCGCCGCTGTGTGAGAAATCAGGCAGGCGCCATTTTGCGCAGAGAGGCGTCTTTCGCGTCAATGAGTTTCAACGCGCTCACCGGGTTCCCGGAGACATGCGTCTTGTGCAGATCAGCAAGTTTCTCCGGATTGGGCGGGATCAATCCCTGATGGCGATGCTGTTCGAGCGTTCGGATCATGATGGGTTTGACCGCTGGATTCAGACCGCAACTCAGCCGTTATTCATCGTCGATATCGGCAGGCTGAGCGCCTGCGCCATTCATCGCAACCAGTCTGTACACGGCACCTGCAATACGATCACCACGAACACCATTAAGCGTGTCGGTATCGCCATCGGCTTAAATCAACCCGTGCGATCGAATCGAGTTTCTTGACGTGTTTGCGAGCCACCGCTTTGAGCAATGTCGTTGCATCAGCACGAGAGAGACGCCCCTCCTTGATCTGTATCGCGATTTCCTCGCTCATCATCGTCATTTCCGCTCCACGCCGGCGGGCGACGGCCAGGTCCTTCGTCGCGAGACTGATCGCGAGGATACCGTGCGGACAGGCGGGTGCCATGTCCCCGAGACGCCGCCGCCATCAATAGACCGCCCGTCATCTGTGGATGTAGGAGACCTGTGCCATGTGTGCCAGCCCTGTGTTGCAGCGCTGTGTTACACTTGGAGTCCGAGCCTTGATAACGGGGAATTTTCCCGTTATATTTCAGATACTTGAAGGCTGATTGGCTGGGGCGGCAGGATTCGAACCTGCGCATGGCGGTACCAAAAACCGCTGCCTTACCACTTGGCTACGCCCCATTGGAAAGCGCGCGGAACATAGTGCCGCGCGTGCGGGGATGCAACGCCTTTTTGCAGGTCCGATCGGGCAATTTGATGCTTGCGAGCGACGTCCATGGGCGCTATAGGATGCCCCACCAGCGGTTCGGAGTGTAGCGCAGCCTGGTAGCGCACCTCGTTCGGGACGAGGGGGTCGCAGGTTCAAATCCTGCCACTCCGACCAATTTTTCCCAAGTCCATTTTCCCAAGTCCATTTTCCCAAGTCCATTTTCCCAAGTCTGTCAGATTTTCCCGATTCTGCGCCGGCAGGCACGGGTTGCCTCGTTTGCGGCGATGCATCAGATCCGCGTTATCCCTGCCCCATCATCATCTGCACGCCACGCGCCTTCCAGCCGCGATGCTCCTCGCGCATGGCGGTAACGAGGCTGTCGCGCACGATGCCGATATGGGCGCGAATCGCCGCCTCGGCCTCGTCGGGGCGGTTGTCGCGGATCATCGCCACGATGGCGCTGTGCTCGCGATGGGCGGCGCAGCGCCCCGCTTCGGAACTCGCCATCAGCCAGCGCGCCCGGGCGATGCGGGTCACGGCGTCGCGCACGCTGCGATGCACGAAGCGATTGCCGGACAATGCGGCGAGCTCGATATGGTAATCGGTGCCGATCGCGTACCAGGCATCAGGGGAGGGATCGGCGAGGACGCCGTCCATGCGTGCCTGCAAGGCATCGAGCCGGGCATGATCGGCGCGGCTGCAGGCGAGCCGCACGGCGAGCGCCTCGGTCTCGATGCGCAATTCGAAAACCTCGAGCAACTCGTCCAGATCGAGCGGCGCCACGCGCAGCCCGCCCTCGCCGCGTTGCACCAGCCCCTCCGCTTCGAGCCGCATCAGCGCCTCGCGGATCGGCGTGCGCGAGGCGCCGAGCCGGCGCTCGAGATTGCGCTCGGAGAGCCGCTCGCCCGGCACGAGACGCAGCGCGAGCAGATCGTCGCGCAATCTTTCATAGATGTCCTGCGCCCGTCCGCCCCCCTCCGATAGACCGGCCTGTGCGGCTTCGCCCGTCATGGATGCTTCGTTCAACCCGAATTCTCCGTCTGCGGCGGCTTGCCGGCGCTGATCTGGTTGGTATACCATCATGGTACGCCATTTGGGCGAAAAGAAAAAGACGGTGCCCGTCAAGGCGCTGAAAAACCAGTGCAGGACCGGGCCGGCAGGGGACGAATGATGAATCGCAACGCCGCATATGCGCGACGCTACGGCTTTCCGCAAAGGGTTCGTATCGTCGAGGTGGGCCCGCGCGACGGCTTGCAGGCCGAGCCGGAATTCGTGGCGACGTCAGACAAGATCGCGATGATCGACCGGCTTGCGGCAGCAGGCATACGCGAATTCGAAGCGACCTCCTTCGTCTCGCCCCGCGCCGTGCCGCAATTGCGCGACGCAGCCGAAGTCGTCGCCGGGGTGGATCGCGGGCGGCCCATCCGCCTCACCACGCTGGTGCCCAATCCGCGCGGCGCCGTGGCGGCGGCCGAGGCGGGTGTGGACGCAATGGTCGTCTTCCTCTCGGCTTCCGAGAGCCATAATCGTAAAAACGTCAACCGCGCGCGCGCCGAATCGCTGGAGGGCTTTCGCGAAGTCGTGGCGATCGCCCGCGAGGCCGGCATCAAGGTCCAGGGCGCCATCGCGACCAGCTTCGGCTGCCCTTTCGAGGGGGAGGTGGATGTCGGTGCGATCACCGATATCGCGAAGGCCTATGCGCAGATGGGCATCACCCATGTGACGCTGGGCGATACCACCGGCATGGCGACGCCGCCGCTCGTGGCGGAGCGCTGCAAGGCCCTGCGCAGGGAGGTGCCGGAATCCGAGATCGCCCTGCATTTCCACAACACGCGCGGCATCGGCCTCGTCAATGTGCATGCGGGGCTGGCAGAGGGGATCACGATCTTCGAATCCTCCATCGGCGGGCTCGGCGGCTGCCCCTTCGCGCCGGGCGCCACAGGCAACATCGCCACGGAGGATCTCGTCTACATGCTGCATGAATGCGGGGTCGAGACCGGCATCGACGCCATCGCCGTCACCGAGGCCGCCGCCTGGATGGAGGGGGTGATGGGACGCAAGCTCCCCGGTCAGGCGGCGAAGGCAGGCCCGCGGCTGAAGACCAGCGCGTTGGATGCCGTCGCCACGGCCTGCGGGTGAAGAGATGCCGGATCTGAAGCAACCCCTCGACGGCATCCGCGTCGTCGATCTCACCCGTGTGCTGTCCGGCCCGTTCTGCTCGATGCTGCTCGGCGATATGGGCGCGGAGGTGATCAAGGTCGAGCCGCCCGGCAAGGGCGATCCGGTGCGCGGGCAGGGTACGCTGAAGGACGGCCTGTCCTGGTATTTCGCCTCCTTCAACCGGAATAAAAAATCCGTCACGCTTGATCTCTACGCAGATGAGGGAAAGGCGCTGCTGGCCGAACTGATCCGCGACGCGGATGTCCTCGTCGACAATTTCCGCCCCGGCGTGCTCGCGAAGATGGGTTTCGACAAGGCGCGGCTCGACACGCTCAATCCCCGGCTCGTCACGGCCAATATCAGCGGTTATGGCAGCACCGGGCCGATGGCGGATCTGCCCGCCTTCGATTTCATCATCCAGGCAATGAGCGGCTTCATGAGCGTCAACGGGCGCGCCGATCAGGAGCCGATGCGCTCGGGCCAGCCGATCACCGATCTCGTGGGCGGGCTCTATGCCGCTTTCGGCATCGTCTGTGCCCTGCGTGCGCGTGATCTCAACGGGCGCGGCCAGCATGTGGAGAGCGCGCTGATGAACGGCATTCTCTCCTTCATGGCCTATCTGGCGAGCGAGCACCTGCTCACCGGCCAGCTTCCGCTGCGCACCGGCAACAACCATCCCCTCGTCGCGCCCTACGGGCTCTACAAGGCAAGCGACGGCGAGGTCGCGGTGGCGGCCAGCAACGATGTCGTTTTGCGCAAGTTCATGCGCACGATCGGCCTCGAAGATCTGCTCGACGATCCCCGCTACGACGACAATACCAAGCGCTTTCCCCTGCGCGACGAACTCAAGGAAATCATCGACGCGCGCATGCAGGACGAGAGCCAGGCGCACTGGATCGCGGCCCTCAACGCCGCCGGCGTACCCAGCGGCAAGGTGCAGGATCTCGGCGAGGTCTTCGCCGATCCGCAGGTCGCGGCACAGGAAATGGTGATCTCGGTCGATCATCCCGGCCATGGCGACGTGCGCATGCTCGGCTTTCCCGTCAAGCTCAGCGAGACGCCATGCGAGGCACGCCTGCCGGCACCCGAGCTCGGCGCGCATGACGAAGAGATTCTCGGCCCCCTGCGCGCACGTCTCGCGCAGCGGTCCGGGTGAAGGAGATTGCATGTCGTAACGGTGAAGGTTACCGATGAGACGCTCAACGGGGCCAACGCCGCAAGGGCATGCAAGAAACCGGCAACAAGCATGCCGGATCATTCAAAGGGAGGGAAACGAATGCTACATACTCTGAAAAAGACCATCCCCGCCGCTACGGTCGCCGGCCTGTTCGCCCTCGGTGCACTTGGCGTCAGCGATGCGCAGGCGCAGCAGATCGAGATCCACAATACGATGAGCGCCGGCGGCTCGGAAGAAGCCGCCCTGCAGCGCTTCCAGGAAATCATCGCCGAGCGTTCCGACGGTCGTCTGGGCGTTGACATCTATCTCGGCGGCCAGCTCGGCAACGAAACCGACGTGTTGCAGCTGCTCAGCCTCGGCCAGACCCAGATGGCGCTGACCGGCGGCGCCTTCATGGGTGAATACGCCGCCGATTACGACGCCGTCTCGGTGCCCTTCGTCTTCCCCAGCTGGGATGCGGTCGAGCACTACATCATGGAAACGGAATCCGGCGAGGCGCTTCAGGCGGCAGCACTGGAGCGCGGCAATCTCGTCTATCTCGGGCCCCAGATGCGCGCCTTCCGCCACATGACCTCGGCCAAGCCGATCAACTCGCCCGACGATCTCGACGGCCTGACCATGCGCCTGCCGCAGATCCCCGTCTGGGTGGATGTCTGGGAAGAGCTCGGCGTGCAGGCGGTCGTCATCCCCGCGCCGGATATCTATCTCGCCATGCGCACCGGCCAGGTCGAGGCGCACGAGAACTCGCTCGCCTCGCCCTATACCCGCCAGATGTGGGAGGTGCAGGACTATATCATCACCACGGCGCATCTCTCCTTCCCCTGGCACTGGGTCGCCTCCGCCTCCTGGTGGGATGGTCTCAGCGAGGATGATCGCGCCATGGTGCTCGAAGCGGTCGAGGAAGCGCGCCAGCACGGCATCGCCGTGGAGATGGAGCGTGACGAATACTACCGCGAGGCGCTTATCGAACGTGGCATGGAGTTCATCGACGTCGATCAGGGCCCCTTCCGCGAGAAGGCCGCTCCCGCCGTCGAACGGGCACTGGCCGACAAGGCCGATAGCGTGATGGGCGACATCGACGCCGCCATCGCCGCGACGCAGTAAGGCTCGCACGAGCACATCCCGAGGGCGGCGTTGATGCCGCCCTCTTTCATCATTTTCGGGATAATCATCATGCTGGACAGGATCGACCGGCTCGAAACCCGCGTCGCGCGGTTGTTCGAACTCGTCGCCGTGGTGATGATGCTGATCCTCGTCGGCGTGATCGCCTGGTCGGTCTTCGGGCGTCAGGTGCTGCGGATATCGGTGCCCTGGTCCGAGGAGATCGGCGCCGGGTTGCTCGCCTGGATGGTGATGCTGGGCTCGGCCGCTGCCTGGTCGCGCCGTCGCCATATCGCGATCGACGTGCTTTTGCGCCGGGTCGGGCTGACGGCCCGCTGGATCCTGAGCATCTTCATCGAGCTCGCCTCGCTGTCGCTCTTCGTGATCATCTTCGCCGGCGCCGCAGGCATGATGCGCTCCAGCGCGCATATGGCGACGACGGCGCTCGGTATCAGCTATACCTGGCTGTATCTCGCCCTCGCGCTGGGTGTCGGCGCGATGATCGTCTTTTCCCTTCTGCATCTCGTGCGCCTGCTGATACGCGGGCGCGCCATGGTCGCCGATCTCGACGCGGGGCTCGAATGGAGTACCTCTACATCTTCCTAGGCCTGATGATCGTCCTGTTTGCACTGGGCGTTCCCATCGCGGTCTCGATCGGCCTCACCTGCCTTGCGGTGCTCGTCATCCAGGGGGGCTGGCAGGCGATTCCGACGGAATTGTTCGCGCTTCAGATGCTGCGCGGGCTCAACAATTTCCCCATCCTCGCCATCCCCTTCTTCATCTTCGCCGCGTCTTTGATGAATGTGGGTTCGGTAACGAACCGCATCTTCGATTTCGCCAATGCACTCGTCGGCTTCATCCGGGGCGGGCTCGGCCATGTGAACGTCGTCGCCTCGATGATCTTCGCCGGCATGTCGGCCACCGCCGTGGCGGATGTGGCCGGCATCGGCCAGCTCGAGATCAAGGCGATGCGCGAGCGCAATTATCCGATGCGCTTCGCTGCCGGCATCACCGGCGCGGCCTCGATCATCAGCCCGGTGATCCCGCCCTCGATCGCCATGGTGGTCTATGGCTGGCTTTCGGGAACCTCGATCGCGGCGCTCTTCGTCGCCGGCGTGGTGCCCGGCGTGATGATCGGCATCGCCCTGATGATCACCTGTTTCGTCGTTTCCTACTGGATCGAGATGCCGCGCTCGCCACGCCCGCAGTTGATGCAGCTGGTGCGGCTGTTCTGGCGCGCCCTGCCGCCGCTGCTCACCCCGCTGATCATCATCGGCGGCATCTGGACCGGCATCTTCACCCCCACCGAGGCCGGCGCCATCGCCTGTCTCTATGCGATGTTCCTCGGCTTCGTGGTCTATCGCGACGTGACCTTCAAGGATCTGATCGACGTGCTCGCCCGCACCGTGCGGTTCACCTCGATCATCATGTTCATCATCGCCATCGCCACATTCTACGGCTGGTTGCTGGTGCGGCTGCGGATTCCGCAGGAACTGGCGATGATGCTGATGGATCTCGATGTCAGCCTGACCGTGATCCTGATCTTCATCGCGCTGTTCTTCCTCGTCATCGGCTGCTTCATGAGTGTGGTCGAGGCGGTTTTGATCTTCACGCCGATCTTCATGCTGACGGTGCAATCTCTGGGGATCGACCCGGTCTTCTTCGGCATCCTGATGGTGATCACGCTTTCGGTGGGCGTGATCACGCCACCATTCGGCAATGTGCTGTTCGTGCTCGTGGAGATCACGGGGCTGCGCTTCGAACAGGTGGTGATGTCGGTGCTGCCCTTCCTGATCCCGATCCTTGCGGTGATCGGCCTGATCATCCTGGTGCCTGAGATCGTCACCTTCCTGCCCGGACTTATCCGATGATGTTTTCTCTCGGCCATCGCACCGCCCTCGTCACCGGCGCCTCGCGTGGGTTGGGCCGGGCGATTGCGCAAGCGCTGGCACAGGCGGGCGCGCATGTGATCGTCAACGGGCGGGATGCGGACCGGCTCGCGCCGGTGGTCGAGACGATCAGCGAAGCGGGCGGGCGCGCGCAGGCCTGCGCCTTCGACATCGCCAATGCGGCTGGGCGCGAGGCTGCGCTGGCGGATCTCGCCGGGGCGGGCCAAACGATCGATATCCTCGTCAACAATGTCGGGCGCCGCCATCGCGGGCCCGTCAGCGCGATTGACCATGCCGCCTTTCTCGATCTGCTCGATGCCGATCTCGCCGCGCCCTATGCCCTCACCCGGGCGCTCGTCCCGGCCATGATGGCGCGGGGCGCAGGACGGATCATCAATATCTGTTCGATCGCCGGCCCGCGCGCACGCCCCAACGACGCCGCCTATACGGCTGCGAAGGGCGGGCTCGCTGCTCTCACACGCGCCATGGCGATGGAATTTGCCCCCCATGGCGTGCTCGTCAACGGCATCGCGCCCGGCTTCTTCGCGACCGAGACCAACGCGGCGATGACCCGCGATCCCGGGGTGCAGCGTTTCGTGGAGGAACACATCCCGCTCGGCCGCTGGGGGGAACCGCACGAGATCGCCGGTGCTGCGGTCTTTCTCGCCAGCGACGCCGCATCCTATGTCAACGGCCACATCCTGACCGTGGATGCCGGCCTCTCGGCCTCGTTCTGATGCGGGCCCGCACATGAGCGCGCGGCGCGAACTCGGCGCGGTGCTGGCCGCCACCCTGACGACGCAGATCCTCGTCTCCTGGAGCGTGCTCGCGCTGGCCGCCATGGCCCCGGTCGTGGCCGAGAGCGTGGGGCTGCCGGCCATCGTCATCGGCTATCAGATCGCCATCGTCTATGCGGTGGGCGCCGGCGTCTCGCTGCTCGCCGGCTCGCTGGTGACGCGTTTCGGCGGCGCGCGGGTGAGCCAGATCGCGCTCGCGGCCTGCGGCGCGGGCTGCCTCGTGGCGACGTTTCCCGGCGCGGCGGCGATCGTCGTCGCCTCGATCGTGATCGGTGCCGCGCACGGGCTGACCAATCCGTCCGCTGCGCATCTGCTTGCGCGCCATACCCACAAGGGCAATCGCGGCCTGATCTTCTCGATCAAGCAGACCGGCGTGCCGCTTGGCGGCATCGCGGCGGGGATCATCACGCCGGCCATTGCCATCGCCTTCGGCTGGCAGGTGGCCCTGATCGCGATCACCCCGGTGGCGCTCTTGGCGGTGCTCGCGCTCGCCCCGCCGCGTCCGGCCTGGGATGCCGAGCGCACGCCCGGGGCCTCGGTGGGTATCGGCGCCCTGCGCGGTGCGGGCGAGGCGCTGCAATTGCCGGGTCTGCGCTGGCTGTGCCTGTGCGCCTTCTGCTTCGGCGGCGTGCAATTGTGCCTGATGACCTTCGTCGTCACCTTCGCCGTGTTCGAACTCGGCATGAGCCTCGTGCGGGCCGGGACGCTGCTCGCTGTGATCCAGGTTTCCGGCGTGATCGGGCGCATCGCCTGGGGCATCGTCGCCGACCGGATCCAGCATAATGGCGCGGTGCTGGTGGTGATCGGCCTGATCAGCGCCGCATCGGCGCTCGGTTTCGCGCTGATCACCCCGCAAACCCCCGGCTTCGTCAGCTATGGGCTCGCGGTGGCGTTCGGCGTTTCGGCAGTGGGCTGGAACGGGGTGTTCGTCTCCGAGATCGTGCGGGTCTCGCCGCCGGGGCTGATCGGCGCAGCATCGGGGCTTGGCACCTTCGCCGCCTTTGCCGGCGTGCTGTTTGCGCCACCGGCCTTCGTGCAGATCCACGCCCTGACCGATTCCTACAGTTTCACCTACGGCTTCCTCGTCATCCCCTCCCTGATCGGCGCGCTGGCCGCTCTGGGCACCGCGCGCCCGGAGGCTCTGTGGCGCTGACGGCATGACCGTGACCGGCCCGAGGGGGCCGCACGGTATCCGGGATCACGGCCACAACCGCAAAAACGCCTTCGACCTTGAGAAATCGACCGAAAATCGTGATAGTATCAGGCAATATGCCATTTGCGCCGCAGCGCGGCTGCGCCATGATCCGAAACGAGCCCGCCCCATGCAGCTTCACGATCTCGAGCTCTCTGCCCTGCAGGACCGCATCGCCGCCGCGCGGGCGGATTTCGAGGCCTTCCAGGCTCTTAAGCTGCACCTCGACATGACCCGGGGCAAGCCCTCGGCGGCGCAGCTCGATCTCGCTGATGCGATGCTCGGCAATCTCGGTCCACAGGACGTCTTCACGGCATCCGGCGAAGATGCGCGCAATTATGGCGGATTGCAGGGGCTGCCGGAAGTGCGCGCCCTCTTCGCGGGCCTCCTCGGGGCGCCGCCGGAGCAGGTCGTGGTGGGCGAGAATTCGAGCCTCGCGCTGATGCATGACTGCCTCGCCTGGGCGATGCTGCACGGGGTGCCGGGCTCGACGCAGCCCTGGTCGCGCGAGAGCGCACCCGCCTTCCTGTGCCCCTCACCGGGTTATGACCGGCATTTCGCCCTGTGCGAGGCCTTCGGCATCCGCATGATCCCGGTCCCCATGACCGGCGAGGGTCCGGATATGGATGTCGTCGAGGCCCATATGCGCGACCCTGCGGTCAAGGGGATGTGGTGTGTGCCGCTCTATTCCAATCCCACGGGCGAGATCTACTCCCCGGAAACGGTGCGCCGGCTGGCGCAGATGCCCACGGGCGCGCCGGATTTCCGGCTTTTCTGGGACAACGCCTATGCGGTGCACCATCTCACCCCGGATCCAGCGGTGCTGGAAGATATTCTCCCCGCCTGCGCGCAGGCGGGCCATGACGACCGCGCCTTCGTCTTCGCCTCCACCTCGAAGATCACCTTCGCCGGTGCGGGGCTCGCGTTTTTCGGGGGGAGCCCGGCGAATGTCGGCTGGTTCCTGGAGATGGCGGGGCGGCGCTCGATCGGGCCGGACAAGCTCAACCAGCTGCGCCACCTGCGCTTCTTCGGGGATGCGGAAGGCCTGAAGCGCCATATGGATGCCCATCGCGCCATCCTTGCACCGAAATTCGACGCTGTTGATGCCGCGCTTCGCGAGCGTTTCGACGATCTCGCCATCGCGCAATGGCGCCGGCCACGGGGCGGCTATTTCATCAGCGTCGATGCGCGCCCGGGAACGGCGCGCAAGGTCGTGACGCTGGCGCGCGAGCTCGGCATCGCCCTCACGCCGGCCGGCGCCACATGGCCGGGCGGGCATGATCCGCAGGATGCCAATCTGCGCCTGGCCCCGAGCTTCCCGCCCCTGGAGGATGTGCGCACGGCCTCGCAGGGCATCGCCCTGTGCATCCTCATCGCCGCTCTCGAGGCGGAGCGCGACGCGCGCCTCAACAGCTGAGCTCCTCGGCAAGGCTGAGCTGGAGGGCTGACAGAAACGGCGCGCTGCCCCATATTCGCCCATCTCCTTTGCAATCGCACGCCATCGAATCCATGACGGCGTGAATCGGGGGCCGGGAATGCGCTGGATCTTGCGGACCGCAATCATCGGCCTCGTCGCCTATATCGGCCTCGTGGCGATGCTGTTCACCACCCAGCGTGCGCTGCAATACCCGGCCTCTGCGCGCGTCACGGATGTCGAGGAAGCGCAGCTTTCCGGTTTTTCCGATGTGGTGATCACCACTGAGGACGGTGAAGAATTGCGCGCCTTCTGGAAGCCACCTGAAGAGGGACGCACGCTGGTGCTTTATTTCCATGGCAATGGCGGCAGCCTGTGGAACCGGCGCTTTCGCGCCCAGGCGCTGGCGGAAGACGGGCGCGGCGTTCTGATGGTGAGTTATCGCGGCTATTCCGGCTCGACCGGCTCTCCGACGGAGGACGGCCTGCATGCGGATGCCCGCGCCGCCTATGCCTTCGCAAGCGAGCACGCGGAGCCCGCGCGTATCCTCGCTTACGGAGAATCGCTGGGAACCGGCGTGGTCATGCGGCTTGCCGCCGACAACCCGCTCGGCGCCATCGTTCTCGATGCCCCCTTCACCTCCACCGCCAATGTCGCGGCGCGGCTCTATCCGATCGTGCCGGTGCGGCTTCTGATGCTCGACCAGTTCCGCTCGATCGATCTCGTCGCTGAGATCACGGCGCCGGCCCTGATCATGCACGGACGCCGCGATCAGGTCGTCCCGTTCGCCGACGGGCGCAAACTCTACGAAGCGCTGCCGGGTCCGAAGCGCTTCCTCGCCTTTCCCGAGAGCGGGCATGTCAGCCTGTTCGAGGATGGCGGCCTGGAAGCGGTTCAGACCCTGATGGAGGGCATCGAGAACGGCGACCCGGCAGCGAAACTCGAAAGCATCGCCCTGTGAGCAGCCTGACCATCCGCCCCGCCACCGCGCAGGATACGCCGGCCCTCGTTGCATTGATCGACGCGCTCAACCGGCACGAGGCGGCGCTGACGGACGACCGGCGCACCGATTTCGCGGCTGCACGGGAATGTCTGGCGAGCCTTGATGCACGTATTGCGCGCACAGGCGGCGGTGTGAACGTGGCGCAATGTCAGGGGGACATCGTCGGCATGATCAGCTGGGTCATCGAGGAAGGCGAGCCCTATCTGCAGGCGCATCTGCGTCGCTATGCGCTGATCACCGATCTCGTCGTCGCAGGCGAAAGGCGCGGCAGCGGAATCGGCGGCGCCCTGATCGGCAGCGTCGAGGATGCCGCCCGCGCACAAGCCCTCCCCCGCCTCGCCATCACCGTCCTCGCCGCCAACCAGGCAGCCATAGACGCCTATCGCACCCAAGGCTTCGTCGACGACATGCGGATCATGATGAAGAGCCTGTGACGCGAACCCGACAAACCCGACCAGGTACCGCCAACGACCTGATTCCGCCGAAGAAGACATGGCGGAGACGGGGGGATTCGAACCCCCGAGACGGGGAATACCCGCCTAACGGTTTAGCAAACCGCCGCCTTCAGCCACTCGGCCACGTCTCCGGCGCCGGTTTCAATAAGGGTTCGTGAAGCGCCGGTCAATGGTTGCGATTGAGGTCGCAGCGATTTCGCGGTGGAACGGGAGACATGGCCACCGCGCAACGGCTCGAGGCGGCTCTCGCCGCGCGATACGGGCTCTGTTATCAGAGCCTTTCGGCAAATCCTGCAAGTGACTCCGGAGTGGTCATGACGGTGCATACGGTGCGTGCGGCCCTGGCCGATTTCCGCGACGCGAACCCGCCCGGCGGCTGGGCTGATCTGCCGTTCTTTCACGACGGGCGCGCCGATGGCGTCGCGGCGCGAGTCGATACCGAGATCGCCGCCGGCACGGCGATCACCCCGTCGCCGGAAAACGTCTTCAATGCGCTCACGCTCACGCCGCTCGCGCAGACGCGGGTGGTGATTCTCGGCCAGGACCCCTATCCTACGCCCGGCGATGCCCATGGCCTCGCCTTCTCCTATGTGGGCGCACGGCGCCTGCCGGCCTCGCTGAAGGTGATTTTCACGGAAATGGCAGAGAATTGCGCTTGCATCATGCCCCGCACCGGCGATCTGAGTCATTGGGCGCGCCAGGGGGTGCTGCTCCTCAACACCGCATTGACGACACAGGCAGGGCGCTCCGGCGCGCATCTGCGGATCGGCTGGGATGCGCTCACCGACGAGGTGATCGGCGCGCTCGCCCGTCAGGAGCGGGGCATCGTCTTCATGCTCTGGGGCGCGCGGGCGATCGCGCGGGCGGAGCAGGTGGCGGCTCATGCTGGCGATACCGGACATCTCGTCCTGACGAGCGGCCATCCCTCGCCGCTCAACCGCAAGCGCGACTTTCGCGGCAACCGGCATTTCGCCATCGCCAATGACTGGCTGCACGCCGGCGGGCAGGCGCCGATCGACTGGTGCCTTCATGATTGAGACGCCTGCCCGATTGAAACACGGCGGCGCGCTCAGTCCGGCCGGCTGGTCTGCTTGACGAGGCGGGCCTCGAGTTCGTCGATGCGCTCGGCGAGACGCTCGTTCTCGTTGCGCGCCTCGATCGCCATCTCGCGCACGGCCTCGAATTCCTCACGGGTGACGACGTCCATGTCCTTGAGGAACTTGTCCGCCTGGGCACGCATGATCGCCTCGACCTCACGCCGGGCGCCCGTCGCGGCGCCAGCCGCATCCGTGAACAGACGCGAGAACTCTTCCAGGATACGGTTCGATGATTGCGCCATGGTCGCCTCCTCTTTCGGTTGCCGGGCTCTCAAGCCCGGTCGCCGTCATGTGCCGCCTCATGTGTTATGGCATGTCGCGGCTCGTGACCAGATTGTTATCTGGCGATCATGTCGGCGTCACGCAATGATCTTGACGCGCCGCATGAAGCAGTTCACCTGATTCGGTGTCGTCGCGGCAAGCAGCCCGGCGCCACCCGCAACCGGAGTGTTTTGCCGCGCATGTCCTTTCCCGATATCGATCCGATCGCGTTTTCCCTCGGCCCCCTGGTCATACGCTGGTATGCGCTGGCTTATCTCGCCGGCTTCCTCGGCGGCTGGCTGGTGGCGCGGCGCCTCGCCGGCGCTGAGAGTCTGTGGGGCAAGGTGCCGCGCCCGAGCAAGGAGCAGATCGACGATTTCATCGTCTGGATCGCGCTCGGCGTGATTCTCGGCGGACGGCTGGGCTATGTGCTGTTTTACGATCTCGGCGCGTATCTGGGGCGCCCTCACGAGATCCTCTTCGTCTGGCAGGGCGGCATGTCCTTCCATGGCGGGCTCCTCGGCGCCGTGATCGCCTCCTTTGTCTTCGCGCGGCGAAATGGCCTGATCGGGCTCTCGATGCTCGATATCGTGGCGGTGACCGCGCCGATCGGGCTGTTCTTCGGGCGCATTGCGAATTTCATCAATGGCGAGCTCTGGGGTCGCCCGGCGCCCGATTTTCCCTTCGCGGTCATCTTCCCGTTCGCCGGCCCCGTCCCGCGCTACCCTTCCCAGCTCTTCGAGGCCGCCACCCAGGGCCTCGTGCTCTTCATCGTGATGCTGATCGCGGTGGCCGTTCTCGGTATGCGCCGTCCGGGCATGCTCGCAGGCATCTTCGCGATCGGATACGCCGTGGCGCGGGTCTTCTGCGAGTTCTTCCGCGAGCCGGATCCGCAGATCGGCTTCCTGATGGGCGAATGGCTGACCATGGGGATGCTGCTATCACTCCCACTGGCGCTGGTTGGAATCGTGGCGATCATTGCCGCGCGGCGCGGCCTGACCGGGCCCGGTGGTCCGCCATCGGCGAAGGCCGGATCGGCGTGAGCGCGCCGGCCACTCCCCTGGCGCGCGAGATCGCCCGTATGATCGCCCTCGACGGGCCGATCACGGTCGAGCGCTATATGGGGCTGTGCCTGTCCCATCCGCAATTCGGCTATTACATGACCCGCGATCCGCTCGGGCTGGAGGGTGATTTCATCACCGCGCCGGAAATCAGCCAGATGTTCGGCGAACTGATCGGCCTCTGGGCCGCGCAGGTCTGGCTGGATCGCGGCGGCCCCGCGCCTGTGCAGATCATCGAACTCGGCCCTGGTCGCGGGACGCTGATGCGCGATGCCCTGCGTGCCGCTGCCGTGGCGCCGGGTTTTCTCGACGCGGCACAGGTACATATGGTCGAGACGAGCCCCGTCCTGATCGACCGCCAGCGTGACACGCTTTCGCGCGCGCCGGTACCCTGCACCTGGCACATGGCGCTCGATACGGTGCCCGAGGGCGCGGCCATCGTCATCGCCAACGAGTTCTTCGACGCCCTGCCGCTTCGGCAATTCGTGCGCGCCGAGGGCGCCTGGCGCGAGCGGCTGGTCGGGCTCGCCGATGACGGATCGCTGTGTTTCGGCCTTGCGCGCGAGGCCATGCCCGAGATCACCGTTGCGGGGCGCGAGGGGGCGGTGGTCGAATGGCCGATGGCTGGGATCGCCCAGATGCGTGCGCTTGCCGGGCGCCTCGCCCGCGATGGCGGCGCGGCGCTCGCCATCGATTACGGGCATATCCGCTCCGGCCTCTCCGATACACTGCAGGCGATCCGCAATCACGGTTTCACCGATGTTCTGGCCGAGCCCGGCGAAGCGGATGTCACCGCCCATGTCGATTTCGCCCAGCTCGCTGCCGCCGCGCAGAGCGCCGGGGCGCAGACAGAGCCCGTCGTCACCCAGGGCGCTTTCCTGCGGGCTTTGGGGATCGACGCACGCACCCGTGCACTGGCCGCCGCCGCGCCGGAGCGCGAAGCCGAGATCGCAGCCGCGCGGGCACGCCTCGTCGATGCGACGCCGGAAGCGATGGGCGGGCTGTTCAAGGTGCTGGGCCTGCGCCACCCGGCCAGCCCCGCCCTGCCCGGTTTCAGCTGAGCGTGCAGGCGCCAACCATATGCGACGAGGGGGGGATTTGCCCGCGCCGCATGCTCGCTTACAATGCCACAGAGGAAATCGTCGATACGGGGATCACGCCGGATGTCAGTCTTGCCGGATTACACGAGGGTCGCCTACGCGCCCACCGCAATACCCGCCCGCAATATCGCGGATGCGGCTGTCTGGACGACGCCGGAGGAGATCGCCGTCAAGCCGGTCTACGGGCCGCAGGACCGTGACGGCCTGCCGGGTGTCGACAGCTTCCCCGGCATCGCGCCCTATCTGCGCGGGCCCTATCCGACGATGTATGTCAACCAGCCCTGGACCATCCGGCAATATGCCGGGTTCTCGACGGCTGAGGATTCCAACGCATTCTACCGGCGCAACCTTGCCGCCGGGCAGAAGGGGCTCTCGGTCGCCTTCGATCTTGCCACGCATCGTGGCTATGATTCCGACCATCCGCGCGTCTCTGGCGATGTCGGCATGGCCGGGGTCGCAATCGATTCGATCTACGACATGCGCACGCTGTTCTCCGGCATTCCGCTCGACCGGATGAGTGTGTCGATGACGATGAACGGCGCGGTGCTCCCCGTCATGGCGCTCTATATCGTCGCCGCCGAGGAGCAGGGAGTGAGCCCGGACAAGCTCTCGGGCACGATCCAGAACGACATCCTCAAGGAATTCATGGTGCGCAACACCTATATCTACCCGCCCAAGGGGTCGATGCGCATCATCTCCGACATATTCGGCTATACCTCGCAGAACATGCCGAAGTTCAATTCCATCTCGATTTCCGGCTATCACATGCAGGAAGCCGGTGCGACGCAGGACCTGGAGCTGGCCTATACCCTGGCCGACGGGGTCGAATATATCCGCGCCGGCATGGCGGCTGGACTTGGTATCGATCAGTTCGCGCCGCGCCTGTCGTTCTTCTGGGCGATCGGCATGAATTTCTTCATGGAGGTCGCCAAGCTGCGCGCCGCACGCCTGCTCTGGGCCGAGCTCGTGCAGCAATTCGCGCCGGAGAATGCCAAATCGCTGGCCTTGCGCACCCATTCGCAGACCTCGGGCTGGTCGCTCACGGCGCAGGACGTGTTCAACAACGTCACCCGCACCTGCATCGAGGCGATGGCGGCGACGCAGGGGCATACCCAGTCGCTGCATACCAACGCCCTCGACGAGGCGCTCGCCCTGCCCACCGACTTCTCCGCCCGGATCGCCCGCAACACCCAGCTGTTCCTGCAGCAGGAAAGCGGCACCACGCGCATCATCGATCCCTGGGGCGGCTCCTACTACGTCGAGCGCCTCACCGCCGATCTGGTGGCGCGGGCGCGCGAGCATATCCGCGAGATCGAGGGGCTCGGCGGCATGGCGCGCGCCATCGAGAAGGGCGTGCCCAAGCTGCGCATCGAGGAAGCGGCGGCCAAGACCCAGGCGCGCATCGATTCCGGCCAGCAGATCGTCACCGGCGTCAACGCCCATCGCCCGAGCGAGGATCGCCCGGTGGAAGTGCTCAAGGTCGATAACGCCAATGTGCGCAAGATGCAGCTCGACAAGCTCGCCCGCCTGCGCGGCGAGCGCGACCAGTCCGCCGTCGATGCCACTCTCGACGCGCTGGCGAAGAGCGCGGAGACCGGCGAGGGCAATCTGCTCGCGCTCGCCGTCGAGGCCGGGCGCGCCAAGGCGACGGTGGGTGAGATTTCTGCGGCCCTGGAGCGCGTCTGGGGCCGTCACCAGGCCGAGATCAAGTCGATCTCCGGCGTCTACAAGCGGGAGGTGGGCGCCATGTCCCCGGCGATCGAACGCGTGCGCGAACGGGTCGAGGCCTTCGAGGAGAATGACGGGCGCCGCCCGCGCATCCTCGTCGCCAAGATGGGGCAGGACGGGCATGACAGGGGCCAGAAAGTCATCGCCTCGGCCTTTGCCGATCTCGGCTTCGACGTCGATATCGGCCCGCTCTTCGCCACGCCCGAGGAGGCGGCGCGCCAGGCGATCGAGAACGACGTCCACATGGTCGGCGTCTCCTCCCTCGCCGCAGGCCACCTGACGCTGGTGCCCGCGCTGCGCGCCGCGCTCGCCGAATATGGCCGCGAGGACATCATGATCGTCGTCGGCGGCGTGATCCCGCCCGGTGATTTCGATGCGCTGATCGAAGCGGGCGCCTCCGCCATTTTCCCGCCCGGCACGGTGATCGCGGAAGCCGCCGAGAAGCTCATCGCCGAGCTGAACGAGCGGCTGGGCTATGGCCCGCGACAGGCGGCGGAGTGAAGCTGCAGGCTTCACGGGTTTTTCGAGACGGCTGGGTGCCGAAGATCGTCGCCGCGTGCTCGCGGCGGCGAAACGGTCCGCGGCGGCGAATCGGTCGGATCCGGACCGGGATGTTTGGCGTCATGCGGTATGGCGATCAGGGAAATGGTACAGCTGGGTGGGCTCGAACCACCGACCTTCGGAGCCACAATCCGACGCTCTAACCTACTGAGCTACAGCTGCACGTTCGTGCACGGCATGTCTCGTGCGTGGCGCGTCCCGCCGGGCGCAAGGGCACCGATCAGGACGGCGCATTGAATGCCGCATCCGGCGGCATTTCGCAAGCCCCCGGATGCGTTTCTTTCGCAACAGATTCGCACATCCGCGAATCAGGCCCCCGGAAAGACCTTCCGCAAAGGTTCGGTCGTCTCGCTGGCGACGCGGGTACCGGTTTCGGCGATCGCCTTGAGCTGCGAAGCCGTGCTGTCATAGGCCTGGCGCATGCCGCTCGTCTGCGCCTTGACTGCTTCCGACAGAGAGGGTGCGGTGATCGTGGCGCGCCACAGGCCCAGCGTCGCGTCACTGTGCATGCGCATCAGATCGATCCATTGCGCATTCAGCGTGACCAGACCGCGCGAGGCGGCATCGACGCTGCTGGCGCAGGCCTTCTGGAGCGCATCTTGCGATTCGCGTGCACGCACATAGCCGTCACGTGCGCTCTGCGTCGACAGATCGAGCGCCATGCGCAGAGGCTTTGCGACCGCATCGCCACCGGGCAGAAGATCGAAACCGAGCGACGGGGGCGCGGTTTCCGCTGCGGCGGGTTCGGATTTGACAGGCGCGAATTTGAAGGAAGTGGCGGGCGCAGCGGCGGGCGCGGGACTCGCTTTGGATGCTTTCTCAGGCGCCTTCGCGGTATCGGCCTTGACCGTTTCGCCGGCAGAGGCGGTCGTGTCGCTCTTCACGCTCTGCGGGTTCGCATTGCGGGCAGCTGCTTTCGCAGGTGCCTTCGCCGCGCTCTTCGAGGCAGCCCTGGTAGTCGCCCGGGTGGCAGGCTTCGCAGCAGGTTTGCTTGCGACGGAAGCTGCCGGAGCCGGCGCCTTTTCCGGCTTCGGCTCGGCTTTCTGTGCCACCGTGGTCTCGGCCTTGGTCTCGACCTTCGGCGAAGCCGTGGGCGCAGGGGTCGATGCAGGGGCGGGCGCAGCAGCGACCTTGGCCTCGGCCTTCGGTGCGGGGCTCGACGCAGGATTTGTCGGCGCAGAATTTGTCGGCGCAGGCGTCGATGCAGATGCAGGGGCGGCCTTGGCGGTGGCCGCCCGGGGTGCCGGCGCCGCGGATGTTTCAGGTTTGGCCGCAGCGGCAGGTTTTGTCTGAGCGGTCACGCTCTGAACCGGCTTCGGATTTGCCTGCGGCGGCTTGGTGGCGGCCTGCGGCGGCTTGGTCTTCGTCGTCATGATATGCCTGTCCTGTCCGCTATGGCCGAGGGTCCGGCCTCTTCATAACGACCCGCCACAATGATCGGCCGGAACGCGGTTTCATGCTTACCGGCACACGCGCGGCGGATGCGCGGGGGCGCGGCGAACAATTACCGCCGCACCCGGGAATCAGGCGCGCCCGGAGCGCGCAAAGCTCTTACTTCTTCGGCTGGGCGGCATCCGTGGCAGCCTTGGTCGCGGCCGAGACGTTTTCCGTCATGGTCTTCGACGCTTCCGCCATGGTCTTCTGCGCATCGGTCATGCTGGCCTTGGCGACTTCACCGAATTCCGCCATCTGCTTCTGCATGGTGGCGAACTGGCTCTGCATGAACTCCGCCTGCAGCTTCATCGCCTCGGACGGATCCTTCGCCTTGACCAGCTTCTGGGCATGATCGAAAGCCGCCGTGAGATTCTGCTCGGCATAGCTGAAGGTCTTGTGGCGCATGTCCTTCATGCTGGTGCCGGCGGTCGAGGTGGAGCCCTCGAACGTATCCATCGCCTTCATGGCGGCGGAAACGAAACCATCCATGGCCTTGCGGGCCTGATCGATGCTGCGCTCGGCGAATTCACGCATTTCGGTCGGGACTTCGAGCTTCGGGTTCTTGTCGGTCATCATAATCCTCCTTTGGAACACGGCGTCTGACGAAGACGGAAGCATCCTCGGCCCAGCTTGCGGATCCCGTCAACCGATCACCGCGTCCGACCGTGTTATTGCGACGCAATATACACATTGTGCACTGCAAAATCAACCGTCGCGTCGCTGGCTCATTAAGGTTGATGCAAGGTTACGCGCGCTAACAGGGATGCGTTCCGAGTCGGGATCGGTTAATCATTGGTGAACGGAAGCAGCGCAATTATAAGGTGTGGCGGCGTGACCTTCGAAGAGATCGACAAAGCCATCGCGACAATGGCAAGCGATGCGGATCTCGCCCCGCTTCTGGGGCCGAGGGCTTCTGCGCTCGTCTTCGCCGCCGATCCCCTGCGGCTGCTCTGGTCGAGCCCGTATACGAACGCCCTCGCCTGCGCCATCGTGATCGCACCTGACGGGCGGATCGATCCCGCCTTCCCGGCGGCGCGGCGCATCGAGGCGCTCGCGCGCAGCGAAGCGCCGATGACGGGCAAGCGTTTCGAGAAGATCCGGTTCGAGACCAGCACCCTCGCCCCGCTGACCACCTGCGCTTTCCGGCGCATCACCATGCCGGACGGCAGCGCCGCGCTCATCCTCACCTTCATCGACCGCCTCCCCCGGATACGCCGCCCGGCAAGCGCCGGCCCGGCGCAGACACAGGCCCCGGGCGGCCAGGATGCACAGCCGGATCCCGTCGAAGCCGGTGAGCCGCAGGCAGCACCGCAGGCGCCCCCCGAGCCGGAACCCGTCACCGGCCCCATCCGGTTTCTGTGGGAATGCGATGACGGCGGCGCGATCACGCGAATCAGCGGCGATCTCGCGCGCGTCGTCGGGGCGTCCCATGCCGATCTGGTCGGGCGCAGCCTGAGCGCGATCCTCGATAGCACCAGACAGGATGCGCTGGCTCACGATCCCAAGGATATGGTTCTCGACCTGATCGCCCGCCGCGAGACCTTCTCGGGCCGTCGGATCTTCTGGAAGGCGTGGGGCGAGACGGCCATCGCGGTGGATTTCGCCGGCTTTCCGGCGCCCGGCGCTGCAGGGCGCGCCGGCGCCTATCGCGGCTTCGGCATCGCCCGCCCGGAAATCAGCTGCGCCTGGGCCTCACTTGTACCGCAGGGGCAGAACCATCCTGCCGAGGAAGACGACGTCCCGCAGCAACAGCCTGCCGGGGCAATCGCAGCGCCATCCGAACCGAGCCCGCTGGCAAGTCTGGTCCCGGAGCCTGGCGTAATGCCCGAGACGATGCCCGAGACGCAGGACGCCGCAGCGCCCGTCCCACCCGCGCAGCCCGCGCCCGAACCGGAACCCGCAGCGGATGCGGCAATGCAAGATGCGGCAATGCAAGACGCGGCAATGCCGGATGCGCCGGCACCCGCTCCTGCCCCGGTCGCCGTGACGGCGGCTTTCGGAGCGGCCACGTTCGACATCGCGGCGCTCGGGCAGCAGGGCACGGCAGATGCCATGGCAGGCTTCGCGACGCGGATCGGCGGGCGCCTCGGCGACGGCGAAACGCCGTTGCGCATCGTCGGTGAGGCCGAGACGACGACCGCCGCGCCTCCGGCCCGCGAGATTGCCGACCAGCAGGCTGCGACCGGGAAAGATGCGGTCACCGAGGATGGCACCGTCGAGCAGGTGGCTGTCGAGCAGGTGGCTGTCGAGGAGGCCGCAGCCGAAACCGCACCCGCCCCGGAGCCCGCCGACCCCGTACCCGCCGACCCTGTACCCGCCACGCCCGTACCCACCACACCGGAAACCGCTGAAGCGGATGCAGCGCAGCCGGACGGCGCAGCGCCCGATACCGCGCAGACGGAGTCACCAGGACCGGCGCCCCTTTCCAGCGAGGAGCGCAACGCCTTTCGCGAAATCGCGAAAGCCCTCGGCGCGCGTTTCGGCGATGACGGCTCACCGGCGATTCATGAAGCGGGTGAGACGCATGGCGGCGTATCAGACGAAGGCAACGAAGACGCACCCGAAGCGCCCGCGCCGGATGACGCCGCAGCGGCGGGCGCGGAGGGCGGTCGCGGCACCGGCTCGGCACCCGTCATCATCACCGCCGCAAATGACCGCGCCCCCGATATCCGCACCGTGCTTGATCGCCTGCCCGCAGGCGTCGTGGTCCACAGGGGCGAAGAGGCGCTGTTCATCAACCGCTACCTTCTCGATCTGCTCGGCTATGCGGATCTCGCGGCCTTCATCGAGGCAGGCGGTCTCGCGCGGCTTTTCCGCGCCCGCCCGGCCGCCCTGTCCGAAGCGGCGCAGGAGAGCACCGCGCCACTGATCATCGCCAACCGCAATGGCGAATCGGTCGCTGTCGAGGTGCGGCTGACAACGATCGACTGGCTCGGCTACCCGGCCAGCATGCTGATGCTGCGCAAGATCGCCGAGACCGACCCGGTCGAGCGCCTGCGGGCCCTCGAAACCGATCTCGCCGCGCGCGAGGAGCGGCTGCGCGAGCAGACCGCGATCCTCGATACGGCGACGGACGGCGTCATCCTGCTCGACCAGAGCGGGCGCATCCTCTCGCTCAACCGCGCGGCGGAAGCCCTTTTCGGGTACGACCAGCGCGAGATCGCCGGCGAGAGCCTGACGCAGCTTCTCGAAACCGAAAGCCATGTCAATGCGCTGGATTATCTCGCATCCATGCGCGAGGACGCCATGCGCAGCGTCCTCAATGACGGCTGCGAGGTGCTCGGGCGCGTGCGCCAGGGGGGCGCGATCCCGCTCTTCATGACGCTGGGGAGCGTGGGTGAAGGGCTCGACCGCAAGTTCTGCGCCGTCCTGCGCGACATGACAGCCTTCAAGCAGACCGAAAACGAGCTGATCGCCGCACGCCGCACGGCGGAGGCCGCGAGCGCCCAGAAATCGGAATTCCTCGCCCGGATCAGCCACGAGGTGCGCACGCCGCTCAATGCGATTATCGGCTTTGCCGAAGTCATGCTCGACGAGCGCTTCGGCCCTGTCGGCAATGAACGCTACCGCGACTATCTCACCGATATCCACGCCTCCGGCGAACATGTGATCAGCCTCGTCAACGATCTGCTCGATCTCGCCAAGATCGAGGCCGGGCGCATGGAGCTCAATTTCGCCCCCGTGGCGCTCAACGATCTGGTCAATGCGGGCGTGGCGATGATGCAGCCGGAAGCCGCGCGCGAGCGTATCGTGCTGCGCAGTTCCTTCGCCGACGCCCTGCCGCCGGTGCTGGTCGATGAGCGGGCCATGCGCCAGATCGTGATCAACCTGCTCTCGAACGCGGTGAAATTCACCGATCCGGGCGGGCAGGTCATCGTCTCGACGGCGCGCGGCAGCGAAGGTGACATCATCTTCCGGGTGCGTGATACGGGTATCGGCATGAACGAGGGCGAGGTCACCGCAGCGCTCGAACCGTTCCGCCAGCTCGCCACGGCGCGCAAGGCGGGCGGAACCGGTCTCGGCCTGCCGCTGACCAAGGCTCTGGTCGAGGCGAATCAGGGGAACCTGCGCATCACCTCGCGCAAGAATGAAGGCACGCTCGCCGAAGTCGTGTTTCCGCCGGCGCGGGTGGTCACCGGGTAAGCCGCGAGGAGCCTGCCCCGCGCCCTCCCCGCACCCGGATCATCGCAGCATTGCCCGCGCCCTTTGACGCGGGCGACGAGACGCGATACGAATCCTCAAGGAAATTATGCAAGAACCATGCCGGAAGGTCGGGCCGTCGGGCGCGACCTCCGGAACCGACGGGGTATCGATGAGTCTCGCACCGCGCATGGAGCTGCGTCAGGGGCAGTCACTGGTGATGACGCCCCAATTGCTGCAGGCGATCAAGCTGCTGCAATTGTCGCATCTCGACCTCGTCGCCTATGTCGATGCCGAACTCGAACGCAACCCGTTGCTGGAACGTGACGAGAGCAGCGAAGGCGCGGGCGCGGGCGCTGAAGACGACGCGCGCGACGAGACCCGGGACGGCTCCCGTGACGGCACCCGGGATGACGCGGCCGACAGTCATGCGGCAAGCGATGATTCCGGCATCGCGACGGAGGGCGCTCCCGATCCATGGCTCGCATCCGACATGGCCCCGGAGCGCTCAACCATCGAGAGCGCGCTCGACACCTCCCTCGAAAACGTCTTCCAGAACGAGAATCCCGGCGAGGCGCCGATCACCGGTGGCGACGAATTCGCGCTCTCGCAAGGGATGTGGAGCGGCGTGGGATCCGGCGGGTCCTTCGAGGATGACGAAGGGATGGAGCGCAACCTCACCCGCGAAGCCACATTGCGCGACCACCTGATCGGCCAGCTCGACCTCGCCGTCACCGATCCGCACGCGCGGCTGATCGGGCAATTCATCATCGATGCGATCGACGAGGCCGGCTATCTGATCGAAAGCATCGAGGCGATCGCCGATCGGCTGTCGGTGGCGCCATCGCAGGTCGCATCCGTCCTCGCCGTGGTACAGGGTTTCGAGCCGACGGGAATCGGTGCGCGCGATCTCGCGGAATGCCTCGCGCTGCAATTGCGCGAGCGCAACCGCTACGATCCCTGCATGGAGGCGCTGCTCGCCCATCTCGACCTGCTGGCAAAGCGCGATCTCGCCGCGCTCAGGCGGCTTTGCGGGGTCGACGAGGCCGATCTCGCCGAGATGATCGCCGAGTTGCGCGCCCTCGATCCCAAGCCTGGCCGGGTCTTCGGCGGTGCGCCGGCGGAAATCCTGATCCCGGACGTGTTCGTGCGCGCAGCCCCCGACGGGACATGGCTCGTCGATCTCAACCCGCAGACACTGCCACGCGTCCTGATGAATCAGAGTTACTATGCCCGCGTCTCGGCTGCGGCACGGACCGAGGCCGAGAAGGCCTATGTCGGCGAATGCCTTCAGAACGCCCATTGGCTGACCCGCTCCCTCGACCAGCGCGCCCGCACCATCGTCAAGGTCGCCTCCGAAATCGTGCGCCAGCAGGACGCCTTCTTCGCCCATGGCGTGGCGGGTTTGCGTCCGCTCAATCTGAAGACGGTGGCGGATGCCATCGGCATGCACGAATCGACCGTCTCGCGGGTGACCTCGAACAAGTCGATCGGCACCAGCCGCGGTACGTTCGAGATGAAATATTTCTTCACCGCCGCGATCCCCGGATCCGCCGGCGAGGATGCCCATTCGGCGGAGGCCGTGCGCCATCGCATCAGGCAGATGATCGATCAGGAAGACCCCAAACGCGTTCTCTCCGACGACGCCATCGTCAAGGCGTTACAGGCACAGGGCGTCGATATCGCCCGACGCACGGTGGCGAAATATCGCGAATCCCTGCGCATACCGTCGTCGATCGAACGCCGCCGCCAGAAAGCGGGCTGACCTGTCGTGACGAATCGCCCTTCACACCGCCGGTGCGGCTGCCGTAGTCTGTTGCAATGAGCGAATTCTCGGCTTTTGCGCATCCCCTCATCGTCGCCGATATCGGCGGCACCAATGCGCGTTTCGCCCTCACCCGCGCGCCGGGCGAGCCGCCGCGTCTCGTCACCAAGCTGGCGACCGCCGCCCATGCCGGGCCGGAAGACGCCCTGAACGAGGCGATCGCCGCCTGCGGCGAGGCACGCCCGCGTGCGGCCATCATCTGCGCCGCCGGCCCCGTCACCGGGCGCACGGCGCGCCTGACCAATGCGCCCTGGCATTTCGACGGCCCGGCCATCGCCCAGGCCTGCGGTCTGGAACAGGGGCTTTTGCTGAATGATTTCGAGGCGGCAGCGCTCTCCCTGGCCTTTGTCGAGGAGGGTGACGTCTCCCCGATCGGCCCCAGCATCGTGGCCGGACGAGGCCCGAAACTGGTGCTCGGACCGGGAACCGGGCTCGGCGTCGCAGCTCTGGCGCGTTGCGGCGAGACCTTCCTGCCGCTTCCCGGCGAAGGCGGGCATGTGGGGATTGGCCCGCAGGATGCGGAGGATGACAACTACTGGCCGCGCATCGCGCGCCAGCATGGGCGTGTCACGGCCGAGACGCTGCTCTGCGGCCCCGGCCTGCAACGGCTGCATGCCGCGCTCGCCCCCGATTTCGGCGCGGACCCGTCCGAGGCAGGGGCTGTCCCGCCGCCGCAGATCGCGGAAGCCGCGCTTGCCGGCAACGACCCGCATGCGGCGGCGACAGCGCGGATCTTCCTGAAGCTTCTGGCGCGCACTGCCGGCGATCTCGCCCTCGTCTTCGGCGCCACTGGCGGGGTCTTCCTGCGCGGGGGCGTGTTGCATGCGCTGGCGCGGCTGATCGAGCCGGAGACATTCCGGCGGCATTTCACCGGGAAGGCCCCGGTCGATGCCTTCGCCCGGGCCATGCCGCTCGCCCTGATGCTCGAGGATGCGGTGATCCTGCGCGCCATGGCGGGGATCGGCGCCGATCCGCAGCGATTCGCGCTGGCTTACGGCGAGCGGTTATGGCGCGCCTGAACGCCGATCAGCTCTTGACCCCCGATCCGTTTCCCGCCTCAACCAGCCGCGCGGCATAACGCGCCATGAGGTCGATCTCGATATTGAGCCCGTCTCCGGCCTTGCGTTCACCCCAGGTGGTGACGGCCAGTGTATGGGGGATCAGCAGCACGCTGAAACAATTGCCCGAGACGCTGTTCACGGTGAGCGAGGTGCCGTCGAGGCAGATCGAGCCCTTCTCGGCGATGAAGCGTGCGAGTTGCGCGGGCGCCTCGATGGTAAAGCGCGCGGTCGGCCCCCATTCGCCCGCACCGGTGACTTCCTCGCGCGCGACGATGGTCGCGACGCCATCGACATGACCGGTGACGATATGGCCGCCCAGCTCGTCGCCGATCTTCAGGGAGCGCTCCAGATTGAGCGCATCGCCCACCTGCCAGGCCCCTGCATTGGTGCGTGCCAGCGTTTCGGCGGCGACATCCACATCGAACCATGAACCACCCTCGCGGGGGCCCTTGTCGACCACGGTGAGGCAGGGGCCGTTGCAGGCAATCGAGGCGCCCAGCGCGATGCCGTCGGGATCGTAGGAGGAATGGATGCGGATACGGCGCAGATCCTGCTGGTCGCTGACCGCGGCGATTTCGCCCTTGTCGGTGACGAGGCCCGTGAACATTCACGCGCTCCTTTCGAAGAATGAAAACTGATCCGGCCCCGCATATTCCTTGGCAAAGGCCTGCATGCGATTGCGGATATAGTGCGCCAGCGCCGGTCCGACAGCACGCAATCCGGGACGGTCGAGCTTTTGCGCCCCGGTCACGAGCACCGCCTCGTCGATCAGGCCGGCCTGCGAAAGCCCCTCCGCCAGGGCAGGCCCGCCCTCGCAGAAGACGCGGGTGATGCCCCGCGCACCGAGCAGGCGCATCGCCTCGTCGAGGCGCACCCGCCCCGCATCGTCCGCGCCGACGCGCATGACTTCGAGCCCGGCCGCGACGAGCCGCCGCTCGGCCTCGACGGGAGCGCCCACCGTGGTGATCACCCAGCTCGGGGGATCGCCTGCGCTCTGCACGAGCCGCGATTCGAGCGCGAGCGAGAGCCCGCTATCGATGACGACGCGAACCGGCGAGCGGGCGGAAAGGCCGGGCAGGCGCACATCGAGACGCGGATCATCGGCAGCGACGGTGCCCGCCCCCACCATGATCGCATCCGCATGCATGCGCATCAGATGCACCCGGTCATTGGCAATCCCGCCGGTGATCATCAGCCGCTCGGCACCGGCCGCCGCTGCGTAACCATCGGCGGTACGGGCGAGCTTGACGGTCACGGCGGGGCGTCCCTGGGTGACGCGCAGGACGTGTCCGCGATGACTGCGCGCCGCCGCCTGCGCCTCGATACCGGCGGTGACCAGCAATCCCGCCTGGCGCAGCAAACCATGCCCGCGCCCGGCGACGCGCGGATCGGGATCGGAAAGCGCCGTTACCACCCGCGCAATCCCGGAGGCGATGATCGCCTCGGCGCAGGGCGGCGTCTTGCCGTGATGCGAGCAGGGCTCGAGGGTCACGTAGATGGTGGCGCCGCGCGCTGCGGGCCCGGCGAGATCGATGGCGACGCGCTCGGCATGCGGGCGCCCGCCTGCCTGGGTGATCCCGCGCGCCACGATGACGGGCACGCCGGAGGCGTAATCGACGATGATCGCACCGACCGAGGGGTTGGGCCAGGTCGCGCCGAGATGGCGTTCGCCCAGCGCGAGCGCGGCGCGCATGAAATGCGCATCATGCGCTTGCGCCAGATCGTGAAGGCGCGGGCTCATTCCCGTTTCCCGGATGGATCGTCTTCGGTGGCTTGCGGTTCGGCGCCCGCCATGGCGTCACGCCGGCCCAGCCCGCCGAGCAGTTCCTCGAAATCACGGGCCTCGCGGAAGTTCTTGTAGACCGAGGCGAAGCGCACATAGGCGACATCGTCGATACCCTTGAGCCCCTCCATGACGAGTTCGCCGAGCTTTTCGCTGGGAATATCGCCCTCGCTGGTGGCTTCAAGCTGGCGCACGATGCCGTTGAGCATGCGCTCGACCCGCTCGGGATCGACGCTGCGCTTGCGCAGGGCGACATCGATCGAGCGCTTGAGCTTGTCCCGGTCGAATGCAGCGCGTTTGCCCGAGCGCTTGATCACGAAGAGCTCGCGCAGTTGCACCCGCTCAAAGGTGGTAAAGCGCCCCCCGCAATCGGAGCAGACGCGTCGGCGCCGGATCGCGGCCGAATCTTCCGTCGGTCGCGAATCCTTCACCTGCGTATCGAGGCTTCCGCAATACGGGCAGCGCATGGTCGCGCGCGACTCAGCCGTAGATCGGGAAACGGCGGGTCAGCGCATGCACCCGCTCCTTGACCGCTTCCTCGAGCGTGGCATTGCCCTCCTCGCCATTCGCGGCCAGCCCGTCGAGCACCTCGACGATCAGACGCCCGACTTCCTGGAACTCGGCTACGCCGAAACCCCGTGTCGTCGCCGCCGGAGTGCCCAGACGAATGCCGGAGGTCACCATCGGCTTTTCCGGATCGAAGGGCACACCGTTCTTGTTGCAGGTGATGTGGGCACGCGTCAGACAGGCCTCCGCCGCCTTGCCGGTAAGCTTCCTGGGGCGCAGATCGACCAGCATCAGATGGTTGTCGGTGCCGCCCGTGGTGATGGCAAAGCCGCCCTCGGCGATGGTCGCGGCGAGCGCGCGGGCATTATCAACCACGGCTTGCGCATAGAGCTTGAATTCCGGCTGCAGCGCCTCGCCGAAAGCCACGGCCTTGGCCGCGATCACATGCATCAGCGGGCCACCCTGGATGCCGGGGAAGATCGCCGAGTTGAACTTCTTGGCAAGCGCCTCGTCATTCGAGAGGATCATGCCGCCACGCGGGCCGCGCAGGGTCTTGTGCGTCGTCGTGGTCGCCACATGCGCATGCGGGAAGGGCGAGGGATGCACACCGCCGGCGACGAGCCCGGCGAAATGCGCCATATCGACGAGGAAATACGCGCCGATTTCATCGGCAATCTCGCGGAAACGGGCGAAATCCCAATGGCGCGGATAGGCCGAGCCGCCGGCGATGATCAGCTTCGGCTTGTGCTCATGCGCGAGCCGGGCGACCTCGTCCATGTCGATGCGCTGGTCTTCGGGGCGGACATTGTAGCCCACCACGTTGAACCATTTGCCCGAGACGTTGACCGGGGCGCCGTGGGTGAGATGGCCGCCGGCGGCGAGGTCGAGCCCCATGAAGGTATCGCCCGGCTGCAACAGGGCGAGGAAGACCGCCTGGTTGGCCTGACTGCCGGAATTGGGCTGCACATTGGCGAAGTTGCAGCCAAACAGCTTGCAGGCGCGCTCGATTGCGAGCTTTTCCGCGATATCGACGAACTGGCAGCCCGCATAATAGCGCCGCCCGGGATAACCTTCGGCGTATTTGTTGGTCATGATCGAGCCCTGAGCCTCGAGCACCGCCTGCGAGACGATGTTCTCCGAGGCAATCAGTTCGATCTCCTCGCGCTGGCGGCCCAGTTCCTGATCGATCGCCGATGCGATTTCCGGATCCACATCGCGCAGGGATGCGGAAAAGAAGGCGTTCGACAGATGATTCGAATTCTGGTCGGCTTTGATCGGGCTTACGCTCATATCATCCTCTCGGTTACCGGTCGTTTCGACCGTCCGGCGCGCAGGGCGCGCACGTGAATTGAGGCGGGCGCGACGGATGCGCCCGTAAAAACCGTTGCGGTACTATCACGCCCCCCGGCGCATTCAAAGCCCCCACGGAGTCGCGGCAGGTGCGCCCTGCGTGAACGGCATGGCTGAAACCCTTTCGCCATGGTTGACGCAGCCCGGTCGCTGCCTCACGATCCTCGAAATCGATACGCGCGGGGGGATAATCGAGATGAACCGGTTCTGGCGTTTTTGGGATCGCCTGGAAATGTGGCAGCGCTTCGGGCTGGCTTTCGTCGTCGGCGTGACGCTGCTGGTCATCGTGCGCACGTTGGTCTGAAGCGCTCGTGGCGCATGATCCGGACTGTGAAGCGCCGGCGGCGCATGCTCAGAACAGGGACCCCTGACGCGGCTCCTCCTCTTGCTGTTGCTCCTGCATATCGGCCTGAACTGCGTCCGTCTCCCGGACACCTTCGTCGTCCCCGCGCGCCGATTTGTCATCCGTGACGGGTTCGAGCAGCCCCGCATCATCATTGGCGACCTTGTTGACCCGGCGCGAAACCCGGTCGAGCCGCAGCCAGTCATCCGGACAGGGATCAGTGAGAGCCCCGATCCTGTCAAGCGGTGTGTCCGGGTCGAGCCAGGTGGCGAGCCCGGCCTTGCCGAGTATCACCGGCATGCGATGATGAATGGCGCTGACGAGACCGTTCGCATCCGTAGTGACGATCGCCGCCGTGTCGATCTCGCCGCCCTGCGGATCGCTCCAGGTCTCCCAGATGCCCGCCATCGGCATCGGGCCGAGGCTCTGCATGCGCACGGCGAAAGGCACCTTCCGGTCACCCTCGCGCTGCCATTCATAGAACGCATCCGCCAGAAAAACGCAGCGGCGGCGGCGGATTGCCGCGCGGAAGGTCGGTTTCTGCGTGATGCTCTCGCGTCGCGCATTGATGACGAGGGGAAAATCCTTGGCGTCCTTCACCCAGCCCGGCAGGAACCCCCAGCGCATCAGGCGGAAACGGCGCGCCTCGCCATCCTGCAGCACCACGCCGACGGGCTGGGTCGGTGCGATGTTGTAGCGCGGCGGAAAGTTCGGGGCCTCTTCATAGCCGTAGGCCTCGCGAAAGCGCTCCGGCGGCAATGTAACAGCGAAGCGCCCGCACATGATCATCTCCCGGCTGGTTCGGTGGGCGGCGGCGGCACGCCCGGTCTGTCGCGAGTTCCCCGCCTGTACCTTTCCCCACCACGGGCGTTCTGGCGGGCGTTTTATGCAGGAGAATCTCCTCTCTCCCTCTAGAGCATCATGCCGTCAGGTGGATACAGGCTGCCGGGAAAAATAATGCGCCAGACAATGACCTGGAGCACCCGGACTGACTCCGTCAGGTCGGAACGCGCTAGTCTGCGTATCCGCAAGGCAGAGGGGAACGCCGGCATCACCCGCGCCGCTCGAAGCGTCAGCCGCCGATTCCATCGCGTCCATGCGGCGCGTCGAGATCGAGCACGGGGCCCAGTGGCACGATGCGGTGCGGGTTGATGGTCTCGTGACTGTAGTAATAGTGGTTCTTGATATGGGTGAAGTTCACCGTCTCGCGCACGCCCGGCCACTGGTACAATTCGCGCAGGTAGCCCGAGAGATGCGGGTAATCGGCGATGCGGCGCAGATTGCACTTGAAATGCCCGACATAGACCGCATCGAAACGCACCAGTGTGGTGAAGAGACGCCAATCGGCTTCGGTGATGGTGTCGCCGGTGAGATAGCGCCGCGTCGCGAACCGTTCGTCGAGATCATCAAGCGTGGCGAAGAGCGGAGTGACCGCTTCCTCATAGGCTTCCTGCGTGGTGGCGAAGCCGGATTTGTAGACGCCGTTATTGACGGTGTCGTAGACGCGCGCGTTGATCGCGTCGATCTCCGCGCGCAGGGCTTGCGGGTAGTAATCGCCTGGCGTCGCGCCGATCCCGTCGAAGGCGGAATTGAGCATGCGGATGATCTCCGCCGATTCGTTGCTGACGATGGTCTCGCGCTGCTTGTCCCACAGCGCCGGCACCGTGACGCGACCGGTATAGACCGGATCCGCCGCCGTATAGACCTGATGCATGAGGCGGGCATTGTTGACCGGATCGGGGATGACGCCCTCACCCTCCTTGAAGGTCCAGCCCTCGTCGAGCATGGCCCAATGCACCACGGAGAGCGAGATCATGCTCTCCAGACCCTTGAGCTTGCGGAAAATCAGGGTGCGGTGGGCCCAGGGGCAGGCGAGGCTGACATAGAGGTGGTAGCGCCCGGGCTCGGCCTTGAAACCGCCCTCACCGCTCGGGCCGGGGGCGCCGTCAGGCGTGACCCAGTTGCGGAATTGCGATTCCTGGCGCTTGAAGCGCCCGCCCGTGGATTCGGTGTCGTACCACTGGTCTTGCCATTGTCCGTCGACGAGAAGGCCCATGGCGTTCTCCTTTCCTGTCCGGTTGCGGCGGCGACGCCGCGATCAACGCGCTATCGCCGGTCTGTTTGCATTGAAGAAAAATATAAGCCGGGAAACCCGCGATTTCCCGGCTTTTCTTCTTGCAATCTCGCAAGCGCGCCTCGCGTCGCCAAGCGCGCCTCGCATCGCCAAGCGTGCCTCGCATCGCCAAGCGGGCTCGATGCCGGCTCAGAGGATGTAGCGGCTCAGATCCGCGTTCTTGGCCAGATCGCCAACCTGCGCGCGCACGTAATCGCCGTCGATGGTGACGGTCTCGCCGGTCTTGTCGGTGGCGGTGTAGGAAATATCGTCGAGAACGCGCTCGATCACGGTCTGCAGCCGGCGTGCGCCGATATTCTCGACGCTGCCATTGACCTCGACGGCGACCCTGGCGAGGGCATCGATGGCATCGTCGGTGAAGACGAGTTCGACGCCCTCGGTGCTCATCAGCGCCACCGATTGCTTGATCAGGCTCGCCTCGGTCTCGGTGAGGATGCGGCGGAAATCATCCTCGTCGAGGGGGTTGAGCTCGACGCGAATGGGCAGGCGGCCCTGCAGTTCGGGCAGGAGATCCGAGGGTTTCGCCACATGGAAGGCGCCGGAGGCAATGAACAGGATATGATCCGTCTTCACCGGCCCGTGCTTGGTGGCCACCGTGGTGCCCTCGATCAGGGGCAGCAGATCGCGCTGCACGCCCTCGCGCGAGACATCCGCCCCGCCGCGCCCCTCGCGGGCGCAGATCTTGTCGATCTCGTCGAGGAAGACGATGCCGTTGTTCTCCACCTCCCGGATCGCCTCCTCGGTGAGGGATTCCTGGTCCAGCAGCTTGTCGCTCTCCTCCGCCACCAGCGGCTCATAGGCCTCCGAGACGGTGGTGCGGCGCGATTTGGTGCGCCCGCCGAAAGCCTTGCCGAACATGTCGCCCAGCGAGATCGCGCCCATCGAGGCCCCGGGCATGCCCGGCATCTCGAACATCGGCATGCCGGAGGAGCCGGCCTGCATCTCGATCTCGATTTCCTTGTCGTTCAATTCGTCATTGCGCAGTTTCTTGCGGAACGCCTCGCGCGTGGTCTGCGAGGCATTGGCGCCCACCAGCGCGTCGAGCACGCGGTTTTCGGCGGCGAGCTGCGCCTTCGCCTTCACCGCCTGCCGCTTCTCCTCCTTGACGAGACCGATGGAGATCTCGACCAGATCGCGCACGATCTGCTCGACATCGCGTCCGACATAGCCGACCTCGGTGAATTTCGTCGCCTCGATCTTGGTAAAGGGGGCATGGGCGAGTTTGGCGAGGCGCCGGGCGATCTCGGTCTTGCCGCAGCCGGTGGGGCCGATCATCAGGATGTTCTTCGGCATCACCTCGTCCCGGATCGGCCCGGACAGCTGCTGACGCCGCCAGCGATTGCGCAGGGCGATCGCCACCGCCCGCTTGGCATCCTTCTGGCCGACGATGAAACGATCGAGCTCCGAGACGATCTCGCGGGGGGAAAATGTGGTCATGCCTGATCCTGTATCTCGAATGGAAGCATATGGCGCTGCCGAAGACGCATGTGCGTCGCCCCCGAACTTAGTGCCTGAGCGAGGCATCTGCCAGAGCGCAAGGGGATTGGGGCGCGGGAGGGGGATTGCGAGACCGCGCTCCGGCCCATGCCGTCATCGGCAACGCCCGGGCAGGTTTCGCCTGATCCGCTCGGGGAATGCAGACAAAAGCCCGTTGCGAAGGCGCCGCCAGCCAAGGGCGAAAATCAGAGTGAAGCCGAAAATGATATAGAACCCTGCGAACATGGTCACGAGGTCAAAATCCGAGCCTACAACGAACACAGCCACCATTATAAATGCTACGACAGTGCAAGACAGGATTATGGAAATTCTGTTTATCAGAAGGGCTGGAAACAACATTATCAATAATGGAACAGGATAGAATAAATAAATGTAAATTTCGGTTTGCGGGAAAATATTGATAAGTAGTGCTAAAAACACAATAGGCGATCCAATTATATAACAAAACAAAATAAGATAATACTTCTGTTTGTCAATTTTTTGATAGATTAAATCGATTACAAATCCTACAGAAAAAATTGAAAATCCGAGTAAAAGAAATATTGATTCATAATTTCTTTTTACAAAATCAGGATAAAACTCAAAAGAAAATATTGTAGAAGCAAAAATAAACGCAGTAATAATAATTACATATCTAAATAAATTGATATATTTTAAGCAAAAAATATATAATAATATTAAAAATATTGTTGTTGAAAGATAGAATGAATAGCTCTTCAGTCCAAAGAAATTGTGCATCAAAATGCTAGATGCCAAAAGACAGTTATAGCCAAATATGATCAATAGCACTGTGATGCTTAGGTTGTATTTCTTTTTTTTAGAAATGAAGCCCGCTGTTATCCAGGCAAGGAGGCCGAGGCCAAAATGCATGGCTAGTGGATTGAGCAGCTGGCGGCCTAGTGAAAAAATTATGACATAGACAAGCCCGATGCTGATCAGAACAACAACATCTTCCGCTATATGCGCGTCACGCTTTCGCCGCTCATGTCGTGCGCCATCATCTGCCAGCGTCGGTTGGTCCGATGCTGCCTCGTGGCGCGGTGAGGGGCCGCTAGCGGTTTCGGGGGTGTCCGGGGCCTGGGTTTTTTCGTTCAAGGCTATGGCTCCAGCTTTTGGCCTTGCGTCTGGCGGCGAGGAGTTCCGCTGTCCCATTGACGGTATCGCCCGCATTCCGTGCGCCACGCGGTTTTCGTGCTCGGACCGACTGGGATCGATGCTGCGGTTACCCGACCGGTCGCGGCAGGCGCCGTACGAGGCTCTCGGGGAGGTGCTGCAGGACCGCTTTGCGCATCGGGTTCCACCCGGCCCCCATGAAGAGAATGCATCCACCGATAATGAAAAACATGATCGGAAGGCCAAACCCGAACATCCCCGCCAGAATCGCCACAGACCCGAACATCAGTCCGATGGATAGCAGGCTCGCAAAGAGGATCGCACGGCGATCGATTGCGAGCGAGACAACCGCCAGCATGAAAGCGAGGAGCAGGATGCCGGCGGGGTTTGCAAACGGCGTGAATCCGCTCCCCTGCAAGAATGGATTCACGAGGGCGTTCAGGATCATTGGAGCGGAGTAGAGGTGCAGCCAGAAGGCAATATCGGACCGCTGCGTTCGCCTTTCGGGGTCGGACAGGTCGAACCTCATCGCTGCGGCGAAGAGCGCCAGCCCCGCAGCCAGAAGGAGCCAACGGAATGCATTTTCGAAAAAGCTGGGAAACGCCCAATCGAGGATGCCGAGTATGTTCGCCACGAGAAAGATTCCACCCATGGCGATGCTGATCGGCGCCCGAAATCGAAGATAGTGGAGAGCAACTGCAAATGCGGTGATTGCTGCTGCCCCGATATCTGCCGGCGTCATGGCGCCATTAAAGCCGATGATCAGGCGATGCAGCGATGTGAAGAGGTAGAATATGCTCTGGGCGGTCGTTTCGGTTCCGTCCCCGTATACGTCGCGAAGGAACAGGTTCGAGGCGGCGAAGACGCACAGCGCAAAGCTCCCGATCAGAGAAAGGCTCGGCAGAGCCTGGCGGCGCTGAAGCGTGAACGCTTCCGCCAGCATCCAGGCGGCGCCGGCGAGAAGCGCAAAGGCGATGGCGGGGGAAAACATCTGCGCTGCCAGAGCGAAGCCCGACCACAGAAATATGGAAATCCCGATCATGATGAAGATATCGGAAAACCCCGTCACGAGACGCAGCGGCTCGTTATCGCGGGGCACTTCGTCCACCCCAGTCGTTTCCGCCGCCAGCCGCACGAGTTGCTCTGCCTGATCGGCAGTGAGAATGTTACGCGCCTGCGCTGCGGCCAGCACTTTCCTGTCGATCATCCTGCACGCTCCCTGATCGCGACCGGAACCGGCCGCAAGCGATACAGGTGTGTTTCGAAAATGAAGGAATGTCTAGGTTGCCGTCGATGGTACTTGCAAAGATGGTTTCCGGCGCTGCACGATGCTTCGCTCCGCCCGGGTGATCGGGTGAGGCCGCGTTCACGTCATTGCAGTGGGCTGCGCGACATGCGCGTCACCTTTCGCAATCCATTGTCTCGATGACCAGATTGCCGTTGGTGTAGACGCAGATATCAGCGGCGATCTGCAGGGCGCGGCGGGTGATGGTTTCGGCGTCGAGATCGGTATCGGCGAGTGCGCGTGCGGCGGCGAGCGCGTAATTGCCGCCCGAACCGATCGCCATGACGCCGCCCTCCGGTTCGAGCACATCGCCCGAGCCCGAGAGCAGCAGCGAGACGTCCTTGTCGGCCACCAGCATCATCGCCTCGAGCCGACGCAGATAGCGATCGGTGCGCCAGTCCTTGGTGAGCTCGACACAGGCACGCAGGAGCTGGCCGGGATATTGCTCGAGCTTCGTCTCCAGCCGTTCGAACAGCGTGAAGGCATCCGCCGTGGCGCCGGCAAAGCCGCCGATCACCTCGCCCTTGGCGAGACGGCGCACCTTGCGGGCATTGCCCTTGACGATGGTGGGGCCGAGGCTGACCTGGCCGTCACCGCCGATTACCAGTTTGCCCTCCTTGCGCACCATCAGGATCGTGGTGGCATGCATCGAGGGGGAGCCGTTGCGGGCATCGTCTGTGGACAAGATCGTGCACTCCGTTGAAAACCTGTTCCCTCCACTTAAGCGTTATCGTCGCCATTTCCAACGCGTATGGCATTTTGAAGCAAGCCTTGCTAGAACCCGCTCGCGCCCGCTTTCCGGCGCGCCGTCAAAGAGCCGTATCATGAGCCAGACATCGCGCAGCTCTCGCGTCGAGCGCCGCACCGCCGAAACCGATATCGATCTGACCCTGGATCTCGACGGGACCGGGGCGATCACGATCGAGACCGGGATCGGTTTCTTCGATCACATGCTGGAATTGCTGGCCCGCCATGCACTGTTCGATCTGACCCTGACGGCGAAGGGCGACCTGCATGTCGACGACCACCACACGGTGGAGGATGTCGGCATCGCGCTGGGGCAGGCCTTCCGCGCGGCTTTGGGTGATAAAACAGGCATCACCCGCTATGCCGATATGCACATGCCCATGGACGAGACGCTGACCCGTGTCGCGATCGACATTTCGGGCCGCGCCTTTCTCGTCTTCCGCACGCCGTTTCCCACCCAGAAGATCGGCAGCTTCGATACCGAGCTGGTGCGCGAATTCTTCCAGGCCTTCACCGCCAATGCCGGCGTCACGCTCCATGTCGAGACGCTCTACGGCGACAACAGCCACCACATCGCCGAGAGCTGCTTCAAGGGATTGGCGCGGGTCTTGCGACGGGCGGTTGCAGCTGAACCGCGCGAAGCCGGGCGCGTTCCCTCCACCAAGGGGATGCTGTGAGGCAAGGGCGCCTGTGACAAGGGCGCCTGTGACAAGGGCGCCTGTGAGCGGAATCGCGCATGATCGCTGCGCGGCAGTTTTTTTGATCGACGACGGGAGCTTGCATCCGGCATGCATGTTTATACGGTCCATCTGCCCGCACAGGCCCGCCCGGGTGATGCGGAGGCTTTCGAGAAGGCCGTGCTGGTGCGAGACGGGTTCCATGTCTGGGCCTTTCTCTTCACCGTCTTGTGGTTTCTCTATCACCGCCTCTGGCTGGCCGCGATCGGTGTCTTCGTGGGGCTGAGCGCGTTCGGCTTCATCGTCGACCGTCTGGCTCTCGCGCCCTGGGCGGGGCTTGCCGCGCATGTCCTCGCCTCCACGCTGATCGGGCTCGAAGCCTCCAGCCTGAAGCGCTGGACTTGTGGCCGCAACGGTTTCGCCATGGTCGACGTCGTTTCGGGCGCCGACGAGGAGGAGGCCGAGGCCAAGGCCTGTGCGCGCTGGCTGGCGCGCGGCGAGAGCCGTCCCGACGGCCCACCGCCACCACCCTCGTCCTTCGACTGGCCCAAGCCCGCCCGCAGTGATGCGCCTCGGCGCGAGAGCGGCGTGATCGGTCTTTTTCCGGAGCGTTCGCGATGAGCATCGCCATTATCGATTACGGTTCGGGCAATCTGCATTCGGCGCAGAAAGCCTTCGAGCGCGCCGCCCGCGAGGCCGGCATCACCGTGCCTGTGATCGTCACCGACGATCCGCAGAAGGTGCGCGAAGCCGAGCGCATCGTGCTGCCGGGCGTCGGCGCCTTCGCCGATTGCCGGCGCGGGCTCGATGCCGTGGCCGGCATGACCGAGGCGCTGCACGAGGCGGTGCGGGCGCACGGCAAGCCGTTTCTGGGAATCTGCGTGGGCATGCAGCTTCTCGCCACGCGCGGGCTGGAGCACGAGACCGCCCAGGGTCTCGACTGGATCCATGGCGACGTTGCCATCATTCGCCCCCGTGATGCGCATCTCAAGATCCCGCATATGGGCTGGAACGTGCTGCATCCGCAGCGCGCGCATCCGCTGCTCGCAGATATCCCCACCGGCCCGAACGGGCTGCATGCCTATTTCGTGCATTCCTACGCGCTGACACCGGATGATCCGCAAGACGTCGTCGCCGTCACCGATTACGGTGGCCCCGTCACCGCGATCGTGGCGCGCGACAACATTGCCGGTACCCAATTCCATCCCGAGAAGAGCCAGAAGCTGGGTCTGGCCCTGATTGCCAATTTTCTGAGGTGGCGCCCGTGATTCTCTTTCCCGCGATCGATCTGAAGGAAGGCCATTGCGTCCGCCTCATCCAGGGCGACATGGAGCAGGCAACGGTCTTCAACGACGATCCCGCCGATCAGGCCGCCACCTTCGCGCGCCAGGGTTTCGAATGGCTGCATTGCGTCGATCTCGACGGCGCCTTTGCCGGCAAGCCGATGAACGGCGCGGCGGTCGACCGGATCCTCGCCGCGATCGACATCCCCGTCCAGCTCGGCGGCGGCATCCGCGACATGCGCACCCTGGAAGCCTGGCTAGAGAAAGGCGTCGCCCGGGTCGTCATCGGCACGGCTGCGGTGCGGGATCCGTCCTTCGTGCGCGAGGCGGCGCGGCTGCATCCGGGGAAGATCGCGGTCGGGATCGATGCCAAGGACGGGCGCGTTGCGGTCGAGGGCTGGGCCGAGACCTCGACCCTGACGGCGGAGGAACTCGGGCGGCGTTTCGAGGATGCCGGGGTCGCGGCCATCATCTATACCGACATTGCCCGCGACGGCATTCTCAAGGGCCTCAATATCGAGATGACGCTGGCGCTGGCGGAAGCCGTCTCGATCCCGGTCATCGCGTCAGGCGGCCTCGCCTCGATCGAGGATGTGGCCCGCTTGCTCCAGCCCGATTGCGCCGCGCTCGCCGGTGCGATTTCGGGCCGCGCGCTGTATGACGGGCGCATCGACCCGACACAGGCTCTGGCGATGATCCGAGAGGCGCGCGGCTGAGAGGGCCTACGAATACCGCGTCCCCGCGCGCATGCGGATGGTGATCACCGCGAGATAGAAAGCGAACAGGCTCGCCATGGCGAAGGCGAAGCCGTGGGGGCGGTAGAGATCGATGCCGCCTCCGGCCAGCGGCGGGCCGATCACCATGCCGGCATTGTAGAGAATGACGAAGGCCGCATTCGCCGCCGCCAGATCGCCGCCGGAAAAGCGCGCGCCCAGATGGGCGAGCCCGACCGTATAGAGCGCACCGGCGACACCGCCCCAGATCAGGAGCAGCAGGCCGAGCCCGATCACGCTATGCGCGACCAGTGGCATGGCCAGCGCACCGAACAGGCCGATCGTGGCGATGACGGCAAGCACCAGACGGCGATCAACATGGTCGGAAAGCGTCCCGATCGGGATCTGGAACAGGACATTGCCGAGCGCCATGATGCTTGCCAGAAAGGCCGCATTGGCTGCCGTATAGCCAAGTTCCAGCCCGTAGAGCGGCAGGATGGCGAAGCCGCCGCTCTCCACCGCGCCAAAGATCAGCGCCGCCACGGTTGCGGCAGGCGCCGCCAGCAGGAAGGAGAGCACGGTGCGCCCGGTGCCATGATCGATGCGCGGCGAGATCCCGCGAGCAAGCAGCAGCGGCAGCGCCGCAACGAGGCACAGGCCGGCCCCGGCAAGATAGGGCGCCCAGCCCTGCGTTCCCACAAGCGCCAGAACCGCCGGACCGGCAGCGAAGCCGAGCGCCAGGACGGTGGCATAGATGCCCATGACGAAGCCGCGTCGCCCGGGCGGGGCGGCGGAGTTGATCCAGTATTCCGACAGCACGAAGAGTACGCCCAGCGCCATCGAGAAGACGAAACGCAGGGGAAACCAGATCACGATGTCGTAGGTGAGCTTGAAGGCGACGAGGCACAGCGCGGAAAGGATCACCGCCCCCCAGAGCAGCGGCAGCACGCCGGTTCGCGCGGCAATACGCGGCACGAAGGGCACCGTCATGATCGCCGCGATCCCGGCAATCGCGGTATTGGCGCCGATCAGGGTGCCCGACGCGCCCATGCGTTCCATTTCGAGGGAGAGCAAGGGCACCGAGAGGCTCAGGCCGACACCGACGGCGGTGATGCAGCCGATCGCAGCCGCGATGGAGGCGTTGCGTGCGCGAACCAGCGCACGGCTGCTCAAAGCCTCATCCTGCCTCTCGGCATCGCTCATGCAGAGCCATCCTCACACGTATTCGCGCACGAAGGCGCCGCGTTTCTCGTAATAGAACGGCACCCGCAGCATCGGATCGAATCCGGCCTCGAGCCGGATATCGAGCTCGTCGAGCACCACATGGGTGATCGTCGGCAGATCCAGACCACGCGCCTGCGACAGGGGCACCCAGACGAGTTCGGTGAGTTCCGAATCGGGCCCCACGAAGCCGGGTTCCTCGCGCGCCACCATCTCGCGATCCACCGCGAAGAAGCGGGTATCGAAACGCTTGGGCCGGCGCGGCGGAGTGATGGCGCGGGCGACGAATTGCAGCATGTCGAGCTCGGGAAACACCCCCGCCTCGACGAATGCGCGCCAGGGCCCGTCGATCTCGATTTCGGGCGCGCCGTAATCAGCCGAGCCCAGCATCACCCCGGTCTCCTCGTAGGTCTCGCGAATCGCAGCGAGGGCGAGGGCGCGGTTGCGGCTGGAGGTGGGGCGCACGACGCGGGCGGAGAGGGCGGCGTCCGTGCGGTCGTCGAGCATGCCGGCGGCGAGCATGCGCCGGTCGCCGGGTTCGATGCGCCCGCCGGGAAAGACGAATTTGCCGGGCATGAACTTGTGGCTGTCATGACGCTTGCCCATCAGCACGCGCGGTTCTGGTCCCGTCCGGTCGAGCACGATCAGCGTCGCGGCGTCGCGCGGGCGCAGATTCGGCCAGAGCCGCTCGCGCTCGGTCTTCGTCAGACGGTCGGTCATCGGGTTGCCGGCCTGCTCCGCACCGGCGGGGGGCTTGGTATCGGTCGTGGCACTCACGCTGTGTTTCCTCGTTCGTTGTCGCCTTCCCGGCCTGCGGGACCGGCCTCGCCGAATCCATGCATGCCGAGCGCATATTGCAGCCCCACGACGGCGCCCTTCATCGGCGGCAGAAGCGCGAGCGAGAGAGCGACCGTCAGGAGCGGCCAGGTGGCCACATGAAACCATAAAGGGGGCGCGTAATGCATTTCACAGATGTATATCCCGGTTCCGACGATCTTCCCCACCACGAAAATGGTGAGATAGGGCGGAAAGTCGTCCGCGCGGTGGTGGTGCAGTTCCTGCCCGCAGGCGTCGCAGGCCGGGCGTATCTTCAGATAGGAGGAAAAGGCGCGCCCCTCACCGCAGGCGGGGCAGCGGCAGCCGAGGCCGCGCATGATTGCGCGTTTCCACTCGCCCGAGCCGGCCGCAAGACTCTTGCCGATCCGGTTCCCGATCCCTGTGCCGTTCCGGTCCTGCATCATGCCCCGCCCCTCATGTGCGCCCTTTGCCACCCTTGCGCCGGGCGGTGGAGCCGATGCGCACTTTCGTGCCCGCGCCTTTGCGCCCGCCGGGCTTTCCCCCGCCCGGTCTGCCGCGCCGGCCATGCGGCAGCGGGGCCGCGCCCTTGCGGCCCTCGGAGAGCAATTCGAAGCGCAAAGCCCCCTGGACCGGCGCCGCCTCGACCAGCTTGACGCTGACCCGGTCGCCCAGACGGTATGTCTCGCCCGTGCGGTCGCCGACAAGGGCGTGGCCATATTCCTCGTAGCGGAAATAATCGTCGCCGATGGTGGAGGCGGGGACGAAGCCGTCGGCGCCGGTATGGTCGAGCTTGACGAACAGCCCGGATTTGGTGACCCCGGAAATCTGGCCCTCGAAAGTCGCTCCGACCTTGTCGGCCAGGTGATAGGCGATCAGGCGGTCGATGGTCTCGCGCTCTGCCGCCATGGCGCGCCGCTCGGCTGCCGAGATGCGTGCGGAAATCTCGGCGAGCTGGTCATGGGTGGTCTCCGGGTGGAGCCCGTCCTTGCCGAGATCATGGGCGGAAATCAGCGCGCGATGCACGATCAGGTCGGCATAGCGGCGTATCGGCGAAGTGAAATGCGCGTAGCGGCGCAGATTGAGGCCGAAATGGCCGTAATTCTGCGATGTGTATTCCGCCTGCGACTGGGTGCGCAAAACCACCTCGTTGATGAAGGTCTGATGCTCCAGCCCTTCCACCGCCTTGAGGATACGGTTGAACAGGGTGGGGCGCAGCGCACCCTGTTTGGGCATTTTCAGCGCCACGGAGGCGAGCACTTCGCCCAGAGCATGCATCTTGGTGAGCGAGGGCTCGTCATGGGCGCGGTAGATGAAGGGGATCTTCGCTTTCTCGAGCGCCTCGGCGGCGGCGACATTGGCGAGAATCATGCATTCCTCGATCAGCCGATGCGCGTCGAGACGCTCGGGCACCAGCACCTGATCGACCATGCCCTCTGCATTGAGGATGATCTTGCGCTCCGGCAGGTCCAGCGCCAGCGGCTGGCGCTCGTCGCGGGCGCGCGCGAGGCAGCGATAGCAATCCCAGAGCGGCTTGAGCACGGGTTCCAGGATCGGCCCGGTCACGCCGTCGGGGCGCCCGTCGATCGCGGCCTGGGCCTGCTGATAGGACAGGCGCGCCGCCGACCGCATCATCACCCGGTGGAAGGAATGGCGCTTCTTGAGGCCATCAGCGCCGATCACCATGCGCACGGCGATTGCCGGGCGGTCCTCGAGCGGGCGCAGCGAACACAGATCGTTTGAGATGCGCTCGGGCAGCATCGGCACGACGCGGTCGGGGAAATAGACCGAATTGCCGCGCTCCAGCGCCTCGCGGTCGAGCGCGGAGCCGGGGCGGACATAAGCCGCGACATCGGCAATGGCGACGGTCAGGACGAAGCCGCCCTCGTTCTTCGGATCATCATCAGGGCGCGCATGCACCGCGTCGTCATGATCCTTGGCATCGGCGGGATCGATGGTGATGATCGGCAGATCACGCCAATCCTCGCGACCGGCAAGCCCCACATGCCTTGCCGCCTCGGCCTCCGCGATCACCTGATCGGGAAAGACATGCGGGATGTTATGGACATGCAGGGCGACCTGGCTGACGGCTTTTTCCGATTTCATCGAGCCCAGCCGCTCGCGCACCTTGGCCATGTCGAGACCGTAGCGCTTTTGCGGCGCCACATGCACCGCCACGAGATCGCCGTCACCCGCGCCACCCTCGTCGCCGGGAGCGATGGCGAGCTCCTTGCCGAGCATTTTCTTGTCGACCGGGATGAGCCGCCCGCCGCCACCGGGAAGCGGTCGGAAGATGCCGAGAATCTGAGCCTTCTGCCTCGGCAGGACCTTGATCACCCGCCCGCTATAGGCCGGGCCGTCCTCGTCTTCGTCATTGCGCTGGACGCGCAGAAGGGCACGATCATTGATGCCCGGTGCGGGCTGGCCGGGTCTGGGCCGGCGCGACAGGGTGACGAGAATGCGCGGCGCGGCGCCGTCATCCGCCGCGTCCCAATCGGCGGGCACGGCGATCAGCTCGCCGTCCTCGTCGCGCGAAACGATATCGGCGAGCACCACGGGCGGCAGCATGTCCTTGCCGGTCAGACGCTTGCGCTTGCGATCGATGAGGCCTTCTTCCTCCAGCTCCTTCAGCAGGTGCTTGAGAAAGATGCGGTCGCCGCCCTTGATGCCGAAGGCGCGCGCGATCTCGCGGCGCCCGACCTTGCCGGTCTGCTCCTTGATGAAGGCGATGATCTCCTCGCGCGCGGGCAGATTGGCATGATCACCGCCCTGTGCGTCAGAGGCGGCTTTCGCCTTGCGGCGACGGGTGGTGAGGCGTGTGGGCAAGGAGATCTCGTAATGGTTGGCGAAACGACCGGCATTTTTCCGGCCCGCGCATGAAGACGGCTCGTTACATCCTTATATAGGCGTTGCAGCGGGCAAGCGAAAGCCCGCGCATGCCGTGCCGTCAGCGGCTCGGTTTCAACGCGCCGTCTTGTCTTTCCCGCCATTGCCATTGGCGGCGGGGCGCTCGTCGCGGCCCCTGTCGTAGCGCAGGGCCGGCGGTGCGTCCTCGCGGCTGCGGCGGTTGGCGAAGCGCGAGCGCATCAGAACGCCCGATAGCGCGATCGCAGCCGGCAAGGCCAGAATGATCGAGAGGATCAGCACGATCGGAAAGACCGCCGCCGGATCTGTTACGCCGGGCAAGATCGGCAGGAGGGCCCCGAGAAGGTTCGAAATGATCGCGACCAGCGGCAGGAAGATGATTGCGGTAACGATGACACGGGCATTCATGCTGGCCTCCGGGGCTTCCTCGGCGTAGACGCAAACCGATGGTCTATGTTGGCCAACGCCCCAGGCGCGATTTCGTTCACCGGCTGTCTTGCGCCGCTCGCGCGTGCAAGGCCGCGAGCCCCGCCCCGGCAGCGCCCGGCGCTGCGATCTGCGCGACCAGACCATGCGCCTCGCAGGCCTGCGCATAGCGCGCGGCGAGATCTCCGCGTCCGATGATGGTGCAGGCGGTTGCAGAAGCGGCGCCGGCGATCTCGCCCCGCTCGCCCATCGCTGCCCTTGCCTGCGCGACTTCGGTGCCGATCAGCAGACCGGAAAGGTAATCGCCGATCTGCGCCGGTGCGAGCCTTTCGAAAAGCACGAGGCTGCGGGCCGAAAACAGTTTCGCCAGAAGGTCTCCCCCATCCGTGCCCGCCGCCGTAACGCCCCGCGCGAAGGCCTCCCGGTCGCACGGCGCGGCCTCGTCATGCGGCGGCATCAGATCGCCGAGGATGCTGTGGCGGCTCATGGCAGCGTAGAGCTCGCCGGTCATGAAGGTGCGAAACCGCGTGATCCGGCCCTGCGCGGTCTCGACCCATTTGGTATGGGTGCCGGGCAGGATCAGAAGCCGCGCCGGATCATCCGGAGATTGCGGATTCTGGGCCAGATGACCAACGATCTCGGTCTCCTCGCCGCGCATCACGTCAGGATGGGTGCCGCGATCGTCGCACAGACCCGGCACGAAGGCGATGACAGTAGCGTCGGGCATTGTATGGCGCACGAGTCCGGCCGCGAGCGCGCCGGCATCGGCGGGAAGCGGAAGATACGGCGTCTGCACCCAGCCATTGCGGCTCGTGATCATGCCGGACGCGTAGACAGGCAAGCCGGCATGCTGCGCTTGCCAGGGGGCGATCGCCTTGGCGAAGGTCTCCGCGAAGGCGCCCCGGGCGCGGCGGATACCCTCGTCGCTTTCGCGTATCGCGATCACGTTGCCGGCGGCGTCGAGGAGCATGACGCGCAGGCGCGTCGTCCCCCAGTCGAGACCGATCAGCGCCGGCGCGCCGGGCAAATCCGGTGGCATCACACGGTCTCCCGGTCCCGATTGCCCGTATCGAGCAGGCTGAACACGGCGAAATCGCGGGCGATCGCGGCGGCGGTAGCACGCAGATCGTCCCGGTAACGACCCAGCGCATCCAGCGAGGTGCGCGCCGTCGAGGAGGTGACCGAGATGCCGCCCAGGGGGCGACTGCTTGCGTCGAGGATCGGCGTTGCGATGCAGATGATCTGCGGTTCGTGTTCCTCGCGATCATGGGCGATGCCGGTCACACGTACGGTTTCGAGCTCTGCGCGCAGGGCCTGTGCATCGGTCAGGCTGTGCGGTGTGTGGCGATAGAAACTCTGTTGCGCGATGGCGCGCTCGCGCTCGGTTTCGTCCAGAAAGGCGAGGATCGCCTTGCCGATGCCGGTGCAATAGGCCGGACCGATCTTTCCGGCATCTGAGAACATCGGGATCGGACGGGTGGCGTTGCGCTTGTCGACATAGAGCACCTGCGCATTGTCGAGCTGGGCCAGATGGATCGTCTCGCCGGTCAGCGCGGAGAGCGCATCGAGATGCTGGCGCGCGACCGGGGCGAGGGAGGCGCGGCGCCAGGCGGCATGGGCGAGGCGGATCAGGCGCGGGCCAAGGCTGTAGCCCTGGCTTCTGGCGTCACTGGTGAGCATGCGCTGGCTGACGAGGGTCTGCAGCAGACGGTAGAGCGTCGCCTTCGGCAGATCGGATTCCGCGAGCAGCTCCGAAAACCGCACCGGTCGCTCATAGGCGGCGACCTTGTCGAGCAGGGACAAGGCCTTCCCTACGGTTCCATCCGAAGGAGATTGTTCGTTCACGGCGCCTCACAGTTCCGGTTTTGCGCGCAAACCGGATTTCTCTTTTTTCGATTGACAGAACTAGCACCACAATACATCGTTTTCAATAAACGAAACAGGGTTTCATTATTTGAAACTCACATAAACGGAGGAAAACGTCATGAAAACTCGTTCCAGGATCGAAATGACTATGCGTCCGCAAGGGAAGACGCGTCGCGGCTGGCTGATGGCCAGCGCGGCTGCGGTCGTCATCGGTGCGGTCGGCATGTCCGGCGCCGCGCAGGCGCAAAGCTATCCCGATCGGCCGCTCACCCTGATCGTGCCCTGGGGCGCCGGCGGCGGTACGGATGCGACGGCGCGCATTGTCGCGTCGCTGCTCGAGGGCGAACTCGGCCAGCCGGTCAATGTGGTCAACCGTACCGGCGGATCCGGCGTGGTCGGGCATTCCGCCATCGCGGAAGCGGAGCCGGACGGATACACGATCGGCATGGCCACGGTCGAGATCAACATGATGCACTGGCAGGGCCTCACCGATCTGACCTGGGAGGATTACACCCCGCTCGCACTGGTCAACGAGGATCCCGCCGCCGTGCATGTGCGTGCCGATTCGCAGTGGGGCGATCTCAATGACATGCTCGACGCGATTCGCGACAATCCCGGGGAACATCGCGCCTCGGGTACGGGCCAGGGCGGTATCTGGCATCTCGCCATTGCGGGGCTGCTTTCCGAACTCGACATGGATCCGACATCGGTGCCGTGGGTGCCGAGCCAGGGCGCGGCGCCGGGTCTGCAGGATCTCGTCGCCGGCGGCGTCGACATCGTGCCCTCCTCGATCCCCGAGGCCCGTTCGCTCCTCGATGCCGGGCGCGTCAAGTCGCTCGCGGTGATGTCGAGCGAACGCAACGCCGCCTTCCCCGACGTGCCGACCACCGAGGAAATCGTCGGCGTGGCCTGGAATATCGGCGCGTGGCGCGCGATCGTCGGACCGCAGGGGCTGCCCGAGGAAGCCGTCGAGACGCTCACCGCCGCACTGGAGACCGTTTATAACAGCGACGAGTATGCCGAGTTCATGTCCGGTCAGGGCTTCGGTATGCGCTGGGCGGTCGGCGACGATCTCGTCACCTTCATGGGTGAGAGCAACGAGAATCTCGGCGACGTGATGCGCGAAGTCGGCCTCGCCGAGTAAGTTCGGCCTCGCCCCTTGCGAGGTCTGCCACGGGTGCCGTGTCCGTCCCTCCAGGCACGGCACCCGCTTTCCCTTGAATCGACTCTCGATCGGAGACGGGAATGCGGCTCAACGATGCCCTTCTGGGTTTGTTGTTGTTCGGGGTAGCGGCTGCGCTTTATCTCGGCTCACGCGATTTCAAGCCGATTCCCGGCCAGCAGATCGGCGCTGGCGCCTTTCCGACCGTGCTTGCGACCGGCTTCGCCCTGTGCGGCGTCATTCTCGTGATCGCCGGTCTGCGCAGCCGCCTGCCCGCGATCGTATGGACGGACTGGACCCGCGAGCCCGACGGGATCCGCAATGTCGTGGTGATCATCGGCCTCGTGGTCGTCTATATCGTTTTCTCGCGCCAACTCGGATTCATGCTGACGATGGCGCCGATCATCCTGATCATGCTGCGCCTGTTCGGTGTCGGCTGGCTGCTTTCGCTGACGATTGCCGTGATCGCGGTTCTGGGCATGCAATATCTCTTCGGTCGCTTCCTGCTGGTCCCGCTTCCCTGGGGTCTGCTCGCGCCGATACGCTGGTGGTGAACGATGGGTGCGATCGAGCAGGCTGTCGGGCTGGTCTTCCAATGGGACGTTCTGGTCACGATCTTCTTCGCAGCCGTATTCGGCATGTTCGTGGGCGCCATACCCGGCCTGACCGCGACCATGGCGATCGCGCTGCTTGTGCCGGTCACCTTCTTCATGGAGCCGATCCCCGCCGTCGGGGCGATGGTGACCTGCGCGGCCATGGCGATCTTCGCCGGGGACATTCCCGGCGCGCTTTTGCGCATACCCGGTACGCCGGCTTCCGCCGCCTATACCGACGAGGCCTATGCCATGACACTCAAGGGCGAGGCGGAGACGGCGCTGGGTGCCAATCTGCTCTTCTCGGCAGTCGGTGGTCTGGTGGGGACGGCGGTGCTGATCTTCGCCGCGCCGCATCTCGCCGAAGTCGCGCTGAAATTCTCTTCCACGGAATATTTCTGGATGGCGATGCTGGGCCTGACCTGCGCCGCCTTCATCAGTTCGGGATCGCCGGTCAAGGGGCTGGTCAGCCTGCTGATCGGGTTGTCCGTGGCCACGATCGGGCTCAACAACCCGGCCGGGCTGCCGCGCTTCACCTTCGGGCATACGGAAATGATGGGCGGGATCGATTTCATCGCGGCGATGATTGGCCTGTTCGCGGTCTCCGAAATCCTGCGCAACGCCGCCGGCGGGGCGCGTAACCTGCCCGTGCCGCAAGTGCCGATCGGCAATCCCCTGCGTGGTTGGGGGCGGATGTTGCGCACCTATTGGCGCCAGCAGATCCGCGGCAATGCCGTGGGCGTCGGCGTGGGCGCGCTGCCCGGTGCAGGCGCCGATCTCGCCGCCTGGATCGCCTATGCCGTGAGCCGGCGTTTTTCGAAGAACCGGGAGAAATACGGCAAGGGGCATGTGGAAGGCATCGTCGAGGCCACCTCCGCCAATAATGCGGCGGTGGGGGCGGCATGGGTGCCGGCTCTGGTCTTCGGCATTCCCGGTGATACGATCACGGCGATCGTGATCGGGGTGCTCTTCGTCAAGGGGCTCAATCCGGGGCCGACCCTGTTCATCTTCAACCCCCAGAACATCTACGCCATCTTCCTGATCTTCATTCTGGCCAATCTGATCATGATACCGCTCGGCTATCTGGCGATCAGGGCGGGCCGGCAATTGTTGCGCATCCCGCGGCGGATCATCATGCCGGTGATCCTCGCCTTCTGCATGGTCGGCGCCTTTGCCACCAACAACGCCGTGTTCAATATCGGTATCATGCTGGCTTTCGGTATCCTCGGCTTCTTCATGGAAGACAACGGCATACCGGTTGCGCCCTGCATTCTCGGAATCGTTCTGGGCGGCATGGTCGAGCAGCATTTCATCACCACCATGATCCGCAGTGACGGTGAACTCCTTGCCTTCTTCGGACGCCCGATCGCGGCGGGGCTCGGTGTGGTGACGCTGCTGATCTGGGTCACGCCGCTGATCATGTGGCTGCGCCGCAGCAGCAGTCCGGCGCCTGCGCCACAGGGCGCCGGATCGGAAGGCGCCTGAGGCCGGCCTGAGAAGCCGCGCTGCTTCAGGAGGCGCGACGTGCGGGCGGGACGGGGGCGCCCGCCGGCCTCGCGGAGGGCGCGGCGCTGTGTCCGGGATTTCCAACGGCCCGACCCGCGCGCCGGATCACCTGATGCGCGTCAGCGGCATCCGTTGACGCGTCACGGCGACGGGCGAATCCGCCGAGAAAATCATGCCGGGCAGTGAGACGCAGCCGGCAGCTGCGCCAGCCCTGCAGACCATTGTCGATAGAGGCGAGTTCCGGCTTGTCACGGCGGCGTGCAAGTGCGGATGCGAGGCGCGCGCGCAGGAGCGTCGCCGCGCCAGGACAGGCCGGATCGGTCGCTTCGTGCCAGATCACCGCGCGGCCATGAGCAAACAGCACCAGGGCGGCAGCCAGAACCGCGTCACCCTCGCGCAGGAGCGCAACCTGACAACTCCTGTCATCCGCCATGGCGCGGCTGGCTGCGCGGATGGTATTGACGATACCGACATCCTGAAGCAACGCACGGCGCCCCTGACGCGCGGCTGCGCGGGCGTCGCAATCGAGCAGATGTTCCACGCCCGACCGCAGGGAGGCGGCATCGCTGCTGCGCTGGAACGTAAGTGTGTTGTTCATATCCGGTCCGGCTGCGGTCGCTCTGGGGCGCAGGGCGGGCTGGCAAAGCGGACCCTCGCGCAATTGCGAACCTTGTCGGTCGCTCTGGTTGCGAACCAGCGCCGCGAAGGCCGAGGGCGTCTGCGGGAGTTCGAACTGCAGCGTCGTCGCGCGCCTGCCAAGCATCGTACAGGCTGCGGCGAAGGCCCACTCCGCCTCTCCGCGCAGTAGGAAGGGCGCGCCGGTCGCGGCCGGATGCGGGCGTACGATCTGCCAGCTGCGCGTCAGAAAACCGGCCGTCGTGCGCAGCGGGAGCAGGCCACACAAGGTCCCGGCGCGCCAGACCGTCAGGATCTGCAGATCGCGCAGAGTGTTGTCGTGGCGGGCGGCTGCGGCGAGCCAGAGCGGATGCAGGAAGGGATCGGGAACGAGTGCCCGCGATGCGACCCGCTGCCACGCGGTGCACAGGCTCTCCGCCGCCCGCGCCGGGAGCAGGCAGAGGCGGAACCCGGCGATATCCTCGCCGCCATGCGTGGCGGGATCGAAGGCGATGCCGCGCGCGCCATGAGGCCCCGAACGCGTTGCCTCCGATGCCGCCTCATTCGAACGTGCCCACATCGGTGCCACCATGATCGCCTCCCGCTTTCTGCATGTCGCCTGCCTGTCCTGTTCCGAAACAGAACAATCAACGCATGTGAATGTCCATGGGCGTTCACGGTTCAAGAACCATACCGCAATGACGTAGGGTGAGGCGCCGGTAGCTGGCAAGTTTTCGTTAAGGTTAACAAACTCTTGAATGGCGATGGAGCCGGATGCCACGCCTCCGGCTCAGCCTTCACGAGTGGCCGGCGCCTTCAGCCGCCCCAGGCGACCCGCAATGGGTTGTCGGCGAGGGCTTGCGCATCCGGACGATCAATGCCGGGCTGGCCGAGAAACGCCTGCCACAGCGCTTCGACTTCCGCGCGATCCAGATCCTTGACGATGAAGACGAGCCGGGTGCGCCGGTCGGCATCGTCGGGCCAGGCATCGAGAATGGCGGGGACGTGAACGACATGCTGTACGCCATGCAGCACGACGGGATGATCGGGATCTTCGGCAATACAGACGATTCCCTTGACGCGCAGCAGCTTGGCGCCGTGGCTCGCCCGCAGGAGATCGAGGAAGAGGTCGAGGCTGCGCTGGGGCACTGGCGCGTCGCTCGTCAGGCAGAAGGCCCGGATCGAGGCGTCGTGGCGGTTGACGTCGTGATGGTGGTGGTCGTGGTGTTCGTCATGTCCATGGCCATGTCCATGCCCGTGATCATGCTCATGCTGGCGCCGGTGCGCGGCATCTTCCGCCTCGGCGATGGCCTCGGCTGAAAGCCATGTCGCGACGTCGCCGATCTTGCCCTGCGTGTCGAACAAACCCGACATGACCATGCTTTCGAGATCGAGCGCATCCCCGGCATCGAGGATCGCGGCACCGGGATTGAGCTGGCGCAAGCGGGCTGTGAGCGCCGCGACCGCTCCGGAATCGGACAGATCCGTCTTGGAGAGAACCAGCCGGTCCGCCATCGCGGCCTGGCGTACGGCTTCCTCATGTGTGTCCAGCGTCGCCGCGCCCGCCATGGCATCGACCACGGTGACGAGTCCCTGCACGGCAAAGCGCATCGAGAGATAGGGATGGTAGAGCACCGCATGCAGGATGGGTGCCGGATCGGCCAGCCCCGTGGTCTCGATGATCACACGCTTGAAGGGCATGATGCGGTCATTGTCGCGCTTGCGCAGCAGGTCCTCGAGCGTGTGGATCAGATCGCCGCGCACCGAGCAGCACAGGCAGCCGGCCGAGAGCAGGATCATGCCCTCGTCCACCGTCTCGACCAGCATGTGATCGAGCCCGATCTCGCCGAATTCATTCACGATCACCACGGTGTCAGACATGGCGGGGTCGGTGAGGATGCGGTTGAGCAGCGTCGTCTTGCCGGAACCGAGGAACCCGGTGAGCACCGTCAGCGGCAAGGGCTCCGGGCGGCGTCCGGCGGCGGGTTGTGCGCTGTTCTGATCGGTCATGCATCCTACTCCGTCAGGGCGCGGCGCGTGGCAAGCGCACGGCTGCGCCGGTTCTCCATGAGCACATTGGTGGCGACGGCGCCAACGACAAGGGCACCACCGAGGAATTGCAGGGGCACGAGCCGTTCGCCGAGCAGGATTGCCGAGGCGGCGGTCGCGACCACCGGCTCGGCGCAGAAGGCGAGGCCGACCACCACTGCCGAGGCGCGCACGAGGGCGACGAGCTGGAAGAACAATCCCGCCATATAGGTCGCGATCAGAAGCGCCACGGCAGCGGGCGCCACCGTCAGCACTGCCGGCGGATCCAGCGCGCCGAGCACGGCGCCGACGATGATGCAGGCGGGGATCACGGCGAGATTGACCCAGAAGATCTTGGCCAGTGTCGGCGTTTTCGGCGAACGTGTGCCGGAGAAGAATTGCAGGGTTGCCGAGGCGCTCGCCAGCCCGGCCAGCGCGACGCCGCGCCAGTCGAGGGTGCCGAAGCCGGGCCCGATCACCAGCGCCACGCCCGTGAAGGCCATGCCTGCCAGCACGAGCAGGGCAGGACGCAGGCTCCCGCCATCCACGAGCGGCGAGAGCAGCACGATCACGATCGGAAAGGTGAAGAAGATGACCACCGCCACCGAGACCGGAATGAAGGTTACCGCGCTCATGTAGCCGATCCCCACGCCCGCACCGCCGAGCGCGAGCGCGATCATGGCACGGCCTTCACCAGGGGCGATACGCGGCAGCCGGCGCCACAGGGCGGCGACGAGCGCGGCGACGACAAACATCGCGATGACGCGGTAAAGCGCGACCGAGACACCGGACAATCCCGAATCGGCGGCCATGCGGGCAAAGACGATGCTGATCCCGTAAGCCGTTGCCCCGGCGCTTGCGAAGGCGAGGCCGAGGCCGGATGCGCTCGGCAGGCCGGTCGTGCCCGGGGAGGTGTCGGGCTGGCCCGGTGCGGATGACATGAACCCTCGTCGCTCGCTTGATCCGGCGACGCGCGGTCACGCGTCACGGCCCGGATCTAGCAAAGCCGGACGGGAAAGGCCATGCCTGGCGAGGCAACCCCGCCATGCGCGGGCGGCTCACTGCCAGTCGAAGACCTGAATGAGCGCGGGAGTCATGATCACGGCGAAGAGGACCGGGAGGAAGAACAGGATCATCGGGACAGTCAGCTTGGGCGGCAGGGCAGCCGCCTTCTTCTCGGCCTCGTTCATGCGCTGGTCGCGGCTCTCCTGGGCGAGCACGCGCAGGGCCTGACCGATGGGCGTGCCGTAACGCTCCGCCTGGATGAGTGCCGTCGAAACGGCCTTGACCGATTCGAGTCCGGTGCGTTCGGCGAGATGCTCGTAGGCCTGCCGGCGCTCGGGCAGATAGGAGAGCTCTGCGGTGGTGAGAGCGAGTTCTTCCGCAAGCGCGATCGAGGCGCGTCCGATCTCGGTACTGACCCGGCGAAAGGCCTGTTCCATGGACGTGCCGGATTCGGCGCAGATCAGCAGCAGATCAAGGGCATCGGGCCAGGCCCGACGGATGGAGAGCTGGCGTTTCTGCATGGCATTGCGCAGGAAGATCTCCGGAGCCTTGATCCCGATATACGCCGCAAAGATCACGATACCGAGCTGGATGATCAGGCTGAGCTCGAAATCATCGATGAAATACAGGTACGCCCCCGCGATCAGTGTGAAGCTGATGGGCAGAACCAGACGAAAAACCAGAAACGTATATTCCGATTTCTGACCCCGAAAACCGGCTTGCATCAACTGCATCTTGGCCGTCTCGGTCCCGAGCCAGTCCGAAAGCTTGAACTGTTCGACGAACTGGCGGATGCGCTCGGCGGGTCTCGAGCGCAGGGAGCCCCGGTTCTGCCGCGTAAGACGCTCGCGCTCGCGCGCCCTGATCCGGTCGCGTTCCACCGCGACGGCCTTCATGCGCTTGTCGAGATTGTCGTTGGCGATCAGCGGCATCGCGACTGTGAAGACGGTCGCGACTGCGGCGATTCCCGCCAGGACCATTGCCAGGAATTGCGGGTCGGAAAGGGCCTGCATGATCATCGCTTTGCTCCGTTCCGATCAGATATCGAAGGAAATCATGTTCTTCATGACCATCACGCCAAACAGCATCCAGATCGCACAGACACCGAGCACGATCTTGCCGGTGAGTGTCAGCCAGAGCAGTTCGATATAGCTGGGGCTGGAAATATAGGTCATCAGAGCCACGATGAAGGGCAGGGCCGCAATGATTGCGGCAGAGGCCTTGGCCTCCATGCTCATCGCCTGGATCTTGCCCTTCATCTTCTTGCGCTCGCGCAGGACGCGCGACAGGTTGCCGATGGCTTCGGAAAGGTTGCCGCCGGCCTTGGTCTGAATGGTGATCACCGTGGCGAAGAACGAGGATTCGGCCACCGGGACCCGCTCCGCCAGGCGCTCGAGCGCATCCGAGAGGGTCACACCCATCGCCTGCGATTCGGTAACCAGACGAAACTCGCTGCGGATCGGCTCTTCCGCCGAGGCCGCGATCTCGCGCATGCAGTCGCCCAACGGCAATCCGGCCCGGATGCCGCGCACGATAATGTCCATCGCATCGGGAAGTTCGGTGATGAATTTCTCGACGCGCTTCTTCGCGAGATAGCCGAGAATCCAGTTCGGCAGGCCGAGCCCGCCAGCGAAGGTGCCGAGCCCCGCCACGATGAAGCTCCCCCCGTGAGGATGAAGAGAAACAGGCCGACCAGCAATCCCAGCGCAGCGCTCATCAGGAAGAAACGCGATTTCGTCCAGTCGAGTCCGGCATGGGCAATACGCTCTTCCAGAGAAGCCTTGTTGCGATCGCGCTTCTCCTCGATCTCACGCAGGGTCTGCACGATCTGATCGCGACGCTGGGCGGAATCGCGCGGGACGCGCTCGACACGCTGGTTGGGCGTCTTCGCCATCAGGGCCTGCTGACGCTTTTCCGCGCGCTTTTCCCCCGAGAGGAGCGGGTACAGGAAGACCTGCGCGATGCCGCCGACGGCGATCGCGATCAGCATGACGAGAAGAATGTCGCGTATTTCCATGGCCCTGTCCTGATCTCCCGATCGTCGTCAAGCAGGCTCGTTTGCCGCTTCCATCGCGTCGAGCGCCGTTGCGAGCTGCTCCTCGACGCCGTAATAACGCGCACGTTCCCAGAAACCCGGGCGTCCGACGCCGGTCGAGCGGTGGCTGCCGATCAGGCGCCCGTTCTGGTCCTCACCAAGCACGTCGTAGAGCACGATATCCTGGGTCACGATCACGTCGCCCTCCATGCCCAGCACCTCGGTGATGTGGGTGATCCGGCGTGAGCCGTCGCGCAGTCGCGCGGCCTGGACGATGACGTCGATGGAGGAGACGATCATCTCGCGAATCGTCTTCGAAGGCAGCGCGAAGCCGCCCATGGTGATCATCGATTCGATACGCGACAGGCATTCACGCGGTGAGTTCGCGTGCAGGGTGCCCATCGAACCGTCATGGCCCGTATTCATTGCCTGCAGCAGATCAAAGGCTTCCGGGCCGCGCACCTCGCCGACGATGATGCGTTCGGGGCGCATGCGCAGGCAGTTGCGGACGAGATCACGCATGGTAACCTGGCCCTGACCTTCCAGATTGGGCGGGCGGGTTTCGAGACGCACCACATGCGGCTGCTGCAGCTGGAGCTCCGCCGCATCCTCACAGGTAATGATGCGTTCGTCGTGCTCGATATAGTTCGTCAGGCAGTTCAGAAGCGTCGTCTTGCCCGAGCCCGTACCGCCCGAGATCACGACATTGGCGCGGACCTTGCCGATGATCTTGAGCACTTCCGCGCCCGGCGGAGAGATGGCCCCGAACTTGACCAGCTGGTCGAGGGTCAGCTTGTCCTTCTTGAACTTGCGGATCGTCAGCGCCGGCCCGTCAATCGCGAGCGGTGGCGCGATCACGTTGACGCGCGAGCCGTCGGGAAGGCGGGCGTCGCAGATCGGGCTGGATTCGTCGACGCGGCGACCGACCTGGCTGACGATCCGCTGGCAGATATTCATCAGCTGCTGCTCGTCGCGGAAGCGGACGTTGGTCAGCTGGATCTTGCCGTCAACTTCGATATAGGTCTTGCGCGCATTGTTCACCATGATGTCGGCGATGTCGTCGCGCGCCAGCAGCGGCTCGAGCGGGCCGTAGCCGAGAACGTCGTTACAGATGTCGTCGAGCAGTTCTTCCTGCTCCGCGATGGAGAGGACGACATTCTTCAGTGCGATGATCTCGTTGACGATGTCGCGAATCTCTTCACGGGCGGAATCCGCGTCGAGGCGCGCGAGCTGTGCCAGATCAATGGCCTCGATCAGCGCGCCGAAGATCATGCTCTTCGTCTGGTAATATTCGTCTGAGCGCTGTCGCGTCTCCACGGCAACCGGCTTCTGCTTCGCCGGCTCCGGCGGTGGCAGGGGGCTGGCGTTGAAACTCCCGCTCGGTCGCGGGTTTTCGACCGGCAGGACGGGGACCGCCGGCTCGCTCGCCGTGTTCGCCGGCCCGGCCTCCGGTCGTGCCGCAGGCATGCGCGGCTGCGCCGGTTGCTGATTTCCGATCGAGGACCTCTTGCCGAACATATGGATCACTCTCTGCGCGGTTTGTCGTTAGCCGGCGGCTGCCCGACGGGCCCTGAACGGGCCGGTCACGAAGCCGATTTGCGTTTCAGGAATTTGGACAGCAGCGGATCCAGCAGGCCGGCACGCTTGTTCTTCAATTCCGTGCGACCGATGAGCGTGGCCGCCAGCTCCGTGAAGATTTCCGCTGGCCGGCATCCGGGCTGCAATTCAGCCAGCATCTGCCCGTTATTGGCGGCCGAACCGAAGAGCTGGGCATCGAAGGGCATCTGCGCATCCAGATCATGACCCACGGCCTTGGCGAAGTCCGCGCTTGAGATCTCCGGACGCTTGGGCAGACCGATACGGTTGAGCATCAAGCGTGGCGGACGATCATTCGGGCGTTGCTGGCGCAACAGATCCGCAAGATTTTTCGCATTGCGCAGCGAAGCGAGCTCCGGCTCCGCAACGACGATGATGTCGTCGGCGGCAAGCAGGATGCGTTTCGTCCATGCGCTCCAGAGATGCGGCACGTCGAGCACGATACAGGGCATGTTGGCGCGCAGCAGGTCGAGCAATTGGTCGAAAGTGGTCTCCGTCAGATCGCAGGTACGGTCGAGCACGGCGGGAGCCGCGAGCAGCGACAGCTTGTCCGAACATTTCGACATCAGGCGATCAACCACATTGGCATCGAGCCTGTCGGGCGCGAAGATCGCCTCGGCGATGCCCTGCGGCGGATCCTGGTTGAAGTCGAGCCCGGCGGTGCCAAAGGCGATGTCGAGATCGGCAACCACTGTCGCCATATCGAGATCGCGCGAAAACGACCAGGCCAGATTATGCGCAACCGTCGAGGCGCCGACGCCGCCTTTCGCGCCGATGACGGCAACGATCCGACCGACCGGGTCGGAGCCCGGCGTCGTAAACAGGCCGGATACGGCGCGCACCATATCGACAGGCGAGAGGGGTGCGATCAGATAATCGCTGACGCCGCGCCGGATCAGATCGCGATAGAGCAGGACGTCGTTGACATGGCCGACGACGAGCACCCGGGTGCCCGTATCGCAGACCTCGGAAAGCTCGTCGAGGTGGCGAAGGAACTGGGCCTGCTCGTTCTGACCGACTTCGAGGATGATCACGTTCGGCGTGGGAGCCTGGGCGAAGGCCGCGACGGCACCGGCGGCACCCCCGGCCTGAACGCGCAGATGCGCCTTCTGCATGCGCCGGTCGGTCGCCGCTGATTCCAGCGCTGTCGCGATATCGGGCGAATCACAAAACGCCTGAATCGTGACGCGCGGTACCGGCGCGATCATGTCGTCTTCACTGTGACTCATGACTTCATTATCCTTCGTTCGCGACGTTGTCCTGTCAGGATTGGCATCCGTTCACGCGTGATCAGTCGCCGACATCGCTGATGCCGCTGCGCCCATCTTGCTGGTAGTTGGTGGACGGATCGTTGCCTTCGCGCAGTTTCTGGATATTCGCGGAACGCCGAACCGGATCGACCGCGCCCGGAGTGCGCCCACAGACCAGATCGACAGGGTCGGCGATCTGGGAAGCGACGTTGCTCTGGGTGGCACAACCATGGTTCCAATAGGGCTCGTTGCGCATGTTGAACCCGGCATCGCTGACACCGAGATCCTGCGGCCAGAGCCCGCAAGGGCCCTCGACCTGCGCCGCCATGTGGCGGAAACTCAGGCGGATCGGCGCGGCGAGACCCGATTGCGTCGGGTCGTAATGCGACACGGAATAGGCGTTGGACGGAATGCCCGCATCGCGCAGCCGGACACGCAGCGAATCGAGGGTGCGCCCGGCTCCGGCTTCGGAACGCGGCACCTGGATACTGATGCGCCCCTTGCCTTCCTTGCGATACTTTTCGACGAAGCTGTCAAGATCCTCCGTCTGGCGGTCGTCGAGCCGGCTGCCGCGGACGAAAATATCGAGGTGATGGGGCTTGTCACTGAGCACGATCGGGTGGCGATCGCGGTAGTCGTAAGGGTAGATCGAGCCGGTCTGAACCACGCGGTCCTGCGCGCAGGCGGCCAATGCGAAGGCGGACAGCGCGACGAGGGTGATGCCGAGGCTTCGTGAGCCGCTCCGGATGGTAGGTTTGGGCTGAGTCATGCCAGCATTCCTTGATGTCGCATCATGTGCCGCTTCATGGGGTGCGCGGTTGGATGGATTGGCGAGCACGGGAGGGTTCATGACGGCTGCTCCCTCAATCCGCGATGAAGCCGAAGCGGCCGGGCGTGCCACGTGCGGGCTGCGAGTCGCCGGTCGTGCCGTACATCTGATTGAACCGGCCCATCAGGACGGCCTGCGGGTCGAAGGCTTCGATGAAACCGTCATCCGGGCGTTCTGCCTCGGCCTGCTCCATCGGCTTGGCGATATAGGGCGAGACCAGGATCATCAGTTCGGTTTCCTGGCGCTGGTAGTCGCGCGAGCGGAACAGCGCGCCGAGGATCGGCAGATTCATCAGGCCCGGCATGCCGGCGACCGTCTGTCCCGTGCGCGTCGAGATCAGTCCGGCAGTCATCATGGTGCCGCCCGAGGGCAGTTCGACGCTGGTCTCGGATTTGCGCACCTTCATGCCGGGCACGCTGCTGCCGAGTACGGTCGAGCTGTTTTCGAAATCGAGTTCGGATACCTCGGTCGAGACACGAAGCGAAATCCGGTTCTCGGCCAGCACGACCGGGGTGAAGTCCAGATTGATGCCGAAGGGCTTGAAATTGACCGACGGAACGCAGTTTGGCTCGCTCGGCGGGCAAGGGGTGAGAACCGGGATCTCCCCGCCGGCCATGAAGCTTGCGGATTCCCCCGAGACGGCGACGAGCGTCGGTTCGGCGAGGGTGCGCGAGACACCGGCGCGCTCGAAGGCCTGCAGGGTCGCTTTCACATCGAAGCCGCTGCCACCGAAATTCGCCGTATAGCTGCCGCGCGTGCTGTCGAGACCGGGATTGAGCGGGAAGAGCGAGGTCATATCCTCGGCTTCCAGCGTATCCCAGCCGACATTGGTCTGGATGCCGAACTGCTTGACCACGGCGCGGGCCACCTCCACCACGGCGACGCGCAGCATCACCTGATCCTGCTCCTCGATGGTGAGCGAGTTGATCACCGCGCCACGTCCGCCGAGATCGCCGCCCTCGCGACCGACGAAGGCTTCCGCGATATCGACGGCATGCTGAGCCTGGGTCGCACTTGAAACGGAGCCGGTCAGGATGATCGAATCGCCTGCCGGCTGGATATCGATGCGCGCCCGGGGGAAGGAGCGGCGCAGGGTATCGCGCAATTCGCCCAGTTCGCGACCCACCGAGACTTCCAGCGTCGCGAGCTGATGGCCATCCGCGTCGAAAATGAAGACGGACGTCTCGCCGTCTTCCTGGCCGATCAGAAAGATCTTGCGGGTCGAGCGTACCACCGCATTGGCGACGGCCGGGTTGGCGACGAAGACCTCCTTGGCGTCACGCGGCAGATCGACGATTACCGACTTGCCGATGCCCAGCCCGATGCGCCGGGTCCGCTGACCTTCATGATCGCCGATGCGCACGGTCGATTCACTGTCGAACGACTGGTCGGACCATTGCGCCGCTTGCCCCTTGCCGAAGCCGCCCTTGCCGAAACCGCCCTGGCCGCCCGAATCGAAATCTGCGGCCTGCACCGATAGCGGGGCGAGATACAATGTCAGCGCTGCGGTGGCGCAGAGCATCGTGAAGCCGAGCTTGCGACTTGTGCGCACCCCGCCGCGCGTTCCGGCTTTGGAGGGGGCCTGGTGCGCCGCCGTTGCGAAGGTCCGGATGCGGTTCCGGAACGGCGCGGGCGCTGCGGCTGAAGTTTCTGCTGTCATGGCTTTTCTCTCTCGCAGAATGCGGGCGGCGAGGCCTGCTGGCGGTGCCGGCGCTTCGGCGCGGACCGGTGTCGCCGGGCTCGAACGACGCGGGTCGCGAATCGGTTTGCGCATGCGGGAATCGGATCTGGACATGGTCGCCTCAGGGGGTCGTCGTCTGGCGTGGGATGCCGAAGCGCACGACCGTGAGTCCGCGTCCGCCTTCGTCGAGTTCATCCTCTCCAAGCTCGGCATCCGCCAGAGACCGCAGGGCCAGGGAGACATGTCCGGTACGCTGGGCCAGCGTGACGATCTCGGCCTGGGACGGGGTGAGCTCGAGGGTTGCGGTTTCGCCCTCGGCGCTCGAGTTGCCCTGATCATCCGTCTGCACGTTCCTGCCGATGGCGAGGACGCGGATGTTGCGCAACAGGATCTCGGTCGCCTGCTGATCACCCTGGCCGCCGGCATCGTCGGTGCGGAACGTGCGCAGCACGTCGACACGGTCATTGGGCAGGATGAAGCCGCCGGCTGTCGATGAGCCGCGCGTATCGATCGAGATCGCGACGGCGCGCTTTCCTGCAGGAAGAATCGCCGACATGAAGCCGCCGTTCTCCGACTGGATCAGGCGCTCGCGACGAATCGGCTCACCGGCGAGGATCTGGCTTCGCGCCAGAGAGCCGGCAATCTGGTCAAGTGACTCGGAGGCAGCCGAGCGGGTAATCAGTCCGACCGGCACCGAATCGGCCGGCCAGGGCTGCCAGCGCAGATCCGCGCGGTTGAGGCGCCGCCCCATGGGCAAGTCCGCCGCAGCGACCAGGACTTCCATCGCGGGTGCCGAGGGCTCGGACACGGTGACGACTTCTCTCGGTGGCGGCGGCTCGTTGCCGCCGCGCATCAGAAACATAGCGCCGATACCGGCGGTGACGGCGATGCCGAGGACGACAATCTGGGCTCGTTTCATGGCAGCTAAAATCCACGCGTCGCTTGTGTTGACGCCCGAATTCGAACACGCAATCGTCAACTTATGGTTAATCAGACGTATCATTCCCCGGAATCGACGAAAAAAATCAACCAGGGGATGCTGACAACTTGCTCTGTGAGCCTTTGAACGCCTTGGCCTGGCGTCAATTGCCGATCCAGCAATACAATTTTTGATAAATTTTTTGCCGAGACGTCGCGGGCAGGGCGTATCTGTGCCAGAGGCTGCGTTCGAGGCCGTGTTCGATATCGTCTGGCGGGCCTGTCGGGGGAGCTGGGCTCGGCGCTGCACGGAGCGCAAGCCCGACCGCATGCGCCATCGTCACCCGCCGTTCGGCAAGGACGGTTCGTGCATGGACTCAGGGTTCATGGGATCAGGGTTCATGGGCTCAGGGTTCGGCTTCGCCGCCCTGCAGAGCCTCGGCGATATTCGTGCTCACGAAGCCATAGAGTTCGAAGATTTCGGCACCGACGCTGCGTGCGCCGGCTGCCACGACGATGGCCATGACGGCTGCGATCACGGCATACTCCGTGGCAGTTGATCCCGATTCGTCGTTCATGGCACGCGCAAGCAAGGCTCTCACGGCAACCTCCGTGCGTTCAATGATGCGAACCGACGTCAAGGGGGGCGCAACGCATGCCCGAGATATCGCGTGACTTGCATCAAGCCACGCAACGCGATTGCTTGCGGATAGTTGAACGCAGGATCGCCTATCATGACAGCGCGCCGTTCGAGGCGCGCTGTCGCGTGACGGTTCAACCGAACCGCTGTGGCAGATCAATCACCGCTGATGGCGGTCGAGACATCTCCGAAGGTGGACTCGAGTTCTTCGCCGAGAAGCTCGAGGGCGCCGATGATCACGACGGCGATGAGGGCGGCGATCAGGCCATATTCGATGGCGGTGGCGCCGGATTCGTCATTGGCGAAACGGGAAAAAAGATTTTTCATGGTCGGTAAGCTCCTGTCACGGTTGCCTGTTGATGTCCGCGAGCGCCGCGCCGCAGCACGCCGCCGAGGACGAGGGACAATGTAGGAGGGCTCTGTTTCAATGAAGTTAATTTCATCGTCGAAACAAATTAATACTTGAAATCAGGCCCGGATGGTTAACAAATCTCTGCGTAATTCTTTATAAAGGCTATTTGCACCTCCGAAGTATCTCAGTGAATGCATCAAGTTATTCAAGACTAATCAATCGTTAACATGTAGTCGAGCGGCTCCCTGCATCAGACAGCAAAAGCCCACTCGGCGCCAAGCCGCGCAAGACTGTATAAAGCCGCGCAAGACTGTATATAGCAGCATTTGATTCAAAATGCCACTTTTGCGTGAAAAAAATCGGACAATGCCCGGTAGTTAGTCATTCATTCACCATTCCGGGTTAGAACCACAGGGTGATTCCAAGAGACCGCGAAGTGAGCGAAACCATGGCGCCTCGGCTGAACCGTGTTATCCGTCCCGCCCGCCTGACCCGTCCGCTGGGTATTGCGATCGTGTCCGCCACCGCATTGGCGCTCTTCACCGGCGACCTTTCCCCCTGGCAGGCGACGGCGCAGGAAGCCGCCGGGCAGGAAGCCGCCGGGCAGGAAGCCGCTGGGCAGGAAGCCGCCGGGCAGGAAGCCGCCGGGCAGGAAACCACCGGGCAAGACGTCACGATGCAAGAGGACGGTACGCCGGACGTGCAGGCGAGACAGACGGCGCAGGTGGCGCCACCCGCGCCAGTCGCTCCCCGCAATGTCAGTGATGCGCCTCTCGCCGGCGGCGAACCCCGCACGCAGGATCCGGTCGAAGGCGGCCAGGGCGAAGCCGTCGCACCCGCCGCGCAAACCGTGTCGATCCCCTCAGGTGCCGCAGCGACCGCTCCCGGCGCGGGCGCGACCGTCGATGACGGCGCTTTCGTGGTCCATGTCGATCATGCCAAGGTCGTGCAGTTGCCCGAACGCACCCAGACCGTGATCGTGGGAAACCCGATCATTGCGGACGTCACGGTCCAGCGCAACGGCATCCTCGTGGTGACGGGCAAGAGCTTCGGGTCAACCAACATGATTGCCCTCGACGGGTCCGGCGCACTTCTCGCTGAATCCATGATCAGCGTGCAGGCCCCGCAGGATTCGGTGGTGACGGTTCAGCGCGGGCTCAATCGTGAATCCTATTCCTGCACGCCGACCTGCCAGCCGTCGCTGCAACTTGGTGATAATCCGGGCTTCTTCGATGGCGTCGGCGCGCAGGCGACACAGCGCAACGAACTGGCGACCCGCCGCTGATCGCTTCCGGGCCATCCCGACCAACACGCTTTCCCGATATGGCCGTCGCGTCCTGCAGGCGCGGCGGCTTTCCGATTTGAATTATCAAATTTTAATATTTTTATAATCTTTATGTATATTAAATAGTTTTTATTAAGCCTCATCGATGATTTATAGATGCAAATTATCACAATTTTTGATAATATAGCGGTGAACTGTCCCGGGTTTCATCATTCCGGATAACGCTCGGGAAATCATTTCGCGCTATCGAGGATGGATCTCATGACGCGTATCCGGCGCGGCGCGCGCTGCGGATCGGTTCGCTGGAAGAGACGAGGATTGGGTCGATGAATTGTCCACAATCATTTGATGCTCCCGATATGTGTCCGGCAAATGTTCCCGTCTCGGGCGCCGGGGGAGCAGCGCGGAAAGGCCGCACGGGCACCCGCTGCGGCGACAGTTTGCGGCGCCGGCTGGTCCTGCGGCATTTCCTGAAGGATCGCGAGGGTGCCACGGCGGTCGAATTCGCGCTGGTGGCGTTGCCCTTCTTCGGCATCATCTTCGCGATCATCGAAGTCGCCCTGACCTTCTGGGCCACGCAGGTGCTGGAAAACGCCGTCGCCGATGCATCGCGGCAGATCTATACGGGGCAATTCCAGAATGCCGGCGGGCAGAGCGCGGATGCTTTCCGTGACGAGATCTGCAGCCGGGTGACGGCGTTGTTCAACTGCAATGATCTCGTCGAGGTTGATGTCCGCTCCTTCCCGAACTTTCCCGGCGCCACGCTGGCGACTCCGGTCACGCCGGAAGGTGAATTCGACGCATCCGATTTCGACTATCAGGCGACCGGCCCTGATGAAATCGTGGTGGTGCGTGCCGCCATGAACTATCCGGCTTTCGTTGGAATTTTCGGCTCGCGCGAGACCATGCTCAATGGTGGCGGGCGTCTGATCATGGCCACGTCGGCTTTCCGCAACGAACCGTTCACACAGTGAGGGTGGACATGACCGGATTCATGAAGCACGCGATGATGCGTCTGTGGACAGGTGGACGGTTCCACCCGGTCTTGCATTATGGTCTGCATCTGGCGCTCGCGGAATGTCGCGGGACCTGGCGGCGCGCACGGGCCTTCCCGCTGGCAACCGCCGGTGTCGCAGCCGTCGAATTCGCCATGATCCTGCCGGTGATGCTGCTTCTGTTTCTCGGCATGTCCGAGGTCACGCAGGGCGTGAACATCAATCGCAAGGTCACGATCCTGTCGCGCACCATTGCCGATATCACCAGCCGGTCGTCGGACGGCATCGACAATGCCCAGATGGAGGAGGTCTTCAACGCCGCCCTCTCCGTCATGGCGCCCTATGACATCTCCCGCGTGACCATGCGGGTTTCCTCGGTCGTCATAGAGGATGACAATGGCAGCCTCGTCGGCCGTGTCTGCTGGAGCGACGGGCGCGATATCGGGCCGCGCGCGACGGGCAGCAGCGTCGATATTCCCGCGGGCTTCGCCGTTCCCGACAGCAGTTTCATTCTCGCGGAAGTCGCCAATGTCTATACCCCGATGATCGGCTATGCGATCATCGGTGATCTCGAACTTGGCGAAACGACGCCCTGGCCCGTGCGCAATGTCGATGAGATCGAGCGCAATAACGTGTCATGTCTCTAGCATATCCCTGATCGGGCGGGTTTCCCGCTGACCAGCGCCCTGATGCGCCGGGTCACGCGACAAGTCCGGTTGCAAGGTCCTTCCGGGAAGCGGGGTCTGGTCGGGTTCATCGGTCGCAACATGCAACCCGCATGAGCCTCCATGGCCGCCCCTGCTCGCGAAGCCTCTTGCGAAGCATGTGCCCCTCCACCCCTCGGCCCCTCGGCCCCTCGGCCCCTCCGCCCCTCTGCCGCGTTCGGCGAGAGCGTCGTTCGGGTGCGTTGCCCATGCGTCGTGATATTTCAATCCGGGGCCGGGTGTGAGTCCGGTATCTCTCCGCGACGCTTTCGCCACGGTGACGCAGCGCGCGGTTGGTAAAAAGGCGGAAATGCTTCGAGCCGGATTGAGCCGGCGCAGCGCGATCATCGCCGGGTGACGCAGGTTTCCCGCGCGATGCCGTAGCGGATATGCAACGGTGACGTTTCTTAAAGGTTGCTATACGAATTTAATGCAGCTTGATATTGGCACCGGGCTTTGTCTGGGGCATAGTCCGAGTGCTGGTTCCGGAAGGTCTCGGGTCTGGTCCGGGCGGCCGGATCGGGCTTTCGTCTGCCCGGCAAGGCAATCTCTGATTATTCCAATCGGAGTGTTGTGCGTTTCAGGTTGGGCGAGATTGTCCGAAGCGGTTCTCTGCGCGGACGGGCGTCCGGCGGCGGGTATCGAACAAAGGGGGTCTTTGTGTCGTACATGGATAGTGTCAAGACGATTTCGCCGGAAGTTTCGGGATTCGCCGAAGAAGGCGGTTCCGAAGCGAAGGAATACCTGATCAGCGATCTGTCGCGAGAATTCGGCGTCACGCTGCGGGCGCTGCGTTTCTACGAGGATCGTGGCCTGCTCGCGCCGAAGCGTATCGGTACCATGCGCATCTATTCGAGCCGCGACCGTGAGCGCCTTTCGGTGATTCTCAAGGGCAAGCAGCTCGGTTTCACGCTTGCCGAGATCCAGGACATGCTCACACCGACCGAGCAGGGGGGCAAGGGTGGAATTGATCTCAAGCTCTCCCTGACCAAGGTCGAGGAGCAGATTGCGCATCTCGAAGGCCAGCGTGACGAGATCGATGCGGCCATCGCCGCCCTTGCCGAAACCCGGGACAGGCTGCGCAGCCAGGCTTGAACAATTGGCCGGGCCGGTTCACGCAGGTTCGTGTCTCACCGCTGCACTACGGTCATTTTTTCATGCGATCAAACTGCGTGCCGGTACTCGACCTGTCGGTCCTGCCGCTTCCCGCTCGTGCGTCGAAAGTGGCCGATCCATGACGGGATGCGGCACCTTCACTCGTGCGATGGCTTGTCCAGACGCGCCCAGCTTGCGGGCATCCGGCTTGGGTGTTTTGGCATGCGCGCAGTGTTTGCAGATTCCGGGCTTGCGGGCGGCGCTTCAACGGCTCTACCGTCGGATCGCGACGCTCTTGTGCGATTGCCATGCTCATTGGCCGCGCGCAGCGGCGGGCATCGCCTGCAAGACATGGTGGGGAAACTTGCCGATTGACAGGCGGGGCCGGGCATCTCTTGGATAGGGACGACGCATGCGTTGCGTCGTCAGTGCATGGAAGGAGAAAACGCGTGGCCTGGTATTCGAAGACTTGGACCTGGTATGCAGGAGACTGGCACGAAGGCAACCCGCCGATCATCGGCCCGCGTTCCCATGCCAGCTGGCTCGGTTCCACCGTATTCGATGGCGCACGCATCTTCGACGGCGTGGCGCCGGATCTCGACCTGCACATGGCCCGTGTCAACCGTTCCGCCAAGGCGATCGATCTCAATCCGACGGTGAGCACGGAAGAAATGGTCGCACTGGCCCTGGAAGGGGCGAAGAAATTCGAATCCGGCGAAGCCCTCTACGTCAAGCCGATGTATTGGGGCGAGGGCGAGGGGCCCGGTACGATCACGACCGATCCCGACAATGTCGGCTTCTGCATGACGTTGTTCGAGGCGCCGATGGCAGAGCCTGCCGGCGCCGCCGTCACGAAGGGCGCTTTCCGCCGCCCGACGCTGGAGACCATGCCCACCGATGCCAAGGCAGGCTGTCTCTATCCCAACAATGCCCGCATCCTGCGCGAGGCGCGCACGCGCGGCTTCGACAACGCCGTCGTGCTCGACATGCTGGGCAGCGTCGCCGAGACGGCAACCGCAAATATCTTCATGGCCAAGGCCGGTGTCGTGCACACGCCGATTCCCAACGGAACCTTCCTCAACGGGATCACCCGCCAGCGTGTCATCGCCCTGCTGCGCGACAGCGGTGTCGAGGTGATCGAGCGGGTGCTGCGCTACGAGGAATTCCTCGATGCAGATGAAATCTTCTGCACCGGCAACTATGCCAAGGTCACGCCGGTGACACGGATCGAGGAGCACGGGCTCCAGCCCGGGCCGATCTACCAGCGCGCCCGGGAACTCTACTGGGCCTATGCCCGCGACATCGCCGCATGATCTGGACTGATGCGAAAAAGGCGCATCCGGATCACCGGATGCGCCTTAGAGTTGCCGACCGGTGGGGGCAGATCAAGGTCGGTTAGCGTGCCAACGTCCGCAGCCGCCACCGGTTCCGGTCGTCATGCGATTTTTTTTGCCCGGCTTTTTCGACAAATCCCTAAAATGCAATTGTTCCGCTTGATCGTGTCGTAACGCGGCGGGCGACATTGTCCGGGCATGTCGTCCTCACTGACCATAGCCGCGAGCGGTATGAATGGCTCGGCGCTTCGCATCGAGGCGAGTGCTTCGAACGTCGCCAATGCCCGCAGCAACGGCCCCGTTCCGCAGACGCCGCCTGATCGCCCGGTCCCGCGCAGCGATGACCCGCGCAGTGTCTACCAGCCCGTCGATGTGGTGCAGGTCTCCACCGGCAGCGGCACTGCGGCGCGGATGAGCGAACGGCTTCCTGCTTACGAATTGCGCTATCAACCCGATGCGCCTTTCGCCGATGCCCGGGGCATGGTGGCGGCGCCGAATGTCGATTACACGCGCGAAATCGCCGACCAGGCCGCTTCCGTCGCAGCCTTCAAGGCGAATGCGAAGGTCTTCTCGACGGCCTCCGAGATGGCGCGTACCGTGATCGACATGAAGACCTGAACCCGGCTGTCAGCCCGTATGCGCAAGCACTGCCTCGACCGTGTCGAGGAGTTCGTCCCCGATCATGGTGGGTCTGCGCATGGAGGCCGGCCAGGGCTGGCCGCGCGAGACGAAGGCCCCGTGCAGCCCGGCCGAACGCGCGCCATGCACATCCCATGGATGCGCGGCCACGAGGCAGATTGCTGAGGCAGGCAGGTCAAGGCTCTGCGCGACGTGCGTATAGACCTCTCGCCGCGGCTTCGACAGGCCGATCTCGTCGACCGAAAAGACCCTTTGCACGCGTGGCGCCAGCGCGGCGCGCTCAAGCAGGTGCTGTGTCGCTGCAGCGGCACCGTTGCTGACGGCGACAATCGGCAGATTCGCCTGCGCAAGCATCGCGAAGGCGCGATCTGCGTCGGGTCTGGCCTCCAGATTCTTCATGCCGTCGAGGAAGGCGGCAATGCGGTTCTCCATGACGGGAAGGTTATGCCGTTGCAGGAGATCGGCCAGCGCATCGCCCATGATTCTGCGGAAAGGGGCGAAATCATCCATGGCCGCGAGGGCGAACGCATCACGCAGGCTCGCGGCGAACCAGGTGTCGAGGGTGTTTGCCGGCAGGCCGAGCGGTGTCAGACCCGATCTCAGGCTCTCGATCGAGAAAACCGTTTCGATGATGTCGAAGGCAACGGCGCGGATCGGTCCCGGCATGACAATCCCTTCGAATTGGTTTTGCCCCGCCGACGGCAACGGGAGCGCCCTTCCCGAGCTGCGATGCTGCGCAGGGCGCGATCTTCATCCCATGATCGCCGCATTCCGGCAAGGCCGGCTCAGCGTTTCGCGCCTGGCATCATCTTGCGCAGGGTACCATCCTTCAGCCCGTAATGGTGGTAGAGCGCTGCCAGGGAATGCAGCAGCACCAGCGCGATCAGCGTCATGGTGGAGATGTTGTGCAGCAGGAAGATCGGGCCGGCGGTCTCGAAGCCGCCCCCGATGGGCAGTGTCAACGGGATCGCCCAGAACAGATTGACCGGCGCACAGCAGGCGGAAGTCGCGGCCCAACCGGTGAGCGGAACCAGGATGATCAGCACATAAAGCGCAGCATGGCTGATGCGCGCGGCCCTGATCTGCCAGTGCGGCATGTTCGGCGCGAGTGGCGGTACGCCGAGCGCGAATCGCGCCCCGATTCGAACGACCGCAAGACCGAACACGATCAGACCAAAGGATTTATGCATTTCATAGAGCAGGTTCGTGAGCGTGGACGGGTCGAGCCGGGTCATCACCAATCCAACCGGGATCATGCCGATGATGACCAGCGCGATAACCCAATGCAGCGCGATCTGGATACCGGAATAGCGCCTTTCGGGAATTGCCGGCGCCGCCTTCGCCGTCGAAGCGTCACTGCTCATTGCATACCTCCTTCGCCTCAGGTCGCGACCGCATCGCTCGACCGGCGCAGATCGCAATCGAACAGAACATCACCCTGCTCCAGTAAATAGGCGGATGTCGCCGGTCGCAAGGCGTCATCGAGGGTTTCGATCGGGGCAGGGTGATCCCGGGTTTGCCCGAGCCGATCAGCATGGGTGCCACCAGCATGTGCAGGCGATCGATGCAACGCGCCGCGAGAAAATCCGAGATCGTGCGCGCCCCGCCCTCCAGCAGGATCCGCCGGAACCCCGCCTGGCGCAGCAGTTTCAGGATCTGCTGCGGGGCGACGGGGCCCGCTTCCACCGCGTCGAGAACGATCTCCTCGGCGCCTTCGGGAAGCTTTTCACCCCGGCCCGCCCGGCGCAGGACGAGGCGCCTTGCGCCGTCATCGCGCAGAATCCGGGCCGATGCGGGCAGACGACCGTTGGGATCGATGACCACCCGCGCGGGATCGCGCCCCGCCACGCGCCGCACATTCAATTGCGGATCATCGGCGATGACGGTCCCGATACCGACCACCACTGCATCGACATGCGCGCGGATGGCATGCAGATGGTCGAGCGCACCCCCGCCGTTGATATAGAAGGAGTGCCCTGTCACCGTGGCGATCCGCCCGTCGAGGGATTGGCCGAGCTGGGCCACGACGAAGGGTGCGGCCGGGGTGGCGTCGCCGAAATTCCCGAATGCCGGAGCGCCGGGCAGGCTTGAAATCGCTCTCATATTGATCCGCCGGAACTGATGAGCCGTAGAAGCATTTGCAATTGCGCCAACCCGGAACGATATCCAGCAGATGATATCTTGATAATCCGGGCGGCGCTTGCATGTGGGGTAATGTAGGGTTTGTCCCTCTTGCGAACAGGTTTGATCCGGTGTCGGATCATGTTCTCTCGGGGCGCGGGCCGCACGATACAGGAAACCTTGGTCGATGATGCGTCTTGTACTCGGTTATTCAGACGATACCATTTTGATGAATGTGGAACGTGCCATTGCGGAATTCCGGCATGCGCGCCCTGTCATCATCGAAAACGACGATATGCGGGCGCTGGTTCTCGGCATCGAGGATCTCGATGATGCCCTGTGCCGTCGCATCGATGCGGTGGCAGGCGGTCGCGCGCGGCTGATCCTCACGGGGCCACGCCTGCGCCGGATCGGACTGGAGCGCGAGGATGCGGGCGCGGTGGCGATGCCCGTGGTGGATGCGGAGCGGATCGCTCTTCTCGCCAGACGCGTCGATGCGCGCGTCGATGCGCCTGTGCGTGCAGCCACACAGGTCGATCTCGATGCGCTTGAACTGGCGGCATTGTCGTTCGTGACTCCCGCCGTGCTGGTGATTCCGCTTCCCGAGGGCATGGAACACGAGCCCAGCATCCTCACCGTGACGGGTGAAGCCATTCGCGCTTTCCGCAAGCAGCAGGCGAAGCTTCTGCGCATCGCCAGCCGCGCGCCGGTGCCGCTCGAAGGCGCGCATGAAACCGAATTCGTCGTGTTTCGCGGTGGTGAGGGCATGCGCGACCAGGTCGCGATCATTGTCGGCAAGCCGGATTTTGACAAGCCGGTCTTCGTGCGCCTGCATTCCGCCTGCCTGACGGGCGATCTGTTCGGCTCGCTGAAATGCGATTGCGGCGATCAGCTGCGCGGCGCCGTCCAGGCCATGGCCGAGGGAGAGGGCGGCATCCTGCTCTATCTCGATCAGGAAGGCCGCGGTAACGGCATTGCGAATAAAATCCGGGCCTACAAGCTGCAATCGGAAGGCTTTGACACCTATGACGCCGATGCGGCCCTCGGCTTCGGTCTCGACCAGCGCCGCTTCGATTTCGCCGCCCAGATGCTCACCGAGCTCGGGGTGAGCCGTGTGCGGGTGCTCACCAACAATCCCGTGAAGATTGGCGCTCTCCGGGAAGCCGGACTGGATGTCGTCGCCGATGAGCGCTCGATCGGGCGCACCAATCCGGAAAACGTCCGCTACCTCGCATCCAAGCGCGATCGTGCCGGCCACATGATCGATCTGGATGTCGCGATCGCACCGCAGAAGGATTGATCGGGCGCGCTACGGCATATCATCAGCACAAGGCTGCATGGGCTCGCTTTCGGGGCTGCGGTGGGATAAGCCTGCCGCAGCCTTTCTTCTTTGACGCGCATCGCGCATGGTTGTCGCCACATGACATCGCCTTCTCAAAAACCGCCGGACGACACCGGTCGTAAATCGCGCTCAGCCTCATCGCCCGCCAGGACGCACAAACCGCGTGGCGCGGGCGCCGCGCGCGATGATGGCGAAGGGCTCGCCGCCCGGCGCCTTGCCTTCACGGTCATCGGCGAGGTTCTGCGCAGCCGTCGCCCCCTCGACGATGCCTTCCCGCAGGCCCTGGCTGCGATGAAGGCGGACATCCCCCAGCGTGACGCGGCTCTGGCACGCGCCATCTGCATCGTCGCCTTCCGCAGGATGGGCACGATCCGCGCCGCTCTGGCCGCGCGCATGACAGGCAAGTCTGCAAAAGGTCAGTTGCGCGATCTGCTCACCGTGATCGCCGCACAGATCCTGTTTCTCGACGTGCCCGATCACGCTGCCGTCGCCACCGGCGTGGCGCTGGCGCGTAGCCATCCCGATCTCAAGCATTACGCCAGACTGGTGAACGCCCTTGGGCGGCGGATCGCGCGTGAGCGCGAGTCGATTCTCGCCGAGGCCGGGCCGCTGGATGATCTTCCCGAATGGCTGCATGCGCGCTGGCTCTCGCGCTGGGGCGAAGCGGAATGCATCGCCATGGCTGGTGTGCTGCGCCGGGAAGCCCCGCTCGATCTCACTCTGCGCGACGATCAGGACGGGCCGGCGCGCGCGCTCTGGGCGGAGCGGCTCGATGCGCGCATTCTGCCGACGGGGTCGCTGCGTCTTGCTGATCGCCGGGCCGTGGAGACGCTGCCCGGTTACGACGACGGCGCCTGGCTGGTGCAGGATGCTGCTGCCGCCATTCCCGCGCGCCTGCTCGCGGTCGGCCCCGGTGAGCGCGTCGCCGATCTGTGCGCCGCACCCGGCGGCAAGACCGTCCAGCTTGCGGCGAGGGGCGCGGATGTGCTCGCCGTCGACCGCTCGCAGAAACGCCTGACGCGTGTTGCGGAGAATCTCGCCCGGTTGCGGCTCACCGCGCGATTGCGCGCAGCCGACGTTCTGGCGCTGGAAGATGATCTGCGCTTCGACGCGATCCTCCTCGATGCTCCCTGTTCCGCCACGGGCACGCTGCGCCGCAATCCGGATGTCGCCTGGACGAAGACGCCGGAGGATATTGCCAAACTCGCCGATCTGCAGCGCCGATTGATCGACAAGGCCGTCGGGCTGCTCGCGCCGGGAGGGCGGCTCGTCTATTGCACTTGCTCGCTGGAGCCGGAGGAGGGCGAGGCACAGGCGCGCTACCTGCTGGAGCGCCATGGCGATATGCAGCGCATCGCGATCACGCCCGACGAACTCGCCGCATCGGGGGCGCTTGCGGACCTTGCCGGCCTGATCGATGCGCAGGGCGATTTCCGCGCTCTGCCCCATCGCGGCGGATCAGGGCTCGTCGAGGGGCTCGACGGTTTCTTCGCCGCGCGTTTCCGCAAGCTCCCGGCTGCAAACGATCCCGCCTGACGCGCTGCTCGCGGGAGAGCGCCTGCGCGTTCCTCGCAATTTGCGCCGCGATTGCCTGTATTTGTGGCAAGTGGGAAACCGCTTGTTAACCATGGCCGGTTCAGGTGAGAAGATAGGGGCAGATCTGTCGCATCCACGCCGTCTCCCTCGCCGAACGGGGCTCGTCCGTTTCGGCGAAACGGCAGCGCAGGCAGGCAATTGCGGGTGGGGGGTTGATTGAGCGCGCGCTCCGATCGCTGGCACATCTACGGGTTGGCCCTGCGTGAAGCCGGGCGCGCTTTGCGTGATGGCGCGCGGCGCGTGCTCGGCATCGGCTCGGTGCGCAAGCGCGTGCCCGAGCGGCTGCTGATCGTTCCGCCGGATCTGCGCACCTCGGACGCCACCATCGCCAATGACATCTATGCCGGCTCCTTCGTCTTCGGCGGGCGGGCCGTCACCACGGGCGGGCGCTCGCCCTTCAGCCTGACGCCGCCGTCGCGTCACTGGGCGGAACTGCTCTACGGTTTCGGCTGGCTGCGGCATTTGCGAGCGGCTGACACGGCGCTGGCGCGGGCCAATGCGCGTGCGCTCGTCGGGGAATTTCTGTCGCGTCCGCCCGATCCGGCGGCGCGCGAGACGGATGTCAGCGCAAGGCGGGTCATCGCCTTTCTCAGCCAGTCCCCCCTGATCCTGGACGGGGCGGATCACGCCTTCTATCACAAGCTGATGCGCGCTCTGGGGCGGGATCTGCGCCGGCTGCAGCGTGCCATGCTCTCCCATCCCCGCCCCCTCGCGCGGCTGCGTGCGGCAGTCGCGGTCACCTATGCCGGGCTCAGCCTGGAGGGTTTCGAAGGCGTCGCCCGGCGCGCTTCCCGCATTCTCGCGCGCGAGCTCGAGGCGCAGATCCTGCCCGATGGCGGCCATGTCGGGCGCAATCCCAGGACCGTGCTGGAATTGCTGCTCGATCTGCTGCCGCTCAAGCAGGTCTATCTCGCCCGGGGTATCGAGCCGCCGGGGGAGTTGCTCAAGGCGCTCGATCGGATCCCGCCGCTGCTGCGTCTGATGCGCCATGGTGACGGCACGCTCGCCCTGTTCAACGGCATGGGCTCGACACCGGTGGATCATCTCACCACGCTGCTCTTCTATGACGAGGCCCGTGGCAGCCCCCTGCAACGCGCCCTCGTTTCCGGTTTCGAGCGGATCGAGGCGCGCGATGCCCTGCTGATCGCCGATACCGGTGCCTGCCCGCCCGCCATCCATGCGGCGGAAGCGGGGGCGGGGCCGGGGGCGTTCGAATTCTCCGTGCGCGGCCAGCGCATGATCGTGAATTGCGGCGCGCCGCGCGGTCATGACGATCCTATCGCGCTGCCCGCCCGCAGCACCGCCGCGCACAGCACGCTTGGCATCGCCGACACCTCATGTGCGCAATTCCTGACGGAAACCGGCTGGATCGGGCGCCGCCTCGTGGCGCGCTGGCTGATCCGCCGACTCGGCCCCGTCATGCTGCGCGGGCCGCGCGCAGTCAGGGTCGAGCGCCCGAGCCCGTTACGCTTTCGCATGAGCCATGACGGCTATGCGCCCGCTTTCGGCATCACCCACGAGCGCCGGATCACGCTGGCGCCGGATGGCGACATGCTCGAGGGCGAGGACCGGATCGAGGGCGATTTTACCGGCGCGCCCGCAACCCGCGCCGAAATCCGCTTCCACCTGCATCCCGCGATTCGCGCGAGCCTCGCCCAGGCCGGGCGTATCGCCATGCTCGTCCTGCCTGACGGGGAAGCCTGGCAGGCCCGCGCGCCGGGCCTCACCTTCGCGCTGGAGGAAAGCGTCTTCCTCGCCGCGACGGATGGCGCGCGCAAGAGCGAGCAACTGGTCCTGCGCTTCGATCTCGCCGGCGCAGCGCCGGTGCAATGGCGCTTCGAGCGGCTCACCGGGGCGCGGTGACGGCGCCTTCGCGCGATTGCGCTTGAAAAACCCGGCGCGGGCGGCTATATCGGTCTTGTCAGCTCTGGTTGCGATGCGCTGCATCGTATGTCGGGAGTGGGCCCCGCCGGGTCCGCTCCTTAAATTTTTGGACCATCGACTTCGTCGGGTCTTTAAAGCGACGCGATGCACCTCCCGCCGGACGAAACGGATTGAGTGATGTCGAGCGCGAACGAACAGCGTCTTGTGAAGGAATCAGGCGTCGCCGCAAGGGTTGCGGCGATCGTCGAACCCGTAATCGTCGATCTCGGCTATCGCCTCGTGCGTGTGCGCGTGACCGGGACGAATGGCTGCACGGTCCAGATCATGGCCGAGCGCCCGGACGGCACGATGAGCGTCTCCGATTGCGAGACCGTCAGCCATGCGGTTTCGCCGGCGCTCGATGTGGACGATCCGATCGATCGCGCGTATCATCTCGAAATCTCCTCGCCGGGTATCGATCGCCCGCTGGTGCGTCCGCAGGACTTCACCCGCTGGGCAGGATACGAGGCGAAGATCGAGATGGCCGTACCGATCGAGGGCCGCAAGCGCTATCGCGGCATGATCGAGGGCGCAGAAGGGGCAATTGCACTGATTCGCCTGCCCGACGCGCCCGAGGGGACGGACCCGCTGGCACGCCTGCCCATCGGCGATATCGGCGAGGCGCGGCTGGTCCTGACGGATGATCTGATTCGCGAATCGCTGCGCCGGGGCACGGCCCCGACCGCTGATGACGCAGAGGAAACCGAAGAATTCGAGGCCGCCGGCAACGACGGCTCCGAGACGGATGATGCGACCGAGATGCCGCATCATCCCGACAACGACAACGCCAGCAAGTCCACGAAGGAGTGACCTCGATGGCCATCAGCGCCAACAGGCTTGAACTTCTGCAGATCGCCGATGCGGTCGCGCGTGAAAAGGTGATCGACCGCCAGATCGTGCTCGCCGCGATGGAGGATGCGATCCAGAAGGCCGCCCGCGCCCGCTACGGCAGCGAGACCGAGGTCCGCGCCGAGATCAATCCGCGCACCGGCGAGATCGCCCTGTCGCGGCTCCTGCAGGTGGTCGAGGAGGTCGACAATCCGGCCACCGAGATTTCGCTCGAGGATGCCCGCCATCGCAACCCGGGTGCGCTGGTCGGAGACTTCATCGCCGAGACCCTGCCGCCCTTCGATTTCGGGCGCATCTCGGCGCAATCGGCCAAGCAGGTCATCGTGCAGAAGGTGCGTGATGCCGAGCGGGACCGGCAATACGAGGAATTCAAGGATCGCGTCGGCGAGATCATCAACGGCCAGGTCAAGCGCGTCGAATACGGCAACGTCATCGTCGATCTCGGCCGGGCCGAGGCGATCGTGCGCCGCGACGATCTGATCCCGCGCGAGACCTTCCGCCCCGGCGACCGTATCCGCGCCTATCTCTACGACGTGCGCCGCGAGACGCGCGGACCGCAGATCTTCCTGTCGCGCACGCATCCGCAATTCATGGCCAAGCTTTTCGGTCAGGAAGTGCCCGAGATCTACGACAACGTCGTCACCATCAAGGCCGTGGCCCGCGATCCGGGCTCGCGCGCCAAGATCGCCGTGATCTCGCGCGATTCCTCGATCGACCCGGTCGGCGCCTGTGTCGGCATGCGCGGCTCGCGCGTGCAGGCCGTGGTCGGCGAATTGCAGGGCGAGAAGATCGATATCATCCCCTGGTCCGAGGACGAGGCGACCTTCATCGTCAACGCGCTCCAGCCGGCGGAAGTCGTCAAGGTCGTGCTCGACGAGGATAGCGAGCGCATCGAGGTGGTCGTGCCCGATGAGCAGCTCTCCCTCGCCATCGGTCGGCGCGGTCAGAATGTGCGCCTCGCCTCACAGCTTACCGGCTGGGATATCGACATCCTGACCGAAGCCGAGGAATCCGAGCGCCGCCAGAAGGAATTCAACGAGCGCTCCGAATTGTTCATGGAGGCGCTCGACGTCGACGAGGTGGTCGGCCAGCTGCTCGCCTCGGAAGGCTTCCGCTCGATCGAGGAAATCGCCTATGTCGAGGTCGACGAGGTGGCCAATATCGAGGGCTTCGACGAGGAGACCGCGCAGGAAATCCAGACCCGCGCACGGGAATATCTCGAGCGGATCGAGGAAGAGAATGACGCCAAGCGCCGCGAGCTCGGCGTTGCCGATGAATTGCGCGATATCGACGGCATCACCACGGCAATGCTGGTTGCCCTGGGCGAGAACGACGTGAAGAACATCGAGGACTTTGCCGGATGTGCAACCGATGATCTCGTCGGCTACACGGAAGGTCGCGGTGCCGAGGCCGTGCGCCATGCCGGCTTCCTCGACGGGTTCGACCTGTCGCGCGCTGATGCCGAAGCGATGATCATGGATGCCCGCATCCGTGCCGGCTGGATCGAGGCGCCGACCGAGGCGGTCGAGACGCTCGAAGGTGATGAAGGTGAGGCGGAAGAGGTGACGCAGGCAACTGCGACTGCTGCGGAGGATACTGCCCTTCCCGTCGGTGAGAATGTGGAAACGGACCGGTGAACGGGCCCTTCCGGGCCTGTCCGGTCATGATGACCAATGACCGCCCCAGGGCGGTGAAGGAGGCGCCTGCGTGCCGCGTCGTGAACAACGTCGAACCTGCATCGCCACCCGTGAGGTGCGCGAACCCGACGAGCTCATCCGCTTCGCGGTGAGCCCGCAGGGCGACGTTGTTCCCGATCTGAAAGCGCGTCTGCCCGGGCGTGGCGCCTGGGTCAGTGCCAGGCGCGATGCGGTCGAGGCGGCCTTGCGGCGCAAGGCCTTCGCCCGCGCCTTCAAGGCTTCGGTGAATGCGCCGGCCGATCTGGCCGACCGCATCGAGGCCGATCTCGCCATTGATCTTCGCCAGGCTCTTGCCCTGGCCAACAAGGCCGGATGCGTGGTCACGGGCTTCCACAAGGTGGAAGGCGCGATTGCATCCGGTGACGTTGTGGTGCTCATCCATGCGGCGGAAGCTGCTGCGGACGGGCGTCGCAAACTCGCACAGGCGCTGCGACGGTGCCTCGGTGACGGTGCGGAAACGATCCCCGTGATCGATTTTCTCTCCGGTGACGATTTGGATTTGGCTTTGGGCCGGTCTCGTGTGATACATGCAGCGCTCGTCGCGGGCGCCGGGAGCCGAGGCTTCCTGGAGCGCTGGCGGCGGCTATGCGTGTTTCGCGGATCCATCGCCATGTCTGACGCCCCTCATGAGGAGGAGCGCAGCCTTGATGATAACGAACCCGCAGGATTGTGAGCGGAATGTCTGATACGAAGAACCCGGGCGACAAGACTCTTCAGGTTTCGTCCCCCAAGACGCTGACCCTCAAGCGCCGTGGCGAGCAGGGAACTGTTCGCCAGAGCTTCTCCCATGGCCGCACCAAGCAGGTCGTGGTCGAGAAGGTCAAACGGCGTAGCGTCGGCCCCGGCGAGACGGCCAAGGATGGTGGCAGGGATGCCGGCAAGGACGCCCCGAAAGAGGCGGCGCGCACGGCTGCGCCGGGTCCGTCCGCGACAAAGCCCGTCTCGTCGCGGGAATCCGCTCCGCCGCGCCAGCCGGCCCGTCCCGGACGCGGCGGCGGTGTCGTGTTGCGCACGCTGAGCGAGAGCGAGATCGATGCCCGTGCGGCAGCGCTCGCCGATGCCAAGCGCCGCGAGGAAGAGGACCGCCAGCGTCGCGCGGACGAGGAGCGCGCCCGCATCGAGGCGGAGGCACGCGCCAGGGCCGAGGCCGAAGCTGCCCGCAAGGCCGAGGAAGAGGCGCGTCAGCGTCAGGAGGCCGAGGCTGCGGAAAGCGCGCAATCGGCTGCAACCCCCAAGGCCGATCCGTCTCAGGCCGCACCCGTTGCCGAGAAGGCCGCGCCCGCCGCGCCTGAGGCCGCGGAGCCGGCTCAGGCTTCTGCGCGGCCCATGCGTGACATGCGCAAGCCGCCAAGTCTCGACGATCTGGCAAAGCCCGAGCCTGCGCCCGAAAAGCCGGCGGAGAAGCCGACCGAAGCCAAGGCTGCGGAAAGCGGCAAGGCTGCGACCAAGGACACGGCGCGACCCGCTGCCAAGCCGTCACCGGCCCGTGCCCGTGCCACCGAGGAGGATGATGCACCGCGCGGTGGTCGCAAGGGCGCCGCGAAGGTTCCGGCCGCACCGAAGACTCCCAAGGGCGCAGACGATCGCCGCAAAGGCCGCCTGACCGTCACCAAGGCGCTTTCGGGTGACGACGAGCGCACCCGTTCGGTCGCATCCTTCCGTCGCCGCATGCAGCGCCTGACGGGCAAGGGCTCCTCCGAGCCCAAGGAGAAGATTGCCCGCGAGGTCATCGTCCCCGAGACGATCACCATCCAGGAACTCGCCAACCGCATGGCCGAGCGTGGCGTCGACGTGATTCGCCTGCTGATGAAGCAGGGTGCGATGCACAAGATCACCGACGTGATCGATGCCGACACTGCGCAGCTCGTGGCCGAGGAGATGGGCCATACCGTCAAGCGCGTGGCCGAAAGCGACGTGGAGGAAGGCCTGTTCGACGATGCCGATGCTCCGGAGGTGCTGCGCACGCGGCCACCGGTCGTCACCATCATGGGCCATGTCGACCACGGCAAGACTTCGCTGCTCGACGCCATCCGCAAGACCAACGTGGTCTCGGGCGAGGCGGGCGGCATCACCCAGCATATCGGCGCCTATCAGGTGACGAGCCCGAGCGGCGGCAAGGTCGCCTTCGTCGATACGCCCGGCCACGCCGCCTTCACGGCGATGCGTGCCCGTGGTGCCCAGGTCACCGATATCGTGGTTCTGGTCGTGGCCGCCGATGACGGCGTCATGCCCCAGACCATCGAGGCGATCAGCCATGCCAAGGCGGCGGGTGTCCCGCTCGTGGTGGCGATCAACAAGATCGACAAGCCCGAGGCCGATCCCCAGCGTGTCCGCACCGAACTGCTGCAGCATGACATCCAGGTCGAATCCATGGGCGGCGACACGCTCGAATTCGAGGTTTCCGCCAAGACCCGCGACGGGCTCGGCGAATTGCTCGAAGGTTTGCAGCTGCAGGCCGAGATCCTCGATCTCAAGGCCAATCCGGATCGCCCCGCCGAGGGTACGGTGATCGAGGCCAAGCTCGATCGCGGACGTGGCCCCGTGGCCACCGTCCTCGTCCAGCGCGGCACATTGAAGACCGGCGACATCGTCGTGGCGGGCGCCGAATGGGGCCGCGTGCGTGCCCTGATCAGCGATACCGGCGACAAGATCGACGAGGCCGGCCCCTCGATGCCGGCCGAAATCCTCGGCTTCAACGGCACCCCCGAAGCCGGTGATCGCGTTGCGGTCGTCGAGAACGAGGCTCGTGCCCGCGAAGTCACGGAGTACCGGTCACGCCGCAAGCGTGATCTCATGGCCGCGCGGACCGGCGGCACCAGCCGCTCGCTCGCGGACATGATGCGCGACCTCAAGGAAGGTGCCGAGCGCAAGGAATTCCCGCTTGTCATCAAGGGTGACGTGCAGGGCTCCGTCGAGGCGATTGCGGGCGCACTGGAGAAGGCCGGCAACGACGAAGTCAGCGCCCGTCTGGTGCATGCCGGAGTCGGTGGTATCACCGAATCCGACGTGACCCTCGCGGAAGCCTCGGATGCGATCGTCATCGGCTTCAACGTTCGCGCCTTCAAGGAAGCGCGCGAACTCGCCGCCCGCAACGGTACCGAAATCCGCTATTACAACATCATCTACGATCTTGTGGACGATGTGAAAGCGGCGATGTCGGGCATGCTGGCGCCGACCCTGCGCGAGACGCGTCTGGGCGAAGCCGAGATCCTCGAAGTGTTCAACGTCTCCAAGGTCGGCAAGGTGGCCGGTTGTCGCGTGCTCGATGGAAACGTCCAGCGCGGCGCCCATGTCCGCCTGATCCGCGACAACGTTGTCATCCACGAAGGCAAGCTCAGCCAGCTCAAGCGCTTCAAGGACGATGCCCGCGAGGTGGTCGCCGGACAGGAATGCGGCATGGCCTTCGAGAATTATCAGGACATGCGCAAGGGCGACGTGATTGAGTGCTACACCGTCGAAGAGGTGAAGCGCACGCTGTAAGTGTTGCATCTCGGCCGGCGCGCCATGCGCGCCGGCTTGATCTTTATTCCGGATGCGGCGTCCGAACCGCCGCAGCACCGGATCATGACCGGTCGCGAACAACGCGTCTGGCCGCTTGAAGGCGGCGCGCGGGCCGGCCCGGATATAACCAGGATCAGGAGCGGAGGCGGTCATGCCGAAGCGTTTCGAAGCGCGGGGCCCATCCCAGCGTCAACAGCGGGTGGCCGAACTCGTCCGCCATGCGATCGCGGAAGTCCTTCAGCGCGGCGATATCGCCGATGACGTGCTTGCAAGCCATATTGTCACCGTGCCGGAAGTGCGCATGTCGCCGGATCTCAAGCTCGCTACTGCCTATGTCATGCCAATGGGCGGGCAGGACGAGAAACCGGTCCTCGCCGCACTTGAGCGCCATCGCAAGCTGCTGCGGGCCGAGGTGGCGCGGCGCGTCAATCTGAAATTTGCGCCCGAATTGCGCTTTCGCCGCGACGAAACCTTCGACGAGGCAGACCGCATCGAGGCATTGCTGCGCACCGATGAAGTCCGCCGCGATCTCGACGTGCCCTCCGACGGCGATTACGGTCCCGACGCGGCAGGGCATCCGGGCGAGGGCGATCCGCGAGACTGAGCCGCTTCGACGGCCCTGCAAAACGACACCAGAATTCCGATCAGGAAACCTGCACAGGAACCCCCCGTATGTCCGACGAGATTTCGCAGCCCGGCGCACCTTCCGCTCCGCCCGACCAGCCGCGCGACGATGCAGCGGTCGCGCGCCCGCGTAACGGCAAGCCGGGAGGCAAACAAGCCGGCGCGCGTCGCGGCGGGCGCGGCCAGCGTCAGGGTGATCGCCCCAAGCGGCGCGACGTGAACGGCTGGGTGGTGCTTGACAAGGGCGTCGGCATGACCTCGACCCAGGCGGTCGGCATGGTCAAGCGCTGCCTCAACGCGAAGAAGGCCGGCCATGCCGGCACGCTCGACCCGCTCGCTTCCGGGCTGCTGCCGATCGCTCTGGGCGAGGCAACGAAGACCGTCCCCTTCGTCATGGACGGGCGCAAGGCCTATGTCTTCACCGTGACCTGGGGCGTGGAGACCGATACGGATGATGCCGAGGGCAATGTCGTCGATCGCACCGATGCGGTGCCCGAGCGCGCCGATGTCGAGGCGCTGCTGCCACGCTTTACCGGCCAGATCATGCAGACGCCGCCGCAATTCTCCGCCATCAAGATCGCCGGGGAACGCGCCTATGACCTCGCCCGCGACGGCGAGCAGGTCGCGCTGCAGCCGCGCCCCGTCGAGATCGACCGCCTGACGCTGCTGCATCATGCCGAGGGCAGGAGCGTGTTCGAGGCTGAATGCGGCAAGGGCACTTACGTGCGCGCGCTCGCACGCGACATGGGCCGCGAGCTGGGGTGTCTCGGCCATATCACCGCCCTGCGCCGCACCCGCGTCGGCCCCTTCACCGAAGAGGACGCCGTCGCGCCGGCGGAGATCGAGGCCATGACCGACGCCGCAGCAGGAACTGCGCCGATCGATTTCGGTGATCTGATCCTGCCGGTTCAGTCCGCCCTGGACGAGGTCGACGAGATCCCCGTCTCACGCGATGCCGCAACACGGATCATGCGCGGCCAGTCCGTGATCCTGCGCGGGCGCGACGCGCCGATCGAGGGCCAGGTCTTCGTTTCGCTGGCGGGGACACTGGTCGCGGTCGGCGATGTCGAGAATGGGGAATTCATCCCCCACAGGGTGTTCCACCTCGGCGCGTTCTGACGGCGCGACCGCGCGGCTTGCCGGTCAGGTGATCAACTGAACGCCATCATCGGCGTTCACATGCGCAAGCAGCCTGTCGATCACGAGCTGCGCCTCCTCGATCTCGGTCGAATCCGGAATGTCCCGGCCGCCGGAATTGAGGAAGGCGCCGGCCTGGGCGATGAGTGCGCGCAGGGCGGGCGCCGTCACTTCGGCAACCAGACCCGCATCTTCAGCCTCGCAGGGCGGGCGCAGCGCGCGGATCGCGGTCATGGCGAGGCGGTCCATGGCATGGACGAGTTCCTCGAAAGCCGCGCGGCGATCGACCGCGACGCGATCATAAGCGGCGCCCGCCTCAGGGGCATGGCGCAGATTGGAGGCCGCGAAATACTCCGGGTAGGAAACGGGGCGCCAATCCTGCAGATCCGCAACGATCTCGGGCGCATCGGCCGCGATCTCCACCAGCATCAGCACTTCGTTGAAATGGTTGAGGTAATCGTTCGACAAGCCGTCCGCCGCACGACGACCGCCAGCCGCGGAATCCGGGCGCGTGCGATCATCTGTCATATGTGCGGCTGTCGACATCCGAACCTCTTCTGCCTGATACCCACAAGCTGGCCCATAAAGGCTGATAAAGCGTTGACGGCGCGTTGGACGAGACGCTGTGCGCCGGCTGATTGCACATGCCGGGTCATCGCATCGCACGTGTCATCGCATCGCACATGCCATTGACCGCGCGGGCGCATCAGGCTTTCCTGCCAAGCTGACAGGATTGAATGCGCAGCCGAATAAAGCGTGCGCATGATGAAGTACGCGCCTTGCCTCCCTGCCATGAGGCGGGGAACGCCCCTTCATCCTGCAGGCGCCCCTACCCGCTCGGCTCGGTGAAGCGGGCCGTCAGCGCGGCGGCGGCGCGGTCGATGGCGAGATAGAGCAGCACGGTGAAGGCCGCGAGGACGAACAGAGCGGCGAACATCAGATCCGTCTGCGCCCGGCCATTGGCGAGCAGCATCAGATAGCCGAGCCCCTTCGACGCCCCCACCCATTCCCCGATCACCGCCCCGAACGGCGCATAGACCGCGGCCAGCCGCAGGCCCGAGGCAAGCGACGGCAGCGCGTGCGGCGCGCGCAGCAGGAAGATCGCGCGGTTGGGCGAGGCGCCCATCACCTGCGCCAGATCAAGCCATCCGCGCGGCGTACGCATCAGCCCGTCGAAGAAGGAGGAGGCGACGGGGAAATAGATGATCAGGATCACCATCACGATCTTCGAACCCATGCCGTAGCCGAGCCAGAGCGTCAGGATCGGCGCCAGGGCGAAGATCGGGATCGCCTGCGCGAAGACGAGGATCGGGCGCATCACCAGCCGCGCCAGCGGCGAGATGGCAAGTTGCAGCGCCGTGACGACGCCGAGCGTGGCGCCCAGAACGAGCCCGGTCAGGATCTGCGCGAAGGTGATCCAGGCATTATCGAGAATGATCGTGCGGGAACTGACCAGTGCCCGCCAGACCCGCTCCGGCCCCGGCAGGATGAAATGCGGCACGCCCGTGCCCCAGACGATGCCCTGCCACAGGGCGATGGCGAAGGCGAAGACGGCGAGCCCGCGCAGGAACGGAGCGCTGCGGCGCAACGTAAGGGGCCCCATCACGCGCCCTCCCCGGCGCGTTCCGGGACACCCGGATCGCGGGCCCGCAAACGCCTGAACAAAGCTGCCTGTGCGCTCAGAAAGGCCGGATCCTCGAGATCGCGCACCGGCGGCGTCTGCGGCAATTCCAGCGCCTCGAGCCCGCGCGCATGCATCAGCCAGGCGGCATGCGACAGCCGCGCAGCCTCCGCCGGCTCATGCGTGACGAGCAGCACCGTGCGCCCGGTGAGCAACGCGCCGGCGAGCTCCTGCATCTGCGCGCGCATGCGCGCATCCAGCGCGGAAAACGGCTCGTCGAGCAGGATGACCGGGCGATCCTCCATCAGGGTGCGCGCGAGAGCGGCGCGCTGGCGCTGACCGCCCGAGAGCATATGCGGGCGCTTGTGCGCGTGATCGGCGAGGCCGACGCGCTCCAGAAGCGCCATGGCGCGATCGCGATCGGCCCGTGCACCGCGCAGGGTCGCACCGATGGTGACATTGCCGAGAATGTCGCGCCACGGCACCAGCAGATCGCTCTGCGCCATCAGCGCCACCCGCCCTGAGAGCGGCAGCCCGTCGCTCACGCGCACCTCTCCGACGAAGCGCACCCCCGTCTCCAGCCCCGCAATCACCCGCAGCAGCGTCGATTTCCCCACGCCGGACGCCCCGAGCAGACCCGTCCAGCGCCCGGCAGGCAGGGTCAGCGTCAGCGGCGCGAAGAGCAGCGCCTCGCCGGAATAGCCTTCACCCGCAAGCGTGATGCCGGGAGCGGACGCAGCGCCCGCCCCCGTCTTCATCTGCACGGATGCGCCAGACATGGTCACGGGCGCGTCACATCGATGGCGAGGCGCTCGACCGGATGGATTTCGGGGATCATTCCGGCTTCGTGCAGGAAGGCCTCGAAATCGGCATAGCGCCCGTAATCAAAGGCTGCGGGGCGGCTGGCGAAACGCGGATAGGTATCGCCCCAGGCACGGATATTCAGCTCTGTGCGCAGTTCGTCGGACGTCGCCGCGAAGATCTCCCAGGCATCTTCCGGATTGTTGAGAATGTAATGCGTGGCACGCTCCGTCGCCGTGAGGAAGCGGGCGATTACGTCCTTGTCCATGGTTTCCGGATTGGCCACGTAGATCAACTCGTCATAGGCAGGAATGCCTTCTTCCTCTGGGTTGAAGCAACGCCCGGAAGTGCCTTCGATCTCAAGCTGGTTGAGCTCGAAATTGCGAAACGCCCCGATCACCCCGTCGACCTGGCCGCTCATCAGCGCCGGCGAGATCGACCAGCCGATATTGATCTGCTCGACATCCTCACCGCTCATGCCGTGATGGGCGAGCATGGCTTCGAGCATCACCTCCTGGATGCCGGCCACGGCGAAGCCGACCTTGCCGCCGGCGAGATCGGTCATCTCCCGGATCGGGCCATCGGCAAGGACGACGAGACAGGTCAGGGGCGTGGAGACCAGGGTGCCCACCCGCACCAGCGGCATGCCCTGATGCAGGTTGAGATGCAGCTGCGGCTGATACGATATCGCGATATCGGCGCGCCCCGCCGCCACCATGCGCGGCGGATCGGTCGGATCGGCCGGCGCCACCACATCGACCTCCAGCCCGGCTTCCTCGAAATAGCCGAGTTCCTCGGCAAGGATGATCGGGCCGTGATCGGGATTGACGAACCAGTCGAGGATCACCTCGATCCGATCCTGCGCAGCGGCAGGCGTGATCGTGGCGACCGACAGCATCAGGGATGCGGCGAGCGCGCCGGCGAGAGCGGGGAGAGTTTTCTTCTTCAAGGCATGCATAAGGGTATCATCCATCTGTCCGGAATCTGCGGGCTGACCCGGATGCGCGCCGCAGCGGCGGTGACGCTGTGAGCGCCCCCCGTGATGCACGGATGGCGACGCGCCGGCCCCGGGCATTGCGCCCGTCACCGTGAGGATGATCGATCTGTATCTGGCACAAACCATCTGCACTCCTCGCGCCGGCCATGCGCACGAAGAGACAGGTCAGATGACGAATGATCGTCGAAGAGCCCGTTCCCTACGCCGGCATTGCCCGGATCAGGTTCGATGGGTTGGCGGATCGCGCCTCTCAGCCCTCACGGGCACCCCAACGGCAGGCACGACGTTAACCGGACCGAATGCGAACCGCAAGAGCTCGTATGAAGAGCTCGTATGAAGAGCTCGTATGAAGAGCTTGCATGAAGAGCTTGCATGAAGAGTGCGCAGCGAGATTTCGCAGCACGGCCGGCACATCCCGGATCGCCCGCGCCGCACAATCAATAAATGACAACCTTCCGGAAATTACACCGAGAAACAAGCGGTTCTATTAATTTGCATAAATAATCAGAAAACACTTCTTCGCCTACTCTCCCGGTGTTTCCGGGGCGGCCCTGTCGTCGCATGACGGCCCCTGCGGAAACACGTATGGTTCGTCCGCCCTGTCACGGACAAACGGGGGGGGCGGAGCCGGCAATCATCCGCCCCCCGCCGCACAACGGGTCCAAGACGGGCCATACGGATCACCCGAACACGGACCAGGTCGAGGCAGAACCGATGGATCAGCAAATACGGATCACGAACCATGATCTGCCTGATCGTCCTGCCCACCATACAACGGGAACAGGGACTGCCATGGGCGACAAAGCGCCGGGCAAGTACATTGGACCGGTCTCGACGACCGAGCTGGAACTGTTCTACCAGCCGCAGGTCGCGCGTCTCGACAACCGGGTGATTTCGGTGGAAGCCCTGCTGCGCCGCAAGCATCCGCATGAAGGATGGCTCGGCCCTTGGGAAGTGCTGGATCTGCTGCACAAGCCAGACGAATTGCGGGCACTCGACTGGTGGGTCCTGGAACGCGCCTGTCGTGACGCCAGGGCCTGGCCCGGCCTCAGCGTCAGCGTCAACATCTGCGCCCCGCATTTCGCGCATGCCGGCTTCGCAGAAGAGGCGATCGCACGGGTCGACGCCTCGGGACTCGCCCGCGATCGCGTGGAGCTGGAACTGATCGAAAACGCCTATATTCGCGATTTCGACCGCGCTGCGGCGAATATCGCGATCTTGCGCAAAGCGGGCATCAGGATTGCGCTCGACGATTTCGGCACCGGCTATTCCAGCCTGACCTATCTGATGAACCTCGCGATCGACAAGGTGAAGATCGACAAATCCTTCATCAAGGACGTTCATCTGATGCGTTCAGCGGCGATCGTCCAGTCCATCGTGGCGCTGTCGCGATCGCTGGGAATGCGCGTGACGGCAGAGGGAGTGGAGACGCAGGAACAACACAGGATCCTGCGCGGATCCGGCTGCCACTTCCTTCAGGGATTTCTGTTCTCGCACCCGGTCTGCGCCGATGACATCACCGCGCTGATCGCCGATTCCGGCGGCATGGCGATCCTGCCTGCCGGTGCAAACGCCGCCGATCAGCTGCCCTGACGCAAGAATGCCCCGAGCGCGGCATTGACATCCACGATCTCCTCCGCGATCGCATCGGCCTCGCACGCCGTGATCACCGCCCCGCCTTCCCTCGCGCCGTTTTCGTAGTCTGACAGCATGTGCGCGAGCTCCACCGCACCCACATTCAGACTGATCGAGCGCAGCGCATGGGATGCTGCGGCAAGATGCTCGGCATTGCGTGCTTCGACCGCTTCGCGCAACTCCGCCAGCCGCCTTTGCGATTCGCTGGCAAACAGCCCCACCACCCGCTCGGCAATCACCTTTGACCCGCCGGCAGCATCGATCAGATCTTCCAGAACCGCCGGATCGATCGGCCCGTCCGCCGGTTCCGTTGCGGCCTGCAGAACCCCGGTTTCCGGCGCGGCGCGACCCGCCTGCCGACGCGCCGCCGGCAGATGGTGCATCAGGGTCTCCTGCAATTGCGCGAGCGTGAAGGGTTTCGACAAAGCCGCATCCATGCCCGCCTCGCGCCAGGCCTGTGCCTGCGCGCCGACCACATGCGCGGTGAGCGCCACGATCGAAACCGGCGCGCGCCCCTGCCGAACCTCCCGGACGCGGATTTCGCGGGTCGCCGCATAGCCGTCGAGGCCGGGCATCCAGCCATCCATCAGCACCAGATCGTAACCGCCCCCCTCCAGCGCCGCCACGGCTTCATGCCCGTCCTGCACACAATCGGGCGTGATGCCGAAGTGCCCGAGTGCCGCGCGCGCCACCGCCAGATTGGTCTCGCTGTCATCAGCCACGAGCACCCGGGCAGCCGAGAAATCCAGCTGCGCGATCTGCGCCGCCGCGGTTTCCTGCCCGGATGTCGAGACCGCGCAGCCGGGCAGGGTGAACCGAAAACACGTGCCCTCCCCCTCGACGCTCTCCAGTTCCATCACGCCGCCCATCTCCTCGACGAGGTGCCGCGCGATGGAGAGGCCCAGCCCGGTCCCGCCATAGCTGCGATGCGTGGTCTGGTCGGCCTGGGTGAAAGCTTCGAAGATCGCATCCTGCTTGTCCGGCGGGATGCCGATCCCGCTGTCGCGCACCGTGAAGCAGACCCTTTGTGCATCTTCCGGCAGTGGCGCGACGCTGATCCCGACCGCGCCTTCGCCCGTGAATTTGATAGCGTTCGCGACGAGGTTGGAGACCACCTGTCCCAGCCGCACCGGATCCGCCATGACACCGCGTCCCGGTTCGAGCGCATTCTCGCAGGTGAATGCCAGCCCCTTCTCGCGCGCCGCATCGCCATAGAGCGCATGCACCGCCGCGATCGTCTCGCCGGGATCATGCGGCTCGGGTACGATGTCGAGCTTGCCGGCTTCGATCTTCGAGAAATCCAGAATGTCGTTGATGATGGCAAGCAGATTGCGCCCTGATCGCACGATCATCTGAGCCTTGTGCCGCTCCGCATCCGCAAGGCGCCCTTCGGCGAGGAGTTCGGCCATGACAAGCACCCCGTTCATCGGCGTGCGGATTTCATGGCTCATGGTGGCGAGGAAGGCGGATTTCGCCGCATTGGCCGCATCCGCTTCGGCAGCGGCGCGCTGGTAATCGGCGGTGCGTTCACGCACCTCCTGCTCGAGATCCGCACGATGGCGCGCGAGTGCGGCATCGCGCTGGGCGATATCGGCGATCATCCGGTTGAATCCGGCGATCAGCAGATCGATCTCCCGCCCCGCCCGCGCCGGGACATCGAGCGGTCGCGCCGCGACCTGTTCGCGCGGCCCCCGGCCCAGGCCGCTCATGGCGGCACTCAGGAGCGCGAGCGGACGGGTGATGGCGCGCTGCAGGGGCAGGACGATAAGCAGCGCGATCACGAGCGCGAGCAGCGCGCCGATCAGGGTGACGCCCACCGCATCGCGCAGCTTTGCCGGCAAATCCCGCGTATCGGCGATCAGCCGCAATTCCCCGATCTCTCGGCCGCCGCGTGTCACCGGCGTGACGATGGCGATGGTCTGCGCGAAAAACAGATCCCGCAGGGCGAGCGCCGCATCGGGCCCTTCCAGGACGGCCCCCCCGGCCAGCAATTCCGTGCGCCCGCTGCGCGCCATGATCCGGCCGTCGGAATCACGGATGGCGACATGGACGAGCCCGTCGATGCGTCCCACCGAGGCGAGCGCCGATTGCACGGCACGATCATCCCCGCGCCGCATGCCCTCTGCAGCCGCCCCGGCGAGGACATTGGCCTGAGCGACGAGAACATCGCGCTTGGCCTCGCCATAGCGAACCAGCTCGTTCCAGCCGGCGAAAACAAGCGCCACAGCCTGGGCAGCCGCGATCGCGATGGCGATCATCAGCAGCAGGCGGGTACGGATCGTCGTTCCGGATGGGCGTGTCATGCGCCGATGATGACCCGCAACCCCTAAGATTTCTTATGCAGATGGCTTCCCGCAACAACAAAAACCAATCTTGAAGCACTAATCACATGATAATACAACTAAAATTATAATTCCATTGCCCTCATAAGCTTCATGAACTTCAAAAAACAATTCTCTATTGCCCGGATATCTGCCCTGGCGATACGCAACGGATGCTTCTTCGAGCAACCGGTCAATTCACCAAAGAATTCGTTCAGCCTTTTCCGTTATCTCCGCACATGCATGGCCACTGGTGACGCGACAGGAGATGCCGGAATGGGTGACCCGCATGAAACGAAACAGCGCTTCCGCTTCGTCCTGGACGAAGCCGTGAGCCTGCTCGTCATCGATGACGACCCGATCCAGCGGGAGTTCTCGCAGGTTTATCTGGCATCGCCCGTGGCGGAGGTCCACACGGTCGAATCGGCTGAAGAAGCGCTTTCGGCTCTCGAGGCGCAATGTTTCGACATCGCGCTGGTCGATGTCGATCTCGATGGCATGGACGGCATCTCGCTGGTGCGGCAGTTACGCGCCGATCACCGTTTCGACGATATGGCGATCATGGTCATCACCGGGCGCGAGGACATGGCCTCGATTGACGCTGCCTTCGATGCCGGCGCGACATCATTCGCGGTCAAGCCGATGAACTGGCGGCTGCTCAGCCATCAGATCAAGTTCCTGCTGCGCGCGCATCGCGCCCTTGGCGGCGCTACCGCCCATGCCTGAATACCGTATTGGAGGATGCGATGGACAAGACCCGGTCTGATGACGCGCCATGGCCGGGTCACGCGCCCGGGCAGGAGCGCAGGGGCGCGACACGGCGAAACCTGCGAATTCCCTCGCTGATCTTCGATCCGGCGCAGGACATCCGCCTGCCCTGCACACTGGTCAATCTCTCGGCAACGGGGGCGGGCCTTCAGATCGACCGCAAGAGCGCGTTGCCGGAGCGCTTCGTTCTTCTGATCGCGGGAGCCGAGGCATTGAAGCGCGCCTGTATCTGCGTGCGGCGCAACGGCCGCAATGTCGGCGTCCGATTCAACGACGCCCAGTTCGCTTGCAAAAAACAGGATACTTCGGATTCCCGACAATTCGCTTCAAACAATCTTTAATGAATCAGCGCATCTTACGTTTCGTAATCTGCGCTGAATTGCTTGCAAAACGATCAATCAATTCTTGCCGCAACGATATGAGAGACCACCGACAGCGCAACCGTGCTGTCATCGAGGAGACAGCCATGCCGGCAATCGGCAAGATCACCTCGCTTTTCCGGGCGTCCTGGCGCAGAAGGCTGCGCACCGATACACGCGGCAGCGTTGCCATTGTCGCAGCGCTCTCCCTGCCTCTGCTTGCCGCAATGGCCGGCCTTGCGGTCGATCTGTCGCGCATGACGATGACCCGGGCCAGTCTCCAGAACATCGCCGATCATCTGGCTCTCTCCGGCGCACGCGAAATGCAGCTGCGGCAACGCGATCTCGCGGCGCTGGAGGCGTATCTGGAAGCGCGCGGGCGCAGCCATGTCGCGGAGGAAGGGCTCGTCGCCGATATCAGCGCGTTGATCGACAAGCATGAACACAGTGTGCGCATCGTTTTCGAAGGCTATCCCGAAACACTCTTCATCAAGGCTCTGCGTGGCGAGACCTCCGTTGTTTCCGTCGAGGCGGTCGCCATGTCGGTGGGCGGGGAGTACCCGCTCTGCCTCGTGACCCTGGATGAGAGCGCAAACCACAGCATGCAGTTCAGCACCCGTACCCGCGTCGACGCGCCCGGCTGCGCCTTCTACGCCAATTCGACGCACCATCGCGCGGTTCATATCCAGGGCAATTCAACGCTCGAGGCCGCGCTCGTCTGCGCAACTGGCGGGATCGCGACCAGCGGCGCCTTCAGCTCGAGCGCGCATCGCGAAACGGATTGCCCGCCGGTCGCTGATCCGCTGCGCAGCCGTGCACTCCCAGAGCCGGGGCCGTGCATCATGGATGGGCGCAACCGTATCAGTGACCGCCGCATTCTCGATCCGGGAACCTATTGCGGCGTGATCGAGTTGCGACCAGGCGCGGATATCGAATTGCGCCCCGGGAACTACGTTTTTGCCGGCGCGCTGCGGATCTTCGACGGTGCGCGGCTTGCGGGAGATGAGGTCAACCTGCATTTCCATGGCGTCGGCCCGGATCACAACATCGTTCTAACTGTCGGTCGCGAGGCGCACATCGCGCTCACGGCACCGCGTAGCGGCTCCATGGCCGGGCTGCTACTGACCGGGCAGCAACCAAGTGGTGGTCACCAGCGCTACTATTTCGGCAGCGCACACGCATCGGTTCTGACGGGCACGATCTATCTCCCCGACGGGCATTTTTCCGTGGGTTCCGGCGTCACCATCGCTGATCGCTCCCCCTTCACCATTATCGTGGCGCAGCGTTTTACGCTGCAACAGGGGCCGGAACTGAGCTTCGAAGGCGAAACCGGAATCGTGCTCAATACCGATTACCACCTCTCGGATGTCCCGATCCCGCCGGGCCTTGGCCCCAATGGCGGATCGATCGTGCTCACCCGCTGACGCGGATTCTTCCGAACAGACGTGAACGCGCCCGGTCCACCGGAATGGACCGGGCGCGAAGGCAGTCAGCCGTTGCTCGGCCTCAATCGATGCCGCCGAGGCAGAGGAACTTCATCTCGAGATAATCGTCGATCCCGTATTTCGAGCCTTCGCGCCCGACGCCACTCTCCTTGACGCCGCCGAAGGGTGCGACTTCGTTGGAGAAGACGCCGACATTGATCGAGACGATGCCGTATTCCAGCGCCTCCCCCACACGCCAGACGCGGCCCACGTCTCGGGAATAGAAATAAGCGGCGAGGCCGAATTCGGTGTCGTTGGCCATGCGGATCGCCTCCGCCTCGTCCTTGAAGCGGAAGACCGGGGCGAGCGGCCCGAAGGTCTCCTCGCGGGCCACCTTCATCTGCGGCGTGACATCCGCGAGCACGGTGGGCTTGTAGAAGCTGCCACCCAGCGGATGGCGTTCCCCGCCGGTGAGCACCTTCGCGCCCTTGCCCGTCGCGTCCTTGATATGATCCTCGACCTTGGCCACCGCCGCATCGTCGATCAGCGGCCCGATCTGCGAACCGTCCTCGAAACCGTCGGCCACCTTCAGATTTTCGGTCGCGGCGGCGAGCTTCTTCACGAAGGCATCGTAGATCCCGTCCTGCACGAGGATGCGGTTGGCGCAGACGCAGGTCTGCCCGGTATTGCGGAATTTCGAGGCGATCGCCCCCTCGACGGCGGCATCGACATCCGCATCGTCGAAGACGATAAAGGGCGCGTTGCCGCCCAGCTCCATCGAGACCTTCTTCACCGTGCCGGCGGAGGCCGCCATCAGCTGCTTGCCGACTTCGGTGGAGCCGGTAAAGGTGATCTTGCGCACGATCGGATTCGTCGTGAGCTCTTCGCCGATTGCACTGGCAGAACCGGTGACGATGCTGAACACGCCCTTGGGGATACCCGCGCGCTCGCCGAGTTCCGCCAGGGCCAGCGCGGAATAGGGCGTCGCGGAGGCGGGCTTGAGCACCATGGTGCAGCCGGCTGCGAGCGCCGGGCCGGCCTTGCGCCCGATCATCGCATTGGGGAAATTCCACGGTGTGATCGCACCGCATACGCCGACCGGCTGCTTGATGACCATCATCCGGCGCCCGGCCACGGGCGAGGGGATGGTGTCGCCATAGATGCGCTTGCCTTCCTCGGCGAACCACTGGATGAAGCTTGCGCCATAGGCAATTTCACCGCGCGCTTCCGCCAGCGGCTTGCCGCCCTCCGCCGTCATGATGCGGGCGAGATCCTCCTGATTCTCCATCATCAGGTCGAACCAGCGGATCAGGATGGCATGGCGCTCCTTGGCAGTGCGCGCACGCCAGTCGACGAGGGCGCGTTCCGCCGCCTCGATCGCCCGCCGCGTCTCGCCCTTGCCACCCTTGGGCACCGTCCCGATGACGGCACCGGTCGCGGGATTGCGTACATCCAGCGTCGCGGAATCATCAGCTCCGACCCAGGCGCCGTCAATGTAATTGGCCTGCCGCAACAGGCTCGGATCCTTCAATGCGAGCGGATTGTCCTTGTTCACACCTGTCTTGGCGTCCATGATACCCTCCCCTTTAACGTCGCGCAGCGCCCGTAACGGCGCTGCGCAAGCTATCTTCTATGAATTACTTTTCGGCAGCCTTCGGCTTGCGCCGATTGGCCCAGCGTAAAGTGGCTGCCGGCGCGACGCAAATGCCCGGATCAGCCCAGTTCCCTGCTCCAGGAATCGACCTGCTTTTCCGCCTCTTCGCGGGCAATGCCGTAGCGCTCCTGAACCACGCCGACAAGTTGATCGCGACTGCCTGCGGCGCGCTCAAGATCGTCATCGGTGAGTTCACCCCATTTTTCACGCGCCTTGCCGGTATATTGCTTCCACTGGCCCTTGATCTGATCCCAGTTCATGTCTCTCTCCATCGATGCTGATGTCTTGTGCCGGAGCCGGTTTTCATGGCTCGCACGGGCAGCGCCATCCGCTGCCTGTCGCATCGATAACGGGCTCGCATGCGTCACGGTTCCAGCGGCGCGCGATAATGCGTCGGAGACTGCGCGTCAGAAGCTGCCAAACAGCGTGCCCAGCGTGACCAGCACCACGAGGGCGATCAGCGGGATCACCACGGCGACCACCGCAATATCCTTGTAGGCCTGTTTGTGGCTGAGCCCGCAGATCGTGAGCAGGGTGATCACCGCGCCGTTATGCGGCAGCGCATCGAGCCCGCCCGTCGCCACCGCCGTCACCCGGTGGAGCAGTTCCGGCGATATGCCGGCCGCCTCGCCCATGGCGAGATAGGTCTCGCCCAAAGTCGAGAGCGCGATCGACATGCCCCCCGATGCCGAGCCGGTCATGCCCGCCAGCAGGCTGGTGCCGATGGCGAGCGAGATCAGCGGATTGTCGCCGCCCACCGTCACCACCCAGTCGCGGATCACCCCGAAAGCGCCGAGCGAGGCGATCACGGCGCCGAAACCGACGAGGCAGGCCGTGTTGAAGATCGGCTTGAGGGAATCCCTCGCACCCGCATCGAGCGTCACCCCGAGGCTGTCGGCAAGACGCCGCCAGTTCAGCGCAATCAGGAGCAGCGAGGAAAAGGTCAGCGCCGCGATGATCGACCAGACACCGCGCAGGGCCCCGACATCCGTCGCGCCGAATTCGGGCTGTGCCAGATAGGCGGTATCCATCCGGGGGACGATCACGAAGGTGAATGCCAGATTGAGCAAGAGCACCATGATCAGCGGCGTCGCGGCAATCGCCAGACCGGGCATGGCGCGCACGATTTCACCCATACCCTCATCCGCGCCTTCACCGTAGCCCGGGCCGAGGCTGCGCGCACGCCGCTCCAGCCAGGCCCAGCCAAGCCCCAGCATCAGCGCCCCGGTGATGATCCCGAGCCCAGGCGCGGCGAAGGGCGTGGTGCCGAAATACGGCATCGGAATCGCATTCTGGATGGCCGGCGTCCCGGGCAAGGCCGTCATGGTGAAGGTGAAGGCGCCGAGCGCGATCGTGGCCGGAATCAGCACGCGCGGCAATTGCGCCTCGCGAAACAGGGCCGAGGCGATCGGCCAGACCGCGAAGGCGACGACGAAGAGCGAGACGCCGCCATAGGTCATCACCGCGCAGGAGAGGATCACCGCGAGAATGGCCCGGCGCGGCCCCAGCCTGCGGATAATCCCGTCGGCGAGCACGCGCGCGGAGCCGGACGCCTCCATCAGCTTGCCGAACACCGCGCCGAGCAGGAAGAGCGGGAAATACTGGATGATGAAGCCGCCGGTGGCCTCCATGAATATCTGCGTATAGCTCGCCAGAAGCGGGCCCCGTTCGGCGACGAGCACCGCGAGGATCGCGAGTGCGGGCGTGAGCAGGAGCAGGCTGAAACCCCGGTAGGCGAGATACATCAGCGCTGCGAGCGCCGCAATGATGACCAGTATGCCCGCCATTTGCTCTTTCTCCGCACCCGACAGCCAATGCGATCCCGCACTGCAATATCGATAGCCCGCACATTGCTGCATCGCAACATGAAAGCACAGAGAGGCCCCCTCACGCTGGTGGCGCATCCCTTCCCCCACCGTATGGGCAGGCATGGTTCTTGTGCGCAGCATTGTTGCGGGAGAATGTCGAGCCCGGAAGCAACGCGCCGTCTGACCACGGCGCATCGGATTGCGGCAACGGCCGCAGATGAGCATCGCGCGGAGGCCACCCATGTCGCTGATCACCTATCTCACCACGATCCGCTTCGGACGCGGCGTCATCGGGCAATTGCGCGAAGACATCGCCGCCTGCGGCATGACGAAGCCGCTCGTGGTCACCGACAAGGGCATCGTCGCCGCCGGCCTGCTCGCGAAACTCGAAGCGGCAATGGGCGGGGCCGCGCCCGCCATTTTCGACGGGGTCGAGACCAATCCGACCGAAGCGGCGACACTGGAAGCACTCGCGGTCTATCGGGCTGCGGGCTGCGACGGGGTGATCGGTTTCGGCGGCGGTTCACCGATCGATCTGGCCAAGGCGGTGGCCCTGCTTGCCACCCATCCCGAGCCGCTTTCGCAATACGCCCTGATCGACGGGGGGCTTGCGAAGATCACCGCCGCCATCGCCCCGATCATCGCCATCCCCACCACGGCGGGGACGGGCAGTGAAGTCGGGCGCGCGGCTCTGATGAACCTCGCCGATGGCCGCAAGGTCGGCATCGTCGCGCCGCACATGATCCCGCAACGCGCCATCTGCGATCCCGATCTCACCGCCGGCATGCCACCGCGCCTCACGGCGGCGACCGGGATGGACGCGCTCTCGCATTGCATCGAGACCTTTCTCTCGCCGCGATTCAACCCGCCTGCGGATGCGATCGCGCTTGATGGCGCCGGGCGGATCATGCGCCATCTCGAACGCGCCGTCGCCGATGGCGCAGACATGGTGGCGCGCGAGGAGCTGATGATCGGCGCGCTGATGGGTGGCATGTGCTTCCAGAAAGGGCTCGGCGCCGTGCATGGCCTTTCGCATGCGCTCGGCTCGCTGAAAGAGCCCTCGCTGCATCACGGCACCCTCAACGCCGTGGTGCTGCCGCCGGTCCTGCGCTTCAACGAAGGGCACGCCGACGACAAGTATCCCCGCCTCGCCCGCGCCATGGGGCTCGCCGAGAATGCCGATGTCGCCGGCGAGATCGCCGCGCTCAACGCCCGCATCGGCATGCCCGCCGATCTCGCGGAAATGGGCGTCGGCAAGCAGGTCATCGCCGATATCGCGCAAAAGGCCGAGCGCGACCATTCCACCGCCACCAATCCCCGCCCGGTCACGGCAGCCGATTACGCGGCAATGCTGGAAGCGCTGACCGGGTGAGACGGCGCATCGCCGGCATCAGAGCAGCATCGGCACGACCGAGACGACCAGCAAGCCCGCCATCGCGTAGTTGAAGGCGCGGGCCCGATTGCCTTTCAGATAGCGCCCGACCAGCGTTCCGACGGCGAGCCAGGGCAGGCAGCCGAGGATGGCGGCGCCGACGAAGGTCAGCGCGAGCATGACCGCCTGCGGCAAAACGGCCTGCTCGACATTGAGATAAGCCGCGATCGCCGCCGCGCAGACGATCCAGGCCTTGGGATTGACCCATTGAAACAGGGCGGCGCCGAAAAACCCGACCACCCGCCCGGGCTCCTGCGGCTCATCCGTATCCTTTGGCGCACCTTCAGGCGTCACCGGCGACGTCGCAATCTTCCAGGCCAGCCAGAGCAGCACGGCGAAACCTACGAGGCGCATGCCGATCTGCACGTTCGAATCGGTCAGCATCACCGTCTGCCCGACGCTCAGGGCGAGCACGAAGATCATCATGGCGAAACCGCCGGCGATCCCCGCCAGCGCCGGCAAGCCCCGCCTGATCCCGACGGATGCGCCGACGGCGGTGAGCAGCACGTTATTGGGGCCGGGCGTCGCCGAGGCGACATAAGCAAACAGGGCAAATCCCCAGATTTCGATCATGCTGTAATCTCTCGTGAGCAGATCCTCGGGCCACAACCTGACGCATGACTGTTTCAGAAACTTCGCGTGTTCACAACGTCATTTGCAACGGCTGACGATACCATCCATGGCAGCGTCGATGCATGCGGCGCCCTGTTCATGAGGCAGTTCCCGACCATCGGCGAAGTTGATCGCCCGTAACGGATCAAGCGCGAGATGGCGGAAGCACAGCCACTCGCGTTGCCGCCTTGGCGATTCGTGATGATTCATTGCCGCACCATGAAAGATTTTCGATATCCCGCCCCTCTCGACATTTTCGGGTTGCATTGTATGAGTCAATGGAAATAATGTATGCAAAACAATGCTGGAGTGAGAGCAATGTGGGTCCCCAGACTGGAAGAAGGCATCGCCAGGACCGTGGCTATCGTGCGCGCCCTGCGCATGGCGATCGAAACGGGGGAGTTGCCGGCCAATACGCGCCTGCCGGCCCAGCGCGAGCTGGCCCACAGGCTCGGGGTCAATCTCTCCACCGTGACGCGCGCCTTCGAACAAGCGACGCAGGAAGGGCTGATCTCCGGCGAGATCGGGCGTGGCACATTCGTCATGCCGCAAAGCCGTGCCGCGAGCCTGTTCGCGGAGACGATGGCCATGGCCGCGCGGATCGACATGGCGCGCATCACGCCACCGCGAATCGATGATGCCATCATCACCGAGACCCTGCGCACGATTCTCGCGGAGCGCGCAGACGAGGCCTTCGCCTATCCTTCCCTGCTGCAACTGCATCGCGGTTGCGACGCAGTGCGCGACTGGATTCGCTGGCGCGGGTTGACGCGTGATCCCGCCCATGTGGCGATCACGGCGGGCGCACAGGCGGGTTTGCAGGCGCTCTTGTCCATGCTTTTACGCGCCGGCCAGTCCATTCTCGTCGAAGAACATACGTTTCCCGGCCTGCGCACCACGGCCGATCTGATCGGCATCAAACCCGTCGGGATCGCCTGCGATGCGCAAGGATTGATCCCGGAGGAACTCGAACAGGCGCACAAGCGCACCGGCGCGACGATTCTCTTCGCCACGCCCAACCTGCAAAATCCCACCGGCGCGATCATGGGGCCGGCACGGCGCAAGGCGATCGCCGCGACCATTGCGCGCCTCGGGCTGTTGCTGATCGAGGACGACGCCTATGGCAGTTATACCGGGCTTGCACCTCTCGTATCGGAATGCGCAGGCCCGCACATCCTTGTTTCGAGCCTGTCAAAGGCCTTCGCGCCCGGGCTGCGCTTCGGTTTCGTGGTGGGGGACCATCCCGCCGTGGCGCGCCTGGAGAGGGAAGTCTCGATGTCGAGCTGGTTCGCTGCGCCGATCATGATCGAAACGGCGACGAAACTGATCGCCAATGGCGTTGCCATGAACCATGCCGGGCAGCAGAAACGCATCGTCGAAGAACGCTGGCCCGTCGTGAAACGCATCTTTCCCGATGCCCCGGATACACCGCGTACGCATCTGTGGCTGACAACGCCCCCGGGCAGCAATTTCGCCAGGCTCGCGGAGAAACAGGGTGTCGACATCGCTCCCGCGAGCGCCTTCAGCATGACGCGTCAGGGCGGGGATTTCATACGCTGCTCGATGACCTCGGTGCGCGACGATGCCGAACTCGCCCTCGGACTGGCCAAGATCCGCGATCTCGGGGCGCATCTGCCGCAGCGCAAGACGATGGCCGCTTGAGAACGTGGCTCAGGCGCCCGTCTCATCAGCGGTGACGAGCCCCGATTCCCATCCCAGAATGGCCCGCTTGCGGGTCAGCCCCCAGTGGTAGCCGGTCAGGGCGCCGGAGCGTCCGATCACCCGGTGGCAAGGCACGACGAAGGAGATCGGATTGCGGCCCACCGCCGCCCCGACGGCCCGCGCCGCTTTGGGGCGCCCGATCTGCCGGGCGATATCGGAATAGGTCGCCGCATGCCCGAACGGGATGCGCAGCAGCGTCTCCCAGACCCGCAATTCGAAATCCGTCCCGATCATGACCACGCGCAGCGGCTGATCCGGACGCCACGCCTCGCGCGAGAAGATGCGCGCTGCATGATCCGCCGTCGCGGCGTCATCATGCGTGAAATCCGCATTGGGCCAACGCCGGCGCATGTCGGAAAGCGCGGCCTCACGCGCGCCGTCATCGACGAAGCCGAGCCCCGCCAGCCCGCGCGGCGTCGCCACGATGATCGCCTCGCCAAAGGGCGTGGGGTGATAGCCGTAGAGCATGCCGACCCCGCCGCCGCGCCTCTTGAACTCGCCCGGCGACAGCGCCTCGTGCGTCACGAAGAGATCATGCAGGCGCGAGGGCCCCGACAGCCCTGTCTCGTAGGCGGTATCCAGAATACTCGCCGAATCCGCGAGCATGCGTTTGGCCGCATCCAGTGTAACAGCCTGCAGAAACGCCTTCGGCGTCAGCCCGGCCCAGCGCCGGAACAGCCTTTGCACCTGCACCGGCGAGAGGCCGAGATCGGCCGCGATGCGCTCCAGATCGGGCTGGTCGCGCCAGTTCTGCGAGATATGCGCGATGATGGCGCGCACCTGCTCGTAATCGCGGGCATGCTGCCCGGGATCGGCCACAGGCTCGGCGGCCTGTGCGCACGACACGGTATCTGCGACGGTTCGCGATGACGACATGATCGAACGGACTCCTGCATCTTCTGGCAGATTAGGCGATCTGTGCGACCGCGCGACACCCGAATCCGGACATCGGGATGATCCGTTCAATCGGCGCTCGGCAGGCGGCGCATGGTGAATTCGATACGCCCGTCATCCATCACCCGCCAGCTTTCGACCCGGGTCATGTAGGCGGCCTTGGGATAGCGCTCGAACCAGGCGCGCGCCGTCTCGCGGGCCTGCTCGCGCGGCAGGCGGAAGGTCTCGCGGCTGAACACGTCGCGCGCTTGTCCGCGCCGGGCATCAGCAGACGAATCCTGCCTGTTGAACCGATCCGCCACGCGCCGCGCGATGTCTTCGGGACGGTTCCGATTTCCCGATCGCACCATGGCTGTCTGTCCCGCATCTCTTCGCCACAAGGCATCGCCAGATACCTGATCATGCCGCCTTTTCCGACTTTTGGCGAATCAGCGCGATCGTGCGCCCGCACTCTGCCCGGCGACCTCCATGGCGATCGCGATGAGGCGCTCACGCTCGGCCTCTCCGCCACGGCATCCGCCGGCGAGCCAGGCTTCCCGTGCATGGGCCAGTGCCGCGCCGATCATGCGTCCGCGTGCCACGCCCCGTGCCAGGAGATCGCGCCCGGCGAGCGGCATTTCCGGTACCGGCTCGGCACCGGATCGAAACGCCGCGAGCGCCGCGCGGGCCGGATCATCGAGGACCGGGCGCGGCTCACCATCCAGAGCATAGGCCGCATCGCTGACGGCTTCGACGCCGAATTCCGCGACGAGGCGCCGGATCTGCATCGCATCCGGCGCCGGCATACGCCCCCGCAGGGCCGGAAAGGCGCGGGCATAGGCGGCGAGCCGGGCGGCCTCGGCATTCGACAGCCGCAGCCGTTCCACCAGCCGCGCCGCATCGGCGCCACTCGCGACATCGAAGGCGGCGAGACGCAGGACCGGGTCGGGCGGCGCATGCGCGATGACGCGCGCCAGCCGCCCCGGATCGCCGATCCCGCCGGTCAGACGATCGAGCAGACCGGCATGCGTGATCAGCGCGGCGGTCTCGCGGGCGCGCGGCGCTGCAAGCAGGCGCAGGAACTCGCTGCGGATACGCTCGCGCGACAGCCGCTCCAGCCCCGCCCGCTCATGGATCGCGGCATGCAGCCCCTCGGCATCGACCGGCCCCGTGGCGTATTCCGCGAAGAAGCGAAAGAAGCGCAGGATCCGCAGATAATCCTCCCGGATGCGCCCGCGCGCGGATCCGATGAAGCGCACCCGGCGCGCGGCAATATCGTCGAGACCGCCGGCATAATCGCGGATTTCACCATCCGCACAGACCGAGAGCGCGTTGATGGTAAAGTCGCGCCGCAGCGCATCGGCGGCAAAATCGCGTCCGAATCGCACCACCGCGTGGCGACCATCCGTCTCCACATCCTCGCGCAGCGTCGTCACCTCAAACGGTTCGCCAGCCACAATCACCGTGAGCGTGCCATGCGCGATTCCCGTCGGCACCACCTTGAACCCCGCCGCCTCCGCCCGTGCCTGCGTCACCTGCGGGAGGGCGGTCGTGGCGAGATCGACATCCTTGACCGGACGCCCGAACAGTGCATTGCGCACAGCGCCGCCGACGACACGCGTCTCCTCGCCGTGACCATCGAGCACGGCCAGCAGCCGGCGCAGGCGCGGCTCGTCCAGGATGGCGTCGAGATGGCGGCGATCAAGGCCGGGCGGCAGATTGGCCATGTTTGACGCTCAGTCGAAACGGCCGGGCGCAACCTGACCGTCCTGCAGGCTCGGCGGCGTGTAGGTCCCCGTGCTGCGCTCGGCCGTGAAGCCGGTATAGAGCAGCGATGCGACGACCAGCCCGCCGCCGACCAGGACAAGGATCGGTATGGACTTTTCCCAGGCCGAGAACGTCAGCGGATTACGCTGACGCAGCAGCAGATAGATGAAGAAGATCGCGAACGGAATCAGAAAGAACGCGAATTCCGTCAAGAGAGCGCGTGTCATGGATGATAGAGCCTCTCGTAGAGATGCCGCAATATGCCGGCGGTCACGCCCCAGATATAATGCCTGTCATAGGGCATGGCATAATATTGACGCAAACGCCCGTTCCAAAGCCGCACCTGCACCTCGTGGTTTTCGGGATTCATCAGAAAAGCGACCGGCACCTCGAAAATCTCTGCCACCTCGAACGGATTGAGAGACAGCCGGAACCCCTCCTCCACCAGCGCCACCACCGGCGTCACCAGATAGCCGCTGGTGGAGCGGTAGGCATCGCCATAGCCCATCAGTTCGACATGGCCCGCAGCCAGTCCGATCTCCTCCTGCGCCTCACGCAAGGCCGTGGATAGCGGGCCGGAATCGCCGTCATCGACCTTGCCGCCGGGAAAGGATATCTGCCCGGAATGCGCCCGCAGCGCCGAGCCGCGATGAGTGAGCATGATGGTGAGGCCGTGCCGGCGCATGATCACCGGAACGAGCACCGCCGCCGGCTTGTAGCGCCGTCCCGCCTCCGGTTCGAGCCAGTCGGGATTGAGATCGTGATCACCGCGCGGCGCATCGAAATCCGGCGGCGCCCGATGCAGACGCCCGGCAGCACGCGTCACGAAATCCTCGGCATCGCGCCCGCATGGCATCAGGCAATCCCGGGAGCATGCCCGCCATCGCTTGCGATCACATGGAACACGCCGCCGGCATCAAGGCCGTAGACGGTCTTGCCATCCACGATCCGCTCCTCGCCCATCTCGATGAGATCGAACATCAGCGCCCGCGTCACCAGCGCCCATAGATCGCCGCGCACACGCAGATAAGGCTTCACCCCGCCATCGGGCTGCGTCTCGAAGCGAAGCCGGTTATCCGGGCCGACCTGTACCAGGTCGTCGACATTGGTGCGAAACGACAGGGCCCGCGACGCCCCCTCCCCCGCGACCGCCATCTCGACCGCGAGAAACGGAGCGTCCTCCACATCGATCCCGACCCGCTCTACCGGTGTGACCAGGACGTACCGCTCGGGATCCTTGCGCAGGATGGAGGCGAAGAGCTGCACCAGCTTCTGACGCCCGATCGGCGTGCCACGATAGAACCAGGTGCCATCGGCGGCGATACGCATATCGATCTCGCCGCAATATTCCGGATTCCAGCGCTCGACCGGCGGCTTGCCCTTCTGGTCCCCGGCAGCGGCGAGAAGCCGCGCGAAGGCATCGCCGGCAGCACCTGGATCGTCTGGTTCGCTGGTCCTGATCTTCGTCATGACGCAATGATGCCCTGTGGCCCGGGCCGGGGGCAAGCCCCGGCTGCTCCGCCTTCAGATGGGTCTCATCGCCCGGATTGCCAACCCGCCTTCACGAACCCGCTCGACGGATGCGCCTCACGGACGGGTCTGGCCCGTGCCGCATACGCGGTATTTGAACGAGGTGAGCTGCTCGACGCCGACCGGGCCGCGCGCATGCATGCGCCCGGTGGCGATGCCGATCTCTGCGCCGAAGCCGAACTCCCCGCCATCGGCGAATTGCGTCGAGGCATTATGCATCACGATGGCGGAATCGACCTCCGCCAGGAAACGCTGCGCGGCGGCTTCATCCTGCGTGATGATCGATTCGGTATGGGCGGAGGAATGGCGCGCAATATGTTCGAGCGCCCCGTCGAGACCGGCGACCACGCGCACGGCGATGATCGCGTCGAGATATTCGGTATCCCAATCCGCATCTTTGGCGGGGGTGACACGCGGATCGACGGCGCAGGTCGGCTCATCGCCGCGCACGGCGCAGCCGGCATCCAGCAGCATGGTGACGAGCGGGGCGAGATGTGTCTGCGCACAGGCTTCATCGACCAGCAAAGTCTCGGCGGCGCCGCAGACGCCGGTGCGGCGAAGCTTGGCGTTCTTCACGATGGCGCGCGCCATGGCGAGATCGGCATCGCCATGCACGAAGACGTGGCAGATCCCCTCCAGATGCGCGAAGACCGGCACGCGCGCTTCCTCCTGCACACGCGCCACGAGGCTCTTGCCGCCGCGCGGGACGATCACGTCGATGCAGCCCTGAAGACCGGTGAGCATGGCACCCACCGCCGCGCGATCACGGGTGGGCACGATCTGGACGGCATCTTCCGGCAGGCCCGCCTCGGCCAGCCCGGCGCGCATGGCCTGCGCCATCGCCATGGCCGTGCCGAGCGAATCCGAACCCGCGCGCAGAATCGCGGCATTGCCCGCCTTCAGGCACAGGGCCCCGGCATCCGCCGTCACATTGGGGCGGCTCTCGAAGATCACGCCGATCACCCCGAGCGGCGTGGCGACACGCTCGATTTTCAGGCCGTTCGGCCTCTCGAAGCCAGCCAGTACCCGTCCCACGGGGTCGGGCAAGGCCGCAATCGCCTCGACCGCCGCAGCGATCGCTCCGATCCGCGCCGCGTCGAGGGAGAGACGGTCGAGATAGGCGGCGTTCTGCCCGGCCTCGCGGGCGAGCGCCACATCCTCTGCATTGCGCGCGAGGATCTCCGGCGCGGCCTTGCGCAGGTTCTCCGCCATGGCGGCGAGCGCGGCGTTCTTGCCGGATTCCGGTGCGCGTGCGAGGCGCCGCGCCGCCGCCCGGGCACGGGTGCCGATAGCCTGCATCAGGGTGCCGACATCGCCATCCCCGTGCGCTTCGCCGCGTGCTTCACTCATTGCATCCATGATCGCAACTCTCGATCCGTATGGTCCGTGCCGCTATCTATCCGAAAGCCGGGGCCGGGCGAAAGCGAAATCGCCCGGCTGTCGCGCGGTGGATATCAGCTTTTCACCAGGTCGCCGAGCAGGCTCGCCGCAACCGTGAGCTTCGACAGGCTCAGCCCCGAGGCGACGATACCATCGACGGAGGAGCGGATACGCACCACCTCCCCGCCGCGATTCTGGCCCCAGAGCGTCACCGCTTCCGATCCCGTCACATCGCGGATATCGCCGGCGATCTCGGCGGTGAGCCGGCGATGGGCGAGGGCGACGCCGCTGATGGCGCGGTCGAGGGCGAGGCCGTCATAGTAATCCGAGATCGTCACCTCACGCCCCTGCGCCACGAGTGCGCTGAGCTTGAACGTGTCGTCAACCGCGAAATAGGTGCTCGCGATCTCGGAGATCGGGCGCCCGGTCTCCTCGGCGATCTGCACGATATCCGGTCCCGCGAAGAGGATCGGCAGGGCGGTCAGACGCTGGGCGAGATCGGGATCGACATCCTTGCCGGCAAGCGCGCGGGCATTGTCACGCCACAGTTTCAGCGAGGCTTCCGGCAGGGTCGTCTCAAGCGAATCGCGCAAGGCCGCGATGCCGTCGCGGAAACGCGTGATGATTGCTTCCAGCGGCTCGTTGCCGAAATCGACATGGCGGATGAACCAGGCAATCCGGTTGAGCGTCAGATCCTGCACCTGCGCGTAGAGCGAGAGCTGCAACTCACCCGCGATACGGTTGTCGCAGGAATCGAGCGCCTGGTTGAGCCCGATCGTGTCGAAGGTCTCGCGCACCGTGGCATAGGCCGCCGCGATGGTGGCGCCATCCGCGCCGGTCTCGTCGACGAGGCGGGCGATCACAGTGGCGCCGCCGCGATTGACGATGGCGTTGGACAATTGGGTGGCGATGATCTCGCGCCGCAGCCGATGATTCTCGATGGCATCGCCGAAGCGGTCTTGCATCACCTTGGGGAAGTAGCGTTGCAATTCCCGCCCCAGATAGGGGTCGTCCGGCACCGGACTGTCAAGCAGCCGGTCGTAGAGCGAGAGCTTGGCATAGGCCAGAAGCACCGCGAGTTCGGGCCGCGTCAGCCCCTCGCCGCGCAGGGCCCGCTCGGTGAGTGCGCCCTCGTCGGGCAGATATTCCACCGCCCGGTCGAGCCGCCCTTCATGCTCCATCATCTGCATCAGACGGCGCTGGAAGCCGATCTCCCGCGAGCCGCGCCGTTGCGAGAGCGACAGCGACAGGCTCTGCAGATAGTTGTTGCGCAGGACGAGCTGGCCGACCTCGTCGGTCATCTCCGCGAGGAACTTGTTGCGGCTGTCCTGCGAGAGCTGGCCGCTGCGCTCGGCCTCCGTCAGCGCGATCTTGATGTTGACCTCGACGTCGGAGGTGTTCACCCCGGCGGAATTGTCGATCGCATCGGTATTGACACGCACGCCCTTGTGCGCCGCCTCGATGCGCCCGAGCTGGGTGGCACCGAGATTGGCCCCCTCGCCGATCACCCGGGCACGCAACTGACTGCCGGTGACGCGGATCGAATCATTGGCGCGATCACCGACTTCGTCGTCGCTCTCGCTTTCGGCGCGGATATAGGTGCCGATACCGCCGAACCAGAGCAGATCCACCCGCATCGCGAGAATGGCGCGCATCACCTCCTGCGGGGTGGCGCGCTCCTTGTCGAGATCGAGGAGCTTGCGGATTTCCGGCGTCAGACTGATCGACTTCGCCTGCCGCGAAAACACGCCGCCGCCCTTCGAGATCAGCTTCTCGTCGTAATCGCGCCAGGTCGAGCGCGGCATGTCGAACAGCCGCTTGCGCTCTTCCCAGGAGCGGGCCGGGTCGGGATCGGGATCGATGAAGATGTCGCGGTGATCGAAGGCCGCGACGAGCTTGAGCGCACGCGAGAGCAGCATGCCGTTGCCGAAGACGTCACCCGACATGTCGCCGACGCCGGACACGGTGACGGGCTCGTTCTGGATGTCGATGTCGATCTCGCGGAAATGGCGCTTCACCGCCTCCCAGGCGCCCCGCGCGGTGATGCCCATCTTTTTATGATCATAGCCGTTCGAGCCCCCCGAGGCGAAGGCGTCGCCGAGCCAGTGGTTCTTGTCGAGCGAGATGGCATTGGCCGTATCGGAGAAGGTGGCGGTGCCCTTGTCGGCGGCGACGACGAGATAGGGGTCGTCGCCGTCATGGCGCAATGTATCCGCTGGCGGGATGGTTTCGCCATCGACGATGTTGTCGGTGAGCTGCAACAGGGTGCGGATGAAGATACGGTAGCTTTCCGTGCCCTCCTCCAGCCAGGCCTGACGGTCGGAGGGGGAGGGTAATTGCTTGGGCACGAAGCCACCCTTCGCGCCGACCGGCACGATCACCGCATTCTTGACCTGCTGCGCCTTGACGAGACCGAGCACCTCGGTGCGGAAATCCTGCGGGCGGTCCGACCAGCGCAAGCCCCCGCGCGCGACCTTGCCGTAGCGCAGATGCACACCCTCGACGCGGGGGCTGTAGACGAAGATCTCGAAGAGCGGACGCGGCAGTGGCAGGCCCTCGACGCGCGCGCAATCGAACTTGAAGGAGATGGTCGAGCGCGGATGGCCGTCCTCGCCGATCTGGAAATAGTTGGTGCGCAATCCCGCATCGATGAGATTGACGAAACGGCGCAGGATGCGGTCATCGTCGAGGCTCGCCACATCGGCGAGCGCCGCCTCGATTTTTTCGCGCGTCTTCGCCTGCGCCTCGTCAGGCGTGCGCTTTCTCGCGGCATGAGGGTCGAAGCGGGCATAGAAGTGATCGACGATCATCTCCGCGATCGCACCGTTGCGGGCCAGCGTATTGGCGATGTAATCCTGCGCATAGGCGATGCGCGCCTGACGCAGATAGCGCGCGAGCGCCCGGATCATGGCGACGTCGCGCCAGCCGAGCCCGGCCTCGAGCACGAGCTTGTTGAACCCGTCCGATTCGGCCAGCCCCCGGAACAGGGCCAGCAAGGCCGCCTCGATCGGGCGCTCGATCGCGGCGATGTCGAGATCGCCACCCGAGGCGCGCTCCAGGGTCATGTCGTGCAGCCAGACGCCCTGTTCCTCGCGCAGACCTGCGGGCGTGACGCGGTAGGTCCGCTCGTTGACCACCCGGAAACCGAGATTTTCGAGCAGTGGTACGCGCTCGGAGAGCGGGATGCTGGCGCCCCGGGAGAAGACCTTGAGATTGACCCGCGTGAGCGGATCACCTTCGCGCCGATACAGATCCACCGCGCGCGGGCGCTCATCCGAAAGACGCTCCAGCGAGCCGATATCGCGAATCGCGTCACGGGCATCGAACGCCTCGCGATAGGCGGCATTGAACGCATCCGCATAAGTATTGGCGAGCTGGCGCGCGCGGGCACCGCCGAGCTGGTCCATCAGCTCCTCGCGCAAGGCGTCGCCCCAGGTGCGCACGATGGCGCTGACGCCTTTTTCCAGCACCGCGCGATCGATCACCGGGGTCTCACCCTCGTCGCGCCCGATGATCACATGGGTGCGCGCGAGCATGCCTTCGGGATAGGCGGGGTAGGCCGCCGAGGGGCGCCCTTCGAACACGCCGGCGAGGAACTGGGTGACCCGGCGGCGGACATTGGTGTCGTAGCGATCCTTGGGGATGAAGACGAGTACGGAGACGAAGCGGTTGAAATTGTCCGGGCGCGCCAGAACGCGCACACGCGGGCGATCCGACAGGCTCATGATCTCCAGCGCGAAGGCGTAGAGCGTATCCTCCTCGACCTGGAAGAGTTCATCGCGCGGATAGCTCTCAAGCACGTTGAGCAGCGCGCGCCCGGCATGGCTTTTCGGATCGAACTCGGCCCGCTCGAGAATCTTCTGCACCTTCAGGCGCAGGAAGGGCACCGTGGCGGTGGAGCCGGTATAGGCGTTGGCCGTAAACAGCCCGATGACGCGCAATTCGCCTTCCAGCGTGCCGTCCGGTGAAAACAGCTTCACGCCGATGTAATCGAGATGCACGCGCCGGTGCACGCGCGATTTCACATTCGCCTTGGTGATGATCAGCGCGCGCGGCTTTTGCAGGAATTCGCGGATTTCCGGCGTCATGATCACGAGTTCGGAGCCGCGCCGCAGCACCTTCACCGACGGATCGCGCAGGATGCCCAGCCCCGAACCCTCGACCACATCCGCCGCCGCATCACCATCGGGAAAGCGATATTCGCGCACGCCCAGGATGGTGAAGTTGTCGTTGACGATCCAGTCGAGGAAAGCCAGCCCCTCTTCGGTTTCGTCCTGGGGCAGAGGTGGCGGGTTGTCGCGATAATCGCCGATCACGTCGATCAGCCGCGCGCGCATCTTGGACCAGTCCGCGACGGATACCGATACATCGGCATAGACGCGCTGCAGGCCGGCAATCAGGCGCTCTCGGGCCTCCGGCCTGTCGATCCGGTCGATATGGATGTGGATGAGACTCTCGCGCTGGATCGACGGCCTCGGCGCCAGCGTCGCCTCGCCTTCGAAGCCGACCAGCTCACCCTCGTCGTCGCGCTTCACGGCGAGGATCGGATGCGCGACGAGATGCGGCTCGTAACCCTGATCGGTGAGTTCGGAGAGCGTCGAGTCGAGCAGGAAGGGCATGTCGTCATTGACGACCTGCACCACGGTATATTCCCGGCGATGCTCCTCGGTGACCATCTCGAAATCCAGCAGGCGGATATCCCAGTGCCCGGGCCGGCGTGGCGCCATCAGATGCTCATGCGCCGAGGTCGCGAGCGAGGCCAGCGCATCGGGCGTATATTGCGCCAGATCCTCCACCGGCGCGCGTCCGAACAGGCAGGAGACCATGCCGGGCGGCGTGAGCCGGCGGCTCTTGTCAGCGAGGGCCTGGGAAGCTGCCGAGAGGGGATTGGCCGCGTCGCGCGTCATGATCTTGCGATCCTTCTTGCCTTTGTTACGCCGGCGCGTGAGGGTGATACGCCGTGGAACTCCGCTCGAACCGGAGTTCAGCCATTCCTACAACAAAAATTGCGGAGGAAGGACCATGGATTCGAAAAATGCGGGTCAAAACCCGGAAAAATCCGATGCAGCGCACAAAAAATCCGGTGAAATGCCCCCGCCGCAGGATCGCGACGACAGCGTTATGGCGCTCGACCTGCCGCCCGCGACGCTCGGGCCGGAGATGCAGGGCTATTTCGACAAATGCAACGAGAAGCTCGGATTCGTACCCAATGTGCTACGCGCCTATGCCCATGACGACACCAAGCTCGCGCTTTTCGCCGGTTTCTATAACGATCTGATGCTGGCACCCTCCGGGCTCTCCAAGCTCGAGCGGGAGATGATCGCGGTGGTCGTTTCCGGTCGCAATCACTGCTATTATTGCGTCACGGCTCACGGTGCCGCCGTGCGGCAATATTCCGGCGATTCGATCCTCGGCGAGCTGATGGCGGTGAATTACCGCGCCGCGAAACTCTCGCAGCGCCACCGCGCCATGCTGGACTTCGCCGACAAGCTGACCCGCGAGCCCTGGGCGATCGACGAACCCGATCGCGAATCACTGCGCGCAGCCGGGTTCAGCGAGCGCGACATCTGGGATATCGGCGCTGTTGCCGGATTCTTCAACATGTCGAACCGGATGGCATCCGCCGTCGATATGCGCCCCAATCCGGAATATCACGGCCAGTTCCGCTGACCCGGCCCGCTCCGCGCTGCGCCTCAGACGATCCGCCCTCGCGCGGCCACGGGTATCTCACCCACCACCTCGTCGCCGCGCACGGCGATGAGGCGGTCGACCATGTTGACCACGACGCAGACATGGTTGGGGATCACCCGCACGACATCGCCGATTGCCGGCTTGCGCGAGCTTGCCGAGAGATCGAGAAAGCCATGTTCCTCGGCAAAGCGCGCGATCCTGGCCTGGGGGAATTCGCGGATCAGGCCGTGCCCGTCGAGTCCGCCGATATCGGAGGTCAGCGTCTTGGAACCGGCATCGAGAATGCCGCGCTCGGGTCCCGCACGGCTGACCACCGTCGTATAGACATGCAGGGCGCAATCGGCGAGCTCGGCCGCGCCGCAGGCGAGCATCATCCGGTCGTTGAAGATATAGGTGCCCGCACGGTGCTCCGTGGTGCCGCGAATCCGCCCGAGATTGCTCAGATTCGGCGTGCCCCCGGTCGAGATGATCGAGGCCTCGAGGCCGAGCCCGCGGATGCCGGCGAGGGCTTCGTCGAGGAAGGCCTGCGTCTGCGCCACCGCGTCTTCGGGATTGTAGAGCATGAACCCGGCAAAGCGCAGCTGCGGGCTGGCCTTGATCCGCTCCGCCAGTGCAATCGCATCGGCCACGCTCTCGACGCCGGCGCGCTTGCGCCCGGTATCGCATTCGATGATCACTTCCAGCGGCTTGCCGGCGCGTTTGGCCGCCTCGGCATAGGCATCAACTGCCACCGGATTGTCGGCGGCGACGATGATGCGCGCGCGCGGGATCAGCGCCGCGAGCCGGGCGATCTTCTCCTCGCCGATCAGGTTATAGCTGATCAGGATGTCGTCGAAGCCGGCATCGGCCATGATCTCGGCTTCACCGAGTTTCTGACAGGTGATCCCCGCCGCGCCGGCTTCGCGCTGCATGGCGGCGAGTTCAGGGCTCTTGTGGGTCTTGATATGCGGGCGGTTTTCCAGCCCGCGCGCCTCGCAGGCCGCCTGCAGCCGCGCAATGTTGTGCGTGACGATGTCGAGATCGATGACCACGGCGGGCGTGCCGTAATCACGCGCGATGATGTCCTTGAGTGCGGCCATGCTGGTTTCCCCCGGTAGCACCTGCATTGACGTGCAGGATAACCGGTGAGGAGCTGGCATCAACGCCTACTCGACAATGAACCGGATGCTGAAATCTCCACCGGGCTCGATCGATTCTGGCTCGGCCCGGCAACCGATCCCCGCGCGCGAGGCCCGGGCACGCAGAACCGGCATCTGCCAGGGGCCGCCGGGATCGCGCAGACGCGACATGCCGAAATCGCATTCGCGTCCCGTACCATCCCCATAACGGAAGCCGCCGCCCTGGCTGTTGGGAAACGCCGTACGCAGCCGCCGGGTGATCGTCTCGCCGGGTGCGATCACGCGGGGCATGGCTGCATCAAGCCGCCCCTGAAATCCGCTGCCGGCGCGAAATTCCAGCGGCGCGCCATACCGGTTCTCGACGTTCAGGGTGATGATCTCCGCCAGCGCCGGACCGGCACCGAGCATGGCCACGGACGATGCGAGCGCCACCGCAAGCAGGCGCGAAGCCGGATTCAAACCGGCGCCCCCTTCTTCACCCGGGCGAGCGCCGCGCCGAACTCGCGGGCGAAGCTTTCACGCTCATGCGGGGAGAGATCGCGCGCGATCACGACGCGCTCGCCCCGCGAGACGAGGCAGATCTCCTGCAGGCCGAATTCGTCGTCCTCGCGCCGGTCGAGCTTCGTCCAGAGGGGGTTGAAGCGCTGCTCGAACTGCTCGCCGCGATGGCCGATGCGGCGCAAGAGCAGATCGATCGGCGTGAGAATCACCTCCTCCATGCGCCTGGCGGAGCGGAAGTTCAGATGGAAGGCGAGGAACAGAGCCGCGAGATCGATCCCGAAGAACCAGGCCACGGGCCAGGCGCCGAGCACGATGAAGGGGATGCTGGAGACGACTGTCGCGATGCAGCACAGGGTGAGCACCAGCCGCGTCGAATCGCGATCAAGCGAGCGATGCGGCGTGATCACCGCAGCGAAGACCGGCTCTTCCGGCGCTGTCTGCCCTGCCGGGCGCAGATCGGGGGATACCATGCGCACTACCTGTCCGAACATCTTGCCGCAAACAAGTTACCTATTATAACGCGTTACGGATCAGATTGAAGGGAGGGCGCCGGGTGACCCAGGCGAGACGAAAAGCCGCGCCCGCGCGCGAGACCGGATCGACCGCACCAAAAACCGCGTCGTCCGGATCCGCGTCTCCGAAACCGGTGGGGCCGAAAGCCCGCAAGGAAATCTTCGCCCGTCTGGCCAGGGCCAATCCCGAACCGCGCTCGGATCTCGAATACCGCGACCCCTATACATTGCTCGTCGCGGTGGTGCTTTCGGCCCAGGCGACGGATGCCGGCGTCAACAAGGCGACGCGCCGGCTGTTTGCGCGCGCCGACACACCGGAGGCGATGCTGGCTCTGGGTGAGGACGCGGTGCGCGAACAGATCCGCACCATCGGCCTGTATCGGGCCAAGGCGAAGAACGTGATCGCATTGTCGCGGATCCTGGTGGAACAATATGGCGGCGCCGTGCCGCCATCGCGCGCGGCGCTCGAAAAGCTGCCCGGTGTCGGCAAGAAGACGGCCGCCGTCGTGGTCAATATCGCCTTCGGCGAAGCCACCATTGCGGTGGACACCCATATTTTCCGTGTGGCGCACAGGATTCCGCTGGCATACGCCAAGACCGCCGACGCGATGGAAGCGGCGCTGACGCCGATCGTTCCCGCCCCCTATCGCCGCCACGCCCATCATTGGCTGATCCTGCACGGGCGCTATATCTGCAAGGCGCGCAAACCCGATTGCCCGCGCTGCCCGATCATCGATCTGTGCCGCTACCGCGACAAGACCCTGCCTTCCTGAACCCGCCTCCAGCGATCACAGCCGATAGCGGATCTGGTCGGTCCAGAAGCGCTCGAGGCGGTTCAGAGCCGTGTTGAGGCGCTCGAAATCCTCGTCCGAGATGCCGCCGATCGGCTGGATCGTGCGCGAGTGCTTTTCATAGAGCGAGCGCACCATGTCGTGAATGTCGCGCCCCTTCTCGGTCAGGCTGATGCGCACCGAGCGGCGGTCGACCCGCGAGCGGGCATGGTGCAGATAGCCCATCTCGACCAGTTTCTTGACGTTGTACGAGACGTTCGAGCCGAGATAATAGCCGCGCGTGCGCAATTCGCTCGCGGTCAGTTCCTTGTCGCCGATATTGTAGATGAGCAGCGCCTGGACGCTGTTGACATCGTCACGCCCGCGCCGCTCGAACTCGTCCTTGATGACGTCAAGCAGGCGGCGATGCAGGCGTTCCACGAGATGCAGCGCCTCCAGATATTGCGGCTTGATCTCCGTACCTTCCGCCTGCTCCACCGGATCCTTCAAAGCTTTCGCAAGATTGCTCATAACGCGCCTCACTGTTGTTGATGCCAGGCCATGGAGCCCGATCTGTTTCTGAGACGAACATAAGTTTCGCGGATGAAAACGAGTTTAAATAACAGGATGAATTTCAAGTTTACCTATTGTCGTGAATCAAATTTAAATGCGAAACCATCAGCGATTTCTCAAGCTGGGCCAGTGCTCGCAAGATATGTATTTGATTAACCTTTCCGGATTGGTAACTTCCATGCCGGAGAAAGATTGACGGTGGGGAACATGCAGGGCGCGAACACGCCTCCCGGCACTGGCCGTGACCTGCCTGGAGAGCGTGAATCCGGTTCAGATGAAACGCGTCAGAACGTAGCCGCTGACGAGAATATGCGCGAGCGTGATCGCCACCGATCCGCCATGCAGCCAGGCGAAGCGGCGCATGGCGCCGGCATCGCGGGCATTGTTGATCGCCGGCATCAGGGCCTGTCGCGTGGGGATGGTGCTCACCGCGACGAGCGCCATCAGCGTCGCACTCACCCCGTCCACAGGCACCAGCAGCAATGCTGCGAGCCCGGATACGACGATGACGAAAAAATAGAAATGCGGGAAAGCCTGGCGGATCAGCGTACCTGCCGCCTCCGCCGGCAAGGCCTTGAAGACGAAGGCGGCGAAACCGAACGCATAGAGCACCATGCCTCCGAACAGAAGCGCGACGACGATCAGGGCTGCCACCGACATCAATGCTCTCCTCCCCGCCACGGCGTGACTTCCACGCGCCTCTTGCGACCCGTGACATAGAGCAGGCACAATGAAAGTGTTGCAATGACGCGGCGGTTCAAAACGCCGCAGCCTTCAACGACGCCGCAGCAGCTTGCGCAGGCGCGGGCGGGCATAGAACAGGAAGATCACCGCGAGCACGGCGGCCAGGCCGTACCAGGTCAGGGCGTATTGCAGATGGTTGTTGGGCGGATCGAGCACGGTGGCCCCAGCCCGCGGCCAGTCCGGCGCGCCGGGATCGAATTCCGCATCGATATAGAACGGCGCGACCCCGGCGAGACCCCGCGCATCGGCCATCTGCGCGATATCGCGCACCATCCAGCGCTCGTCCTGCGGAATGTTCTCGGGCACGAACAGCCCCCGCTCCTCCGGCGCGCGCACGAGGCCGGTCAGGCGGGCCTCCCCTTCCGGAGGGGGCGCGGGGCGGGCGGCGGGATCGCGCATGGAGGTCGGTACGAAGCCGCGATTGACGAAGACCAGCGCACCCTCTGCAATTTCGAGCGGGGTCAGCAGATAGAAGCCCTGCACGGGATTACCGCGGGTGCTGGTCGGCATCAGCCCGTGCACGGCGACCTCTTCCCCATGCAGGAATCGCCCGGTCACGCTGACCCTGCGATACTCTTCCTCCTGCGGCACGTAATCGGCCCATTGCTCCGGCGGCAGGATTGCACCCGGCTCGCCATAGGCGCGCGCCTGCATCTGTGCGATCAGCCCTTCCTTCCAGGCGAGGCGCTCCATCTGCCAGTTGCCAAGATTGATCAGGATGACGAGCGAGATCACGGTAGCGATCGCGGCGGCGATCAGCGCGCGGTTCGACGGGCCGGAACGATGTGAGCCCGCAAACGCTCCCGGAGATGCGACCTGCGGATCAGGCATCGGTGTATTCACTTCTCGCGGCGCCCTTCCTCGGCGCGGTGGTGGTATTGCAGGGCAATCATCACCCCCTTGAGCGGGCGCGCGAGGACGAGCGCCAGCGCGATCGTCAATGAAAACCACATGACCAGATGCAGCCAGATCGGCGGCATGAAGGTGAATTCGACCCACATGGCGAGCCCCACCACGACGAAGCCGACGATGAACATGATGAACACGGCCGGCCCGTCAGCCGAATCGGCGAAATCGTAATCGAGCGCGCATTGCTCGCATGTCTTCTGAAGAGCGAGGAACCCGTCAAACATGTGCCCCTCGCCACAGCGGGGACACCGCCCATGCAGGCCGGCTGCGACGGGGGACGGTTCGTTTCCCGGTTGATACGCCATGATTGATCCTTGATGCGTCCTGGATATGTGACGACGCAGTCCCTGCTTGCGCCTCAAGCGAAAAGGGCGACCCGAAGGCCGCCCTTGATGTAGTGCGCTGAAGGCGCCGTGTCATCCCGGGATGCGCTCAACCGCCATAGCCCCAGACATAGATCGAGGCGAAGAGGAAGATCCAGACCACGTCGACGAAGTGCCAGTACCAGGCGGCAAACTCGAAGCCGAGATGCTGCTTCGGCGTGAAATGGCCGAGATAGACCCGCCAGAGGCAGACGGCGAGGAAGATCGTCCCGATGATGACATGCGCGCCGTGGAAGCCCGTCGCCATGAAGAAGGTCGCGCCGTAGATGTGGCCCGAGAAGCCGAAATAGGCGGTGATGTACTCATAGGCCTGAACAAAGCTGAAGGCCACGCCGAGCAGCACGGTCAGCCACAATCCCCACTTCACCGACTGACGGTCGTTCTCGATCATCGCGTGGTGGGCCCAGGTCACCGTGGTGCCGGACGTGAGCAGGATCAGCGTGCCGAAGAGCGGCAGATGCCAGGGGTTGAAGGTCTTGATCCCTTCCGGCGGCCAGACGCCGCCCGTGAGTTCAGCGCGCTGGAACTGGATCGCATCGGAGGGGAAGAGCGCAACGTCGAAATAGGCCCAGAACCACGCCACGAAGAACATCACTTCCGAGGCGATGAACATGATCATCCCGTAGCGATGGTGCAACTGCACCACGCGGGTGTGATCCCCCGCCTGCGCTTCCTTGACGACATCCACCCACCAGGCAGCCATGGTGTACAGCACACCAATGATACCAAGGCCGAAGACGAGACCGCCGATCTGGAGACCGGCAATCGGCATGTCGCGGATGAAGGCGATGAAGCCGACGGCGAGAATCAGCGCACTCAATGACCCGATGAACGGCCAGGGGCTGGGATCGACGAGATGGTAATCGTGTTTCTTGGCGTGGGCGTCGGCCATGTTCTTGTCTCCGGTGCCTTATCCGCGTTCCTTCGGATATCTATCGGCGTTTTCCAACTCTGGGAAGAAAAAATCAAGTCGCGCGATGCGCAAGCCCGATTTCATCACCCGTTTTCCCCGTCCGGCTTTCGCCGCGCAGATGCTTGGAGGCTCACTCGGTGGTGTCGAGCGCAGACGTCGTGATCGGATCACCACCCGCAGCCGGCCAATAGGTGTAGGACAACGTGATCGTGCGCATGCTCTCGAAGTCCGGATCCTCGACGATTGCGGGATCGACGTAGAAGACGACGGCCGAATCCATCTCCTCACCAGCCTGCAGGGTATTTTCCTCGAAGCAGAAACATTGCAGCTTGACGAAATACTGCGCCGCTTTCTCGGGCGAGACGTTGTAGGTCGCCATGCCGTCGACCGGTTGATCGGCCATGTTGGCGACGCGGTAGAACACGGTCTCGGTCTGGCCGATCTGCGTCTGCACGACGGAGCGCTCGGCGTCGAATTCCCAGGGAAGCGCCCGTGCCACGTTCGAATCGAACCGCACCCGCACTGTCTCTTCCAGCACTGTCCCGGCATCGGCGGTACCGACCATCGGCGTGCCGCCGAAGCCGGTCACGCGGCAGAACAGGTCGTAGAGCGGCACGGATGCATAGGCCAGCCCGACCATGCCGAACACGACGCCCAGGCAGGTGACCACCGTCTTGCGCATTGCCTGTTTCTGCGCGGGGCTGTGATTATGCTGTGTCATGACATCCCTGTACGAACATTGTCCGAGCGTGCCTGCGGCGGCCGATCACATCGGCCGATCGAGAACGCCAGGACCGAGTTTGGCGATGGTGACGACATAGAACAAGGCGACCAGAAGCCCCAGGGTCACGGCGAGCGCGATGGAGCGCGAGCGCCGGCGCCGACGGTCGACATCCGTCAGCCCCTGCGCGTCACGATCGGGTGCCCTGGGCTCGCCTTTGACCTGTTTATCCGGTGCAGCGTGAATCTCGCGAGCCTCATCCGGCTTGTGTTCAGCTTCTACCATATTCAGCCTCCCATCACCGGCATCATCAGCCCGAAGCCGTGCTCGGCGATCAGTACCGCGAACAGGCCGAACAGATAGACGATCGAGAATCCGAACAGCGACCAGCATGCTTTTGCCGCCGCATCGCCGTCACGCCGACGATAGACGCGCGCCGCCAGCAGCAGCATCCAGGCACCGGTCGCCACGGAGACGCCCAGATACAGCATCCCGCCGAAACCGCTCAGCGCGGGCAGAACACCCACAGGTGCGAGCAGGAGCGTGTAGAACAGGATCTGCCGACGGGTTTCATCCGGGCCACGCACATTGGGAAGCATCGGCACACCGGCGCGGGCGTAATCCCCCGATTTCACCAGGGCCAGCGCCCAGAAATGCGGCGGCGTCCAGATGAAGATGATGGCGAAGAGAATGACCGTATCGAGCGTCACCGCCCCGGTCACGGCCGCCTGTCCGATCATCGGGGGAAAGGCCCCCGCCGCACCGCCGATGACGATGTTCTGCGGTGTCCAGCGCTTCAGCCACATCGAATAGATCACGGCGTAGAAGAAGATGGTGAATGCCAGGAGCCCGGCAGCCAGCCAGTTCGCCACCAGCCCGAGGAACAGGACCGAGCCGACCGAGAGGGTCATCCCGAAAGCCAGAGCCTCGGAAGGCGTGATCTTGCCGGCGGGGATCGGTCGCTTGGCGGTGCGCGACATGACCGCGTCGATATCCGCATCGTACCACATGTTCAGGCAGCCGGAAGCGCCCGCCCCGACCGCGATCGCCAGCAGAGCCGCGAAGGCGAGCACCGGATGGATCGTGCCATGCGCCACGACCATGCCCGTCAGCGCGGTGAAGACGACAAGCGACATCACCCGGGGCTTCAGCAGGGCGATGAAGTCGCGGGCCTCGCCGCTGGAGACGACCACTGTCTCGTAGCCCTCACCGCCATAGCGGCTTTGCGCATGCGGTGCTGCGGATTGAATCGGATTCATCATGCCAGTCATACGCTTGCTCGGCCCGACCTGTCGAATGTGCAAATCAGAACGGGCGCACCCGTCCATAAGACAATGTCTCGCCCGGCGGCGAGACCGTCACGGAGCCTCGGCTCCTTCTCCCGCCCGCCCCGCGTGACGCGGAATCCGGGCGGGCGGGAGAAAGAGCCGGGCGGGAGTTTCCCGCCCGGTCTCGTGGTCAGTGTTTCGCTTCCGCAATCTTCGGCAGTTCGTTGAACTGGTGGAAGGGCGGCGGCGAGGACAGGGTCCATTCGAGCGTGGTCGCACCCTCGCCCCACGGATTGTCACCAGCCACGACCTTGTCGCGGAAGGCGATGTAGACGCCGTAGAGGAAGACAAAGATGCCGACGGCGAAGATGTAGGAACCCATCGAGGCGACGAAGTTCCAGCCGGCAAAGGCATCCGGATAATCCGCGTAGCGGCGCGGCATGCCGGCGAGCCCGAGGAAGTGCATCGGGAAGAACAGGATGTTCGAGCCGATGAACGCGATCCAGAAATGCAGTTTCCCGACCCATTCCGGCATCATGTAGCCCGACATCTTGGGGAACCAGTAATACATGCCGGCGAAGATGATGAACACGGCACCGAGCGAAAGCACATAGTGGAAATGCGCCACCACGTAGTAGGTGTCGTGCATGTAGCGGTCGATACCGGCATTGGCGAGGACCACACCCGTCACGCCACCGACGGTGAACAGGAAGATGAAGCCCACTGCCCAGTACATCGGCGCGGTAAAGCGGATCGATCCCCCCCACATCGTCGCGATCCAGGAGAAGATCTTGATGCCGGTCGGCACCGCGATCACCATCGTGGCGAAGACGAAATAGGCCTGCGTCTGCAGCGAGAGGCCGACCGTGTACATGTGGTGCGCCCAGACCACGAAACCGACCACACCGATCGCGACCATGGCATAGGCCATGCCGAGATAGCCGAAGATGGGCTTGCGCGAGAAGGTCGCAATGATGTGGCTGACGATGCCGAAGGCCGGAAGAATCATGATGTAGACTTCCGGATGCCCGAAGAACCAGAACAGGTGCTGGTACAGGACCGGATCACCGCCACCGGCAGGATCGAAGAAGGTCGTGCCGAAATTGCGGTCCGTCAGCAGCATCGTGATGGCGCCGGCGAGAACCGGCAGGGCCAGCAGCAGCAGGAAGGCGGTGACGAGCATCGCCCAGGCGAAGAGCGGCATCTTGTGCAGCGTCATGCCCGGAGCGCGCATGTTCAGGATCGTGGTGATGAAGTTGATCGCGCCGAGGATCGAAGCGGCACCGGCGAGGTGCAGCGACAGGATCGCGAAGTCCAGAGCCGGGCCGGGATGGCCGATCGTGGACAAGGGCGGATACACCGTCCAGCCGCCGCCGAAGCCGAGCGACCCGGGGGCGCCCTCGACGAACAGTGACATGATCAGCAGGCAGAAGGCCGCAACCGTCAGCCAGAACGAGATGTTGTTCATCCGCGGGAACGCCATGTCCGGCGCACCGATCATCAGCGGCACGAACCAGTTGCCGAACCCGCCGATCAGGGCCGGCATGACCAGGAAGAACACCATGATCAGCCCGTGACCGGTCACGACCACGTTGTACATCTGCGGATTGACGAACAGATCCGTCCCGGGGCTCTGCAGCTCGATCCGGATAAGGATCGATAACAGACCACCCACCACCCCCGCCATGAAGGCGAAGATCAGGTACATCGTGCCGATGTCCTTGTGGTTCGTCGAATAGATCCAGCGACGCCATCCGGTAGGATGGTCGTCCGCATGACCCGGCGCATTGGTGGCGACACTTGCCATGATGAATAGCCCTCTTGCAGCCTCTTCAGCGATGAATCGCTGCCACGTTTCTCAAACTATGGCGATCACCCGCGACCGCCCCGGCGACCGAACGACGCGCCACGTGACACCGCAGCCCGCCACCGGCCCGGCGCCGCCCGCGCGACGCCCGCATGGTGTCAATCCGACGATGCCACCCGGCGCTCGTCATCGACCGAGGCGAACATGGCGCGCGCCTCGTCCAGCCATTCGGCATAGGCCTCGTCACTGACCACCCGCACCGCGATCGGCATGAAGGCATGGCCCGAACCGCACAATTCGGAGCACTGCCCGTAATAGATGCCCTCACGCTCGGCGCGGAACCAGGTTTCGTTCAGCCGCCCCGGCACTGCATCGGTCTTGATGCCGAAAGACGGCATCGCAAACGAATGAAGCACACCCTGCGCTGTCACCTGCACGGCCACATTGGCCCCGACCGGCACGACCATCGCATTATCGACAGCGAGCAGATAGGGCTGGCCGGAAGCCTCGGCCTCTTCGCGCTCGAGCATGGCGGAAATGAAGGAGAAGCCACCCTGATCTTCCGGATACTCGTATTCCCAATACCAGGAATGTCCGGTCGCCTTGACCACCACATCCGGCTCCGGAATGATCAGCTGATCGCGCAGAAGCCGGAAGGACGGGACGGCGATCGCAACGAGGATCAGGATCGGAATCACCGTCCAGGCCACCTCGAGCATGGTGTTGTGCGAGGTGCGCGAAGGATTTGGATTTTTCTTCTCGCTGAAGCGGAAGATGCAGATCAGCAGCAGCGCACCGACGAAGACAGTGATGAGCGTGATAATCCACAGCAGACCATTGTGGAAGCTGACCATGCTCTGCGCCACGTCGCTCTGCGGCGGCATCATGCCCATCTGCCACGGTTGCGGCTGGTTGATGACTTCGGCTGCGGCCGGTACCGCCGCCGCCAGCGCGGCCATGCCTGCCGCGGCGCCCGTCACGAGGCGCGGCATTGCGCGACGCAGGCGCGTTTCCCGGGATCCGGTCTGTTCCATTGGCATCGTTCTCTCGAAGCTCCGTTTCGATTCTTCGCTCGGTGGACGGCACCCCCAGCGCCATCGCGACCTTCCGCCCGTCCCGCGACCCCGGAACGATTCCGGCGGGCTTAGCAAGACCCCGCCGGAAAAGCGAGCCCTTACAGCCACGACTTCCACATTGATACAAGTCAAAACCACAATGTCGCCATGAGTGCAATGTCATCGTGGTCGCACGTGCCGGGGCGTCCGCAACCTGTTGCGGGCGGAGCGCACTCACCCGACCCGGGCCCCGCAGCGGCAAAATTCGTCGCCGGACGGCCTGCAGCGCGCGCAAACGTCGAATTATGCTTGAAAAGATGCTTGGCGACCCGCCCAAACTGCGACAAAATGCGCAGGGGTCGCGGATTGGAGCCGGATCGCCTCTGCCTGCCGCGCGGCCAGCGTGAAATGCCGGAAACGGCTGGTGGATGCGCCTTGACAAGCTCGCGCCGTCGCGTGATCCCGTCCTGCGGCCCGGCGCTGTCTGCGCCGAATCGCACAGATGTCCGCGTCCATCGGAGTGGTGATGTCCTTTCAGTTCCAAGCATCGAGCGACAAGTCCCGGCGGCATGCGCTCATCGTCGTCTTCGCCCTCGCGCTCACACTCGCGCTGACCCTGACGGTGAACCGGGCCGCAGCGCAGGGTGCGGTGCGCGATGTCTTCGGCGATTGGCAGAAGCGCTGCGAGACGCCTGCCGGCGCGACCGAGGAGCAATGCGCCATCGTCCAGAATGTTGCGGCAGAGGACCGTCCCAATCTGACGCTGCTCGTGATCGTGCTGCCAACAGCGGATGACGAGAGCATGCTGCTGCGGGTGGTCGCGCCTCTGGGCGTGCTCCTGCCTGCGGGTCTCGGCCTGCTGATCGACGAGGAGGATGTGGGGCGTGCCGGCTTCGTGCGCTGTCTGGCCACCGGCTGCGTCGCCGAGGTGGTGATGGACGAAACCCTGATCGGCCAGTTGCGCAGCGGAGAAGAGGCCACGTTCATCGTCTTCCAGACGCCGGAAGAGGGTATCGGCATCCCGGTCTCCCTCGACGGATTCGCGGATGGATTCGACAGTCTGGAGTGACGGCGTTTATCAATGCGCAGAGATCGGGTATCCGATCGGGGGCCGCACCATCTGCGGCATGAGGAAGCGGGAGTGAACATGCTGGCCCAGTTCGGACGCCTGACGACGGTCGCCTTCGTCATATCGACCCTCGCCGCCTGCACGGCCCTGCCCGGCGGCTCGGGCTCGCCCGGAGCAGAGGCGGGCGCAGCTTCCACGGACGGCGTGATCAGGTCCGAGGAAGGCACGCCGCTCTCGAATCTCGTGCGCTTCGGCTCGACAACGGCACCGGAGCTCGTGCCCGATATTCCGGAATTCGCCCCCTGCCCGCAGGTTGACGTCATTACCGGTGGCGCCGCGATCCGCAATTTCGCCGGAGCCGAATCGAACCAGAACCTGCGTTCACAGATCTCCATCGCCAATCTGGCGCGTGAATGCGTCGTCTCTTCCGACGGCCAGGAATTCATCATCACCCTCGGCGTCGAAGGCCGTGCCCTGCTCGGCCCCCGCGGTGGACCCGGACGCTACGATGCGCCACTTCGCATCGTTCTGCGCAACAACAGCGAGACTTTCGAGGATCGCCGCGTCCAGGCATCCGCGACCGTGGAGCAGGGAGCGAGTTCGGGCACCTTCACTCTGGTCGAGGACAATCTGACGGTTCCGGCGCGGGTGGGCTCGAATTACATCATCGAAGCGGGCCTCGTCTCCGGTCGGCGCTGATGGGCGGTGAAGGAAGGCATCGCCCGCGCCTTGATTCGGGCGTGTTGTGCCGCTTTGCTGAACGCTTCCGCGTGCCGGGTGGCGGTCCTGGCATCGCCCCGGGCGCGGAAACCGGCCTGACCGCCTCCTCCCGGCCCGTTCCGCCGCACCAGACGAAAGTAGCCCAGCGTTGTCCGTAATCCGCCACAGCCTCGCCCTGGCCCTGACCCTCGCCGTCCTGATCATCGGTCTCGGCGCGCCGGTTCATGCGGTCGATGCGGTGCGGGTGGATCGCGCCACCACGGCGATCGATCTGACGGATGCGATCGAGCATTATCGCTCCGATGGCGACATCATCCAGATCTCGACCGCGCCGGGGCCCGACGGCATCGTGCGCCGCATCGCGGTGACCGCGCGCGAAGCCGGGTTGCGGCCTGACTGGATCGTCTTCGCACTCACCAATGAAAGCTCCGAACAGCTCGAAAGGTTGCTGGTCGCACCGCATTTCCGGCTGGTGGATTCCGGTGTGGTCTGGCCCGATCTCGGCTCCTCGCGCATCGCCGCGATTACTGCCAGCCAGGGTATCCGGCCGGATCGGGAGGTCTCCACCGAGGCGGATGTCTTCCGCATTACCCTCGATCCGGGCGCGACCGTCACCTATGTTGGCGAACTGCGCGCAGCCCAGGTGCCCCAGCTGCATCTGTGGGAGCCTGATGCCTATCGCGCCAAGATATCCGGGCTGACGCTCTACAAGGGCATCATCATCGGGATTGCCGGGCTGCTCGCCCTGTTCCTGACCGTTGTCTTCGTGGTCAAGGGCGCCGTGATCTTCCCCGCTGCCGCCGCGATCGCCTGGGCGGTGCTGGCCTATGCGGGAATCGATTTCGGCTTCTTCCAGCGCGTCTTTCCCGTGGAGGAGCCGGCCGAGCGGATCTACCGCGCCGCCGCCGAGGCGATCCTCGCCGCGACCTTGCTCGTCTTCCTCTTCGCCTATCTCAATCTCAACCGATGGCATGTCCGCTACGGCTACGTCACGCTTTTCTGGCTCGCCTTCCTCGCCGCGCTTGTCGGTCTCGCCGTGATCGATCCGCCTGTCGCGGCGGGGGTGGCGCGGGTCTCGATCGCGGCCGTTGCCGGGATCGGTTTCCTGCTGGTGCTGCATCTCGCCACACTCGGCTATGACCGGGCGGTGATGCTGATCCCGACCTGGCTCCTGCTGATCGCCTGGGTCACGGCGGCCGGCTTTACCGTGACGGGCTATCTCACCGGGGATCTCGTCTCGCAGGCGCTGATCGGCGGACTGGTCCTGATCGTCATGCTGATCGGCTTCACCGTGATGCAGCACGCCTTTGCCGGCGGCGCCTTCGCGCAGGGGCTGGTGAGTGATTCGGAGCGGCGGGCGCTGGCGCTCTCCGGCGCCGGCGATATCGTCTTCGACTGGGACGTGCTGTCCGACCGCGTCTTCGTCAGCCCCGAGATCGAGGACCAGCTTTCGCTCAGGCGCGGTGCGTTGCAGGGATCGGTGGCGAACTGGCTCGACCTGGTCCATCCCTTCGACCGGGATCGCTACCGCACCGCGCTCGATGCGGTGATCGAGCAGAAACGCGGTCGCATCTCGCAGGAATTTCGTCTGCGCTCGGGGCAGGGGCCCTATCACTGGCTGCGCCTGCGTGCACGCCCGGTCATCGGCAGTGACGGCGAGGTGATCCGCGTGGTCGGCACCATCGCCGACGTGACCGATACACGCACCGCCCAGGAGCGGCTGTTGCATGATGCGGTGCACGACAATCTCACCGGCCTGCCCAACAGATGCCTCTTTGATGATCGCCTGCGTGCCGCCCTCATCCTGGCCTCGCAGGATGCGCGGCATTCGCCGACGGTGATCGTCATCGACATTGATCGCTTCAAGCAGGTCAACGAGGAAGCGGGACTCTCCGCCGGCGATGCCATCCTGCTCACATTGTCGCGGCGCCTGTCGCGGCTGCTGCGCCCGCAGGACACCCTCGCGCGCCTCAATGGCGACCGCTTCGGCGTGATCCTGCTCAGCGAGCGCGATCCCGATCGCATCATGGGCTTCGCCGATGCCGTCCGGCGCAGCCTCGCCACACCCGTCACCTATGCCGAACGCGAGATCTTCTTCACCGCCTCGATCGGCGTCGCGCTTTATGACGCCCAGACGCTGAAGCCCGATGCCATGCTCGACAATGCCGATCTCGCCATGACCGAGGCCAAGCGCCTGGGCGGCGACCGTACCCATGTCTATCGCCCCACCCTGCGCAGCGTGCAGACAGAGGATCTGCCGCTCGCCGCCGATCTCGCTCGGGCGCTGGAGCAGAACGAGATCCGCGCCCTGTTCCAGCCCATCGTGCGGCTCGATGACCGCACCATCGCCGGGTTCGAGACGGTTCTGCGCTGGGATCACCCCAAGCGTGGGCGCATCGCCGATGACGTCTTCGCCGCGATCGCGCAGGAAAGTGGAGCAGCGGGCGACCTCGTCGCTTTCGCCATGGAACGGGCGGCCGAGGAGTTGAATTTCTGGCAGGGGGCCCTGGATGTCGATCCGCCCATCTTCGTCAACACGCCGATCCTGTCGCCGGAATTGATGCGCCACGAACTGCTTTCGGACGTAAAGAACGTGCTCTCCCGCGCGCGCGTCGCGCCGCGCAGCCTGCGTCTCGCCTTTCCGGAGCGCATGGTGATGGAGAATCCGGAATATGCCGCGCAGCTCTTCCTGCGTCTGCGCGATCTCGGCGCCGGCATGACGCTGGACGGGTTCGGCGCCGGCTATTGCGCGCTCGCCTATCTCGAGCGCCTGCCGCTCGAAATGATGCGGCTTGATCGCAGCCTCATGCGCGAGCGGCCCTCGGGCGAGCGCTCGGCCCTGCTCTCGCCGGTCATCCGCATGGCGCAGGATCTCGGGCTCGAAGTCGTCGCGGATCTGGTCGAGACCGAGTCGGATGCCGTCGAGCTTTCACAGCTCGGCTGCGATTACGCACAGGGCTATCTCTTCGGTGAGCCGCTGACGCCCGCCCAGGCCCGCCAGATCATCGTCGGCACGAGCGAGGCGGCCTGAGTCGTTTACCCACAGCTTGCGGCTTGCCTTCTGCTTGCGACTTGCCTTGATCTCCGCCATCTGCCACAGGAACGGCAAATGCGCGTTGCCGCCAGACGAGGTGCCCCATGACCAGCTTTCCCGACCGGACCCTGATCGCCGACATGACCGCCAAGATGCTGCTGGAAGTGGAGGCCGTGCATTTTCGCGCGGATGAGCCGTTCCGCTTCACCTCCGGCTGGGCGAGCCCGGTCTATATCGATTGCCGCAAGCTGATCTCGTTTCCCCGCGTGCGCAACACGCTGATGGATTTCGCCGCTTCCGTGATCCTGCGCGAGGTCGGTTTCGAGACACTCGACGCGATCGCTGGTGGCGAGACGGCGGGTATCCCCTTCGCCGCCTGGATCGCCGACCGTCTGTCGATGCCGATGCAATATGTGCGCAAGAAGCCGAAGGGTTTCGGGCGCGACGCCCAGATCGAGGGCCATTACATCGAGGGCTCACGCGTGCTGCTGGTGGAAGACCTCACCACGGACGGGCGCTCCAAGATCAAGTTCGTCGATGCCATGCGCAAGAGTGGCCTGATCGTCGAGCACGCCTTCGTGGTCTTCCACTATGACATTTTCCCGCAGACCAAGGACATGCTGCGCGAGAACGGTGTCGCCATGCATGCGTTGGCCACCTGGTGGGACGTTCTGCGCGTGGCGCGCACGATGGAATATTTCGACGTCAATACGCTCAGCGAAGTCGAGACTTTCCTCAACGAGCCGGCAAAATGGTCGGCGGCCCATGGCGGCGCCTCGGAATTGCCCAGCAACTGATCTGGCGATCATCGGGAGCGTTGGTGCGGACGGCGGGAATCGAACCCGCATGACCGAAGTCGAGGGATTTTAAGTCCCTTGCGTCTACCAGTTCCGCCACGTCCGCGTGTGCCAGATCCGAATCTGCACCGGCAATGCTTGAGGAAGGGTTAGCCGGGGGCGGCGGGGAAGGCAAGCGGCTTGATACGGGCTCGCCCCCCGCGCCCGCGCCCTCGCGCGGCTGGTCCTTGCCTCTCTCAGAACCGGCTCTCGATCAGCGATTCGTCATGCGCATCGCCCTCACCACGCCGGCGGGCGGCATCGCGCAGCATGCCGATCACGTCTTCCGGGCGCTCGGCCACGAGATAATTCAGCTCCATTCCTGCACGGATGAAGCCGCTCTGGCGCATATGGGCGAGCAGAACCAGCAGCGGCTTGTAGAAATCGGCGACCGAGAGCATCAGGATCGGCTTGCGGTGGCGACCGAGCTGGGCCCAGGTCATCTGTTCGACCAGTTCTTCCAGCGTGCCGATCCCGCCGGGCAGGGCAACGAAGGCATCGGCTTTCTCGAACATCATCTGCTTGCGGGTATGCATGTCGGAGACGACGATGGTATCCTGAACGCCGGAAAGCGTGCGCTCCTTGTCCATGAGGAAATCGGGAATGATTCCCGTGACATGGCCGCCGTGATCGAGTACCGCGCGGGCGACCGTCCCCATAAGCCCGACGGCACCGCCGCCATAGACGAGGCCGATATTTTCCGCAGCCATGGCGCGCCCGAGCGCCTTCGCCGCCTCGGCAAAGGCCGGATCGCTGCCGGAACCGGAGCCGCAATAAACACAGATGGAGCGGATGGTATTCATCATTTCGTCCGTTTTTGTCCCAAGTTTGGCCCAACCATTGCATTTAGCCGTTTTCAGGCCTTGCCGAACCGTGTAAACCCTTGCCGTCTACGCGTATTTTTGCGCCGCAACGGATTGGCGCAACCGCATTGGAGACCGCGCCGTGATCTTTGGTCTGTCTCGTACCGTCTTCTTCGCCGGGCTCATCGCCACTGCCGGTGCAGCGGGCGGGCTCTGGTATGTCATGAGCGAGGATGAGCGTAGCGCGCCCGTCGCGCAACGGGAATCTGTGACCAGGCAGGATGCCGCGCCGTCGCAGGCCGAGGTGCGGGCGCCTGCGGACCAGACGGCGCAGGTCGAGGCGGAGCGGGAAGCGATCGAACCGGGACCATCCAACGAGCCCGCTGACCGGGCGCGGGCGACAGGTGAGACCGATGCGCAAGCCACTCGCGACGGCATTGAAGGCGTGCCACAAGACGCTGTCTCGCAAAGCGATGCCGGCACCGCGCAGATCGAAACACCGATCGAGGAGAATGTCACCGCCCTCGGCGATCCCGCCGCTCCGGCGCCGGAAGCGGAGCCGGAAAACGGGCAACCGCGCCTGCCGGCCTTCGATACGGTCCGCGTCGAGCCCACGGGCGAGGCCGTCATTGCCGGGCGGGATGCGCCGCAGGGCGAGGTGGCGTTGCTGCGCGACGGCGAGGTTTACGACGAGACCTATGCCGGCCCGTCAGGCGCCTTCGTCTTCATTCCCGAGCCGTTTCCGGTCGGCACCAGCGATGTCGCGCTGCGCGCCACCGATGCGGACGGCAATGTGCTGATGTCGCGCGAAAGCGTCACCATCATCGTCGATGCCGATCGCTTGCAGATGCCGATGGTGGCGCTCACGGCGCCCGGGCGTCCCACCGAAGTGCTATCGCGTCCCGAACCGGCGCAGGTTGCAGAGGTCGCCGTGCAGGAAACGACGTCCTCCGAAGCACCGGCGGAAGTGCGCGCGACCCGCGACGCGGTCGAGCCCGATGACGTTGCCGGGTCGCCCGAAGAAAGCGATGCCTCCGGGGCGGATGTCGCACAGCAAATGCCGCGCGAGCCCGGTACTGCAGAGACGGCCATGCCCGAAAGCGACGCAATGGCGACCGACGAAACAGAGACGACGGTCGCCGCAATCGATCCGGACGCCGATAATACGGCGCAGCCCGTCGCTGCGCGTCCCGGGGTGCGCATCGTCGCCGTCGAGGCCGAGACCGGGGGCGGGCTCTTCGTCTCCGGCGAGGCTGATGCGCAGGCGGCGATCCGGCTCTATCTGAACGATACCCTGGTCGCTCGCGCCGAGGCCGATGACGCCGGTGGCGTTTCCTTCGCCATCAGGCGCGGTGTGCGGGCCGGGCGCTATCAGGTGCGGCTCGACGACGTCGATCCGGAGACCGGCACGGTGCTGTCACGCGCCGAGGTCGGATTCACCTTCCCCGAAGCGGTGGCGGCGGCGCAGCCGGAGCCGCAACCGGCTCCCGCTGCAGAAGCACGCGCGCCGACGCCTCCAGCCGTGCAGGCTGGCGAGGCCGAGCAGGCCGGATCCCCGTCAACCGCGCCCGAGGCAACAGAGGCTGAAATCGCCGAGGCTCAGGACAGCGCGGCGCGCGAGCCGCAACGCCAGGCCGAATCCGCCGACGCGTTGCCTGGCACCGCCACCGAAGCCGAATCGCCTCCCGAGGCGCCGGCAACCGTCGCGGAGCGCCCCGAAGCGACGGTGGTCGTTCCGGAATTGTCCACCGCCTCGGTCGAGCGCGGCGACAGTCTGTGGCGCATCAGCCGGCAGGTCTATGGGCGCGGCATCCGTTATACCGAGATCTTCGAAGCCAATCAGGATCAGATCCGCAATCCGGACCTGATCTATCCGGGCCAGGTCTTCGTGTTACCGCCGGATGCGGAGGCGGCGCAGGATGGCCCGGAAGCGCAGGCCCCCGCCGCGCAGTGACGCCTCCCCTTCTCATGTGGCCGCCTGACGCTATCTGATGGAGACCGTTCCAGAACCGCGCCGGAGGCCGCCGCATGAGCACGCGTGATCGCGAAGCAAACCGTTTTTCAGCACGCGCGAGCCGCTATGCCCGCGTGGGTGCCAATGTCGGCGCGGTCGCTGCGCGTGCCGCAGGATCGCGCCTGTTCGGGACCAGGGGGCAGGCCAATCCGGAAAACGCCGCGGCTCTCGCCCAGGCGCTGGGCGGCCTCAAGGGGCCGATCATGAAGGTGGCGCAGCTGCTCGCCACCATCCCGGAAGCGGTGCCGCCGGAATACGCGGCGGAATTGCAAAAGCTGCAATCGGAAGCCCCGCCCATGGGCGCCGCCTTCGTCAAGCGCCGCATGCAGACGGAGCTCGGCGCGGGATGGCGCGAACGCTTCGGCGAATTCGACCTCAAGCCCGCCGCCGCAGCCTCTCTCGGCCAGGTGCATCGCGCCACCACGAAGGACGGCGAGCCGCTGGCCTGCAAGCTGCAATATCCCGACATGCAATCCGCCGTCGAGGCGGATCTGCGCCAGCTCGGCATGGTCTTTGCCATCCACCGGCGCATGGACCCGGCCATCGACACCCGCGAGATCGCCACGGAAATCGGCGAGCGGGTGCGCGAGGAACTCGATTACGCCCGCGAAGCCAGGCATGTCGCGCTCTATGACGACGCCCTCCGGGGCGTCGATGCCGTGCGTGTACCGTCAGTGCATCTCGATCTTTCCACAAAGCGCCTGCTGAGCCTGGGCTGGCTCGAGGGCAAGCGCATTCTCGAATACAAGGAGCATCCGGTCGAGATCCGCAACCGTCTCGCCATCGCCATGTTCAAGGCCTGGTGGCACCCGTTCAGCCATGCGGCAGTGATCCATGGCGATCCGCATCTCGGAAATTACACGGTGTTCGAGGAAGCCGGCGAACCGATGGGCATCAATCTGCTCGATTACGGCTGTATCCGCATCTTCCCGCCGAAATTCGTCAGTGGCGTCGTCGATCTCTATCGCGGGCTCCAGCATGATGACCGCGAGCGCACGGTGCATGCCTACGAGACCTGGGGCTTCAAGGGGCTGACCAACGAGCTGATCGACATTCTCAATATCTGGGCGCGCTTCATCTACGGTCCACTGCTCGAGGATCGCGTCCGTACCATCGCCGATGGCGTGAAACCAGGCGAATACGGGCGCCGGCAGGCCTTCGAGGTGCACCGGGCGCTCAAGGAGAAGGGCCCCGTGACGGTGCCGCGCGAATTCGTCTTCATGGATCGCGCCGCAATCGGGCTGGGCGCGGTCTATCTGCATCTGCGCGCGGAACTGAATTATCATCAGCTGTTCGAAGAAGAAATCGCCCGTTTCGACATCGAAGCCCTCGCGCAGCGGCAGAACGCGGCACTTGCGCGCGCGGGCCTGGAGCCCATGCCGGCGTGACACACCGAACCGGGATTTGCGATCTATCCTGTCGAAAGCCACACTTGCGCTGCATCAATGGATTGCGAGACGCGCCCGGTTGGGCTAAAGCCGATGGACAGTTTCAGTAGGAAAAACAGGACATGGCTGCCATGGCGGATACGAACCGTCGTCCGACGGAGGAATACAGGCCCGAGATGGATGGGGAAATCCACGAGAAAACCTATGACGGGTTCGTGGAATTCACCACTCTGTCCACGCTCGTCGTTTTGTGCTGGGTGCTCGCGCTCGCCCTGGGCGGGATCAAGGGCGCCTGGGTCGCCGCGATCGTCTATGTCGTGCTCTCGAGTGTGGCCGGGGCCATCGGCGCCGTATCGCGCACGGTTGCCTGGAAGGCGCCGGCAGCCGTGTTCGGGCTCATGATTCTTCATTTTCTGGTGATCTGAACGCCGGCCGCTCCATTCGCATCGTCTTGCATCCTGGCAGGGGTGCGCCATATGGGGCGGAGCAGGACGAGCGGGCGAATCGGGTGTGGGAAGATGATGAAGAGCATCGGGAAACGGTGCCTGTTGCGAATGTCGCGGGGCGGTCTCCGCCAGCGGCGGCAGAGGGGATGGGGCGCGTAACGCAGATCCGGTAGCGGCACCGACAGCAGGACGTGCACGCCTCACCGGCATCGGACGTGACGCTGCCTGCCGGTCCCGGCTCAATGCGAGGGGGGTATTGCATGCGTATCGCCGTACTCACGGAAACCGAGGCGAACGAGAGCCGGGTTGCCGCGACACCGGACACGGTGAAGAAGTTCAAGGCGCTCGGCGCGGATGTCGTCGTTCAGGCCGGAGCGGGCCTGACTTCCGGCGTCACGGATGCCGATTACGAGGCGGTCGGCGCGACGATTGCGGCGAGCCCCGGCACGGCGGCTGATGGTGCGGATATCGTGCTTGTCGTGCGCCGCCCGGAAAGCGCCGTGATCGAGGTCATCAAGGAAGGCGCCATCGTCGTCGCCATCATGGACCCGTATGGCGCGCAGGATGCGCTGGCCGAGATGGCCGGGCGCAACATTGCCGGTTTCGCCATGGAGCTGATGCCGCGCATCACCCGCGCGCAGGTCATGGACGTGCTTTCCAGCCAGGCCAATCTCGCCGGCTATCGCGCCGTGATCGACGCCGCGGCGGAATATGGCCGCGCCATGCCGATGATGATGACCGCAGCCGGCACCATTCCCGCTGCGCGCGCCTTCGTCATGGGGGCCGGCGTCGCCGGTCTGCAGGCGATCGCCACGGCACGCCGCCTTGGCGCCGTCGTCTCCGCGACCGATGTGCGCCCTGCGGTGAAGGAACAGGTCGAGAGTCTCGGCGCCAAGTTCATCGCCGTCGAGGACGAGGAGTTCAGACAAGCCGAGACGGCAGGCGGTTATGCCAAGGAAATGTCGGCGGAATACAAGGCCAAGCAGGCCGAGCTCGTCGCCGCCCACATCGCCAAGCAGGATCTCGTGATCACCACCGCGCTGATCCCGGGTCGGCCTGCGCCGGTCCTGATTGATCGCGCCATGGTCGAATCCATGAAACCCGGTTCGGTGATCGTCGATCTCGCGGTCGAGCGCGGCGGCAATTGCGAATTGTCCGAGCCGGGTGACGTGATCGAGCACCAGGGCGTCAAGATCGTCGGCCATCTCAACATGCCCGGTCGCCTCGCCGCGAGCGCTTCGTCGCTCTACGCCAAGAACCTCTATGCCTTCGTCGAGACGCTGATCGACAAGGAGGCCAAGGCGATTGCCGTGAACTGGGAGGACGAGCTCGTCAAGGCGACGCTCCTCACCCGTGACGGCGCGATCGTCCATCCCAATTTCAAGCCGGACGCGTGAGCGCGGCAGCATAAGGACAGAGGGGGGAAACGATGACGGACCTCACTCCCGAACAGGCGCTCGAACGCGCACAGGCGGCGGCGGAAGTCGCTCGCGAGGCGGCGGATGCGGCGCAAGGCTATGCCGATTCGCTGGCGGCTGCCGCGACGGTGGCCACGGGTGGCGGCGTCGATCCGACGGTGTTTCGCATCGCGATCTTCGTGCTCGCCATTTTCGTCGGCTATTACGTGGTCTGGGCGGTGACGCCCGCTTTGCACACGCCGCTGATGTCGGTGACCAACGCGATTTCCTCGGTGATCGTGGTCGGCGCACTGCTCGCCGTGGGCATGCCCGCCGCTGCCGCGATGACCGATAGCGGGGCCGGCTGGGGCGCACAGGTCTTCGGCTTCCTCGCCCTCGTCATGGCCTCCGTGAACATCTTCGGCGGCTTCCTCGTCACCCAGCGCATGCTCGCCATGTACAAGAAGAAGGGCTGACGGGATGAGCGCCAATATCGCAAACCTGCTTTACCTCGTCTCGGGCGTCCTTTTCATTCTGGCGCTGCGCGGCCTGTCGCATCCGACCACCTCTCGCCAGGGCAATGTCTACGGCATGGTCGGCATGGGGCTGGCTGTGGCCACGACGCTGGTCTATGCCAATCCCTCTCTCGGTGGCTGGCTGCTGGTCATCATCGGGATCGCCATCGGTGGCGGCATCGGTGCGGTGATCGCCCGGCGCGTGCCGATGACGGCGATGCCGCAACTCGTCGCCGCCTTCCATTCGCTGGTCGGCATGGCCGCGGTGCTCGTCGCGGCGGCCGCGCTCTATGCACCGCAGGCCTTCGATCTCGGGGCACCCGGGAGCATTTCCGGTGTCACCCTGTTCGAGATGGGGCTCGGCTGCGCCATCGGTGCGCTTACTTTCACCGGTTCGGTCATCGCATTCCTCAAGCTCGATGGTCGCATGTCCGGCAAGCCGATCATGCTGCCGGCGCGCCATGCGATCAATCTCGGCCTCGGCATCGCCATGGTGCTGTTGCTCGCGATCTTCATCGCCACCGAGAGCGCCGTCGCCTTCTGGCTGATCGTCCTCGTCGCGCTGGCGCTGGGTGTGCTGCTGATCATCCCGATCGGCGGTGCCGACATGCCGGTCGTCGTCTCGATGCTCAACTCCTATTCCGGCTGGGCTGCGGCGGGTATCGGCTTTACGCTGGGCAACCTGGCGCTGATCATCACCGGCGCGCTGGTCGGCTCGTCGGGCGCGATCCTCTCGTATATCATGTGCAAGGGCATGAACCGCTCCTTCATCTCGGTGATTCTCGGTGGCTTCGGCGGCGAGAGCGAGGCAGCGGCAGCGGGCGGCGTCGAAACGCGGCCCGTCAAGAAGGGATCGGCGGATGATGCGGCCTTCATCATGAAGAACTCCGCCAAGGTCATCATCGTGCCGGGTTACGGCATGGCGGTGGCGCAGGCGCAGCACACCCTGCGGGAGATGGCGGATCTGCTGAAGGCGGAAGGTGTCGAGGTCAAATACGCCATCCACCCGGTGGCGGGCCGCATGCCCGGTCACATGAACGTGCTGCTGGCCGAGGCGAACGTGCCTTACGACGAAGTCTTCGAGCTCGAGGATATCAACGGCGAGTTCGCCCAGGCCGATGTCGCCTTCGTGATCGGCGCCAACGACGTGACCAACCCCGCCGCCAAGACCGATCCGCAATCGCCGATCTTCGGCATGCCGATCCTCGATGTGGACAAGGCCAAGACCGTGCTTTTCATCAAGCGCGGCATGGGTTCGGGCTATGCCGGCGTCGAGAACGAGCTGTTCTTCCGCGACAATACCATGATGCTGTTCGGCGACGCCAAGAAGATGGTCGACGAGATCGTCAAGTCGTTCTGATCGCAACCGTGATATCGCCGGGCCCGCGAGGCCCGGCGCATCGATTCGGTGCGGGAGACCAGCATGGCCGATGCGCGCAATCGCTACGCATGGCGCCCGATGGCGCATGCCGATCTTCCAGCCGTATTCACTCTCTCGAAGCAGATCCACCCGGCCTATCCGGAGCGCCCGGAGATCGCACGCGAGCGCCGCGCCCTCGCCCCGCAATGGTGCCGCGTTCTAGCCGCCGGCGCCGAGCTTCATGGCTACCTCCTGGCCCATCCCTGGCGCCGTGGCGCCCCGCCCGCCCTCGATAGCCTGATTGGCGCACTGCCCGATGATCCCGATTGCCTGTATATCCACGACCTTGCCATCGCCCCCCAGCGGCGCGGCAAGGGCGATGCTGCGGCAATCCTCGCGACCTTGAAGCGCGAAGCCTTCGCCCGTTACCCGGTGATCGCACTGATCAGTACCGGCCCCGCCACCGGCTTTTGGCAAAGGCATGGATTCGCGACCCGCCCAATCGCGCAGCCGGCGGTACTCGCAAGCTATGATCCGCAAGCCCTCTACATGGAGCATCCGCGCCCATGACGAGCGCCCGGCACGTCACCTCTTCGCAAGCGCCTCGATGATCACGAAGGCCTGCGCCATCGGCGGCTCGTCCGTGAGGCTGACATGGACATGCGCCTCATGGCCTTCCGGGATCAGCGCCGCGAGCCGCTCTGCCGCACCGCCTGTCAGTTCCAGCGTGGGGCGGCCCGCCGCATCGTTGACCACCGCGATATCGCGCCAGAACACCCCCTCGGCAATGCCGGTGCCGAGCGCCTTCACCGCCGCTTCCTTCGCGGCGAAACGGCGCGCATAGCAGGGGCCGGGATTGACACGCGCCTCGCAGCGCGCCCGCTCGCCCTCGGTGAAGACGCGATGCGTGAAGCGGGTGCCATGGCGCGCGATCGAGGCTTCGACGCGCCGGATATCGCACAGATCCGAGCCGATCCCGACGATCATGCGGATTGCCCCGATCGTGCTTCATCCATCGCCGCACGCATGGCGCCGATCGCCTCGGGCAGCCCGCCGAAGATCGCCTCGCCGATCAGGTAATGGCCGATATTGAGCTCGACGAATTCCCCGATCGCCGCCACCGGGCCGACATTCTCCGTGGTGAGCCCATGGCCCGCATGCATTTCGAGCCCGATCGCAGCCCCATGCGCTGCCGCGCGGCGCAGCCGTTCGCGTTCGCTTGCGATACCGGCGTCGTCGCCGGCGAGCCAGAGTTCCGCATAACGTCCCGTATGCAATTCGACCACCGGCGCGCCGAGCGCGCGGGCGGCATCCATGACGCGCTCCTCCGGTTCGACGAAGAGCGAGACGCGGCAACCCGCATCCGCGAGCGCCTTGATCGCATCGCGCAAGGCGTCAGGGCGCGCATCGAGATCGAGCCCGCCCTCGGTCGTGCGTTCCTCACGCTTTTCCGGCACGAGACAGGCGGCGTGCGGGCGCAGGCGCGTGGCGATCGTGACCATCTCGTCGGTCACGGCCATTTCGAAATTGAGCGGTCTGGCGATCTCTGCACGCAGCCGCTCCATGTCGGTATCGCGGATGTGCCGGCGATCCTCGCGCAGATGCGCCGTGATGCCGTCGGCCCCGGCCTCGATGGCCAGATGCGCCGCGCGCACCGGATCGGGATGGGGGCCACCACGGGCGTTACGCACCGTGGCGACGTGATCGATATTCACACCCAGACGCAACCTGCCGCTCGCCATGACCGCTCACCCTCCTCGATCTCCACCGTCGCATAGCGCAAAGCGCCACGCCGCGAAAGCACCCGCCGCCGCGTCCGATGACGCATCGAAACGATGACAGGCGCAGCCGACACGCCTAATCTGTCGCGCAAGGCGACGAATAACAATGTCCCGCGAGCCGGTGTCGCATCACCGCAGGAGATCGCGGGCCGCATGGGAGAGCCGTAATGAGTGATTTGCACGATGAGGGCATGCGCGTGCGGCGCAAGGTGCTCGGCGACGCGCATGTGGATCGCGCCGAGGCGCGCAAGACCGGTTTCGACGCACCGTTTCAGGATTTCATCACCCGCTCCGCCTGGGGCATGCTCTGGACGCGCCCGGAATTCACGCCGCGTGAGCGCTCGCTCGTGACGATCGCCCTGCTCGCTGGCCTGGGCAATGACGAGGAGCTCGCCCTGCATCTGCGTGCCACGCGCAATACCGGGGCGAGCCGCGAGGATGTGCGCGAGGCGCTGATGCATGTGGCGGTTTATGCCGGGGTGCCGCGCGCCAACCACGCACTGAAGATCGCGAAAGAGATCTTCGCGGCGATGGATGCGCAGGAGGCGGATTCATGAGCTATACCGAACGCGATACCTCCCGCCATCCGCCGGCCCTGACGCCGGCTTACAAGTCGAGCCTGTTGCGCAGTCCGCAAAAGCCGCTCGTCGCCCTCCCCGCGACCCTGTCGGAACTCACCGGCCCGGTCTTCGGTCACGAGATCATCGGCCCGCATGACGCGGATCTGACCATGAACCATGCCCGCTCCGGCTACAGCGCGATCGGCCCGCGCATCATCGTGCATGGCCGTATCCTCGATGAGGACGGGCGCGGGGTGCCTGATGCGCTGATCGAAATCTGGCAGGCCAATGCCGGCGGGCGCTATCGCCACAAGCGGGACGGCTACCTCGCGCCTCTCGATCCCGATTTCGGCGGCTGCGGGCGCACCATCAGCGACGAGCAGGGCGCCTATGCCTTCCGCAGCATCCAGCCCGGCCCCTATCCCTGGCCGAACCGGGCCAATGACTGGCGCCCCGCCCATATCCATTTCTCCGTCTTCGGCCACGCCTTCGCGCAGCGCCTGATCACGCAGATGTATTTTGCGGGTGATCCGCTGATCGGCCTGTGCCCGATCGTCAACACCATCCCCGACCCTCAGGCGATCAATTCGCTCACGGCCCGGCTCGACATGCGCGCCACCCAGCCGATGGACGCCATCGCCTGGCGTTTCGACATCGTCCTGCGCGGGCGCCGCGCCACCTTCTTCGAGAACCGTCCGGAGGGCTCCTGATGCATGATCGACCCGATTACCTGAAGCAGACCCCCTCGCAGACGGCGGGGCCGTATCTCCATATCGGCTGTACCCCGCGGGCAGCCGGGCTCGACTGGCCGCATGCGGATCTCGGCGCCATCATGATCAGCGACGAGACGCGCGGCGAGCGCATCAGCGTCACCGGTTGCGTGCATGACGGGATGGAGGCGCCCCTGCGCGACGCGCTCATCGAGATATGGCAGGCGGATGCGCAAGGCATCCATCCCGGGCGCGGCGATCCGCGCGGCAATGGGGACCCGTTCTTCACCGGGTTCGGGCGCTGCGCCGCCGATCCGCAGACCGGCGAATTCCGCTTCGAGACGATCCGCCCCGGCGCGGTTTCGGGACCGGGTGGCACGCTGATGGCGCCGCATGTCAGCCTGTGGATCGTTGCGCGCGGCATCAATCTGGGCCTGCATACGCGCATGTATTTTCCACAAGATGATCTCTCCGGCGATCCGGTGCTCGCCCGAATCGAGCATCGCGCGCGCATCACGACGCTGATCGCGCAGGAAGTGGCGCCGGGCGCATACCGTTTCGAGATTTTTTTGCAAGGCCCGCGCGAGACCGTGTTCTTCGATATCTGACAGGGATTTGGTCCGTCACGCGCCATTCCGGTAGAGGCGCGATCGGCCTCGTCATGCGGGACGCCCGATTGACTCGCCCCTTTCCATGTGGCCCCTTGCCGTGGTCGGCGCCCTTTCGGGCCCAACAGGGAAACCGGTGCGAGACCGGTGCTGCTCCCGCAACTGTAATCGGTGAGCCCGTCCGAAAGCCACTGGTGCCCCGCGCACCGGGAAGGTGGACATCGCGGTGATGACCCGAGAGCCAGGAGACCTGCCGACGTGAAGCAACCCTGATCGACGAGGGCGGGAGTCCTCGTGGGAGAATAATGATGAACAAGTTCCTCACGGCGCTCGTCGCCGCTTTCCTGCTCGCCATGCCGACCAGCATCGTCACCCCGGTCAAGGCGCATGACGGCGGGGATGTCTACCAGTCCGGCGAGATCATCGTCAGCCATCTGTGGACCCATGCCACCAGCGCCACCTCGGATGCGATCGAGGTCTATCTGACCATCGACAATACCGGCCTCGAGGGCGATGAACTCATCGCCGCGACCACGCGCTTTACAGGTCACGGCAGGCTTCAGGCCCCGGCCTTCGAGAACGGTGCCCTGCGTGTCGTCGAGGCGCCGACGCTCGAGATCGCCCCCGGCCAGACCATCAGCTTCCAGCAGGGCGGCATCACGCTGGTCCTGCCCAACGTCCAGCGCGTGCTGCGCGAAGGCGATCATTTCGACATCGTGTTCGAATTCGCGAATGCCGGCGCGATCACCGCCGAGGTCGGCGTCGAGGCGCCCGTGGGAGCCGATGACCACGATCATGACGACGATCATGATCACAACGGCGACACGAAGAGCTGAGCCATTTCGAAGCGGCGCGGAGCGGGCAGCCCTCGGTTGACATCGCCCCGCGCTCCGTTAGACCATTGAACAAGCCGACGGTGCCGCGCTTTCGGGCGCGGCTTTCAAGGGAATGCCGGAAGGATGTGCGGGCCTCGTCCCGCCATATCCGTGCCGGAGCTGCCCCCGCAACTGTGAGCGGCGAGCTTCCAGCGTGAACCACTGGCCCATGGCCGGGAAGGAGCTGGCGGCGACGACCCGTGAGCCAGGAGACCTGCCGTCGCCTGCATTGATGATCGATCCGGGCGGGGTGCACCGGGGGAAATGATCGGCTGACGGGGCGCAGGTCCGTTGCCGGACGCGAATGCCGGGCTCACCCGGCCTTCGAGGTTTGGACACGACACCATGAGCCAGGACGATACGCGCGGCACCGATGCCGCCCCTGAAACGACATATCAGCCAGACACGCGCCCGATCCTCCATGTCTGCCTCACCTGCCGGCAGCGCGACGCCGAGGGTCAGATCATCGAGACGGAGGGGCCGCGCGCCGGGACGCGCCTCCATGACAATCTCGCCGCCGCCCTGCCGGATGACGCCCCCTTCGTGGTCAGGGGCGTCGAATGCCTCTCAAACTGCAAGCGCGCCTGCACCGTGGGGCTGACCAGCCCGATGCGCTGGAGCTATGTCTATGGCGATCTCGATCCGGTCGGGAGCATCGACGACATCATTGCCGGCGCCACGCTCTATGCCGGCACCGATGACGGTATCGTGCCCTGGCGCGAGCGCCCGCAGATCTTCCGCAAGGGGTGATCGCCCGGATCCCGCCCTTCCCGCTTTCATCTTCCCATTCCGCCGCGCCCGCCGCCAACCCGGCCCGCGCCAGCGAGGACCAATCTGCATGAGCAACGCTTTCGCCCCTTCGGTCAGCAAGACGCCCGTCACCATCATCACCGGCTTTCTCGGCTCGGGGAAGACGACGCTGATCCGCAATCTGATGCAAAACCCGCAGGGCCTGCGGCTTGCCGTGATCGTCAATGAGTTCGGCGATGTCGGCGTCGACGGAGACATCCTGAAATCCTGCGCCGACGAGAACTGTCCGGCGGATTCGATCCTCGAACTCGCCAATGGCTGCCTGTGCTGCACCGTCGCCGATGATTTCGTACCCACCATCGAAGCACTGATGAAGCTGCCGCAAAAGCCCGATCACATCGTCATCGAGACGTCGGGCCTTGCTTTGCCAAAACCCCTGCTCAAGGCCTTCGACTGGCCGGATCTGCGTTCGCGCATCACCGTCGACGGGGTCATTGCGGTCGCCGATGCCGAGGCGGTGGCTGCGGGGCGTTTCGCGGCCAATCCCGAAGCGGTGGAGGCCCAGCGTCTCGCCGATGAGGGTGTCGATCACGAGACCCCGCTCTCCGAGCTTTTCGAAGACCAGATTTCCTGCGCCGATCTCGTCATTCTCAACAAGGCCGATCTCGTCGATGCAGATGCCATGGCGCGCGCCCGGGCCATCGTCGAGAAGAAAGCGCCGCGTCCGGTGCCGATCCTCGAAGCCAGCGAGGCCAGGCTCGATCCGCGCGTGCTGATCGGGCTCGGCAAGGCGGCGGAGGACGATCTCGCGGCGCGGCCCTCGCATCACGACGATCATGATCACGAGCATGATCACGAGGATTTCGAGAGCATCATCGTCTCCCTGCCGGAGGGGCTCTCGCCCGATGAGATCGTGGCACGCGTCGAGCGTCTCGCGCGCGAGCAGAACATCCTGCGGGTGAAGGGCTATGTCGCGGTGCCCGGCAAGCCGATGCGGCTCCTCGTCCAGGGTGTCGGCGCGCGGGTGCGCACCCAGTTCGACCGCCCCTGGGCGCCGCAGGAAGAACGTGCCTCGCGGCTCGTCGTGATCGCCGAGCATGATCACATCAACCGCACGGCCATCGAATCCGTGCTCAACGGCTGAGCGGGTTTTCAGCGATGCATGTCGTCTTTCGCGAAAGCCATGGCCTCGAAGAAGCCGGCGCGCCCCGGGATCTGGGGCAGAGCCCGGCCGATCTCGTCGTTCTGTCCTTCTCCGACAGCGATCTCGGCGCCTTCGCCGCTGCCTGGCGGGCGGCGCGCGAGGGGATGCCGAGCCTGCGGCTTGCGAATATCGCATCGCTGATCCATCCGCTCTCCGTCGATACCTATTGCGAGAACACACTGTCGGGCGCGCGCGCGATCCTGATCCGCATCCTCGGCGGGGTGGATTACTGGCCCTACGGGATCGAGCAGATCCAGAAGCTTGCCGCCCGCGAGAACATCGCGCTCGCCGTGATCCCGGCTGACGGTCGCCCGGATGAACGGCTCGATGCGGCGTCGAACCTGCCGGTCTCGACCCTGCGGCGCATCGCGCATCTGTGCGACCAGGGCGGACAGGGCGCGGCGCATGCAGCCCTCGCCCAGCTCGCGCTGGCCGGCGGGCTCTATGCGGATCCGGTGATGGGCGTGAAGGCGATGGCGCCGGTCGGCTTCTTCCGTCCCGGCACCGGAATCGTCTGTCCGCTGGCCCTGCCGCGCGCCGGTTCGCGCCCGCTCGCGCCGGTGATCTTCTACCGCTCCTTCCTCACCGCCGCCGATACCGGCCCGGTCGAGGCGATGATCGCGGCCCTGGAGGAACGCGGCTTCGATTCCTTCGGCATCTTCGTGCCGAGCCTGAAGGCCCCCGATGCCGCCGGCTGGCTGCGCCGCCATCTCGCCCGGCTGGAACCCGACGTGATCATCAACGCCACCGCCTTCTCCGCGCGCATGGATACGCAAGGCGGCACGCCGCTTGACATCGCCGATGCGCCGGTTCTGCAGGTGGCGCTGGCCAATTCCGACCGCAAGGCCTGGAGCGAGGCCGAACGCGGGCTCTCGCCGGCGGATCTCGCCATGCATGTGGTGCTCCCGGAAGTCGATGGCCGCATCTTCGCCGGCGTCGTCTCGTTCAAGGAGCAGGAGGCGCGTGACCCTGATCTCGGCTTCGCACGCCGTGCCCATTGCGCCGATCCGGGCCAGATCGCCGCGCTTGCCGCCAAGGCGCATGCGCAGGTCAATCTGCGCCGCAAGCCGCCCGAGCAGCGTCGTCTCGCCCTCATCCTCTCGACCTATCCCGGACGCGAGGACCAGCACGCCCACGCGATCGGCCTCGATGCGCCGGCGAGCGCCGTCGGCCTCTACGGGCTCCTGGCCGAGCACGACTATGACACGGGTGAGACACCTGCCGATGGCGACGGCCTCGTCGGCGCGCTGAGCACATCGCGCATCAGCTGGCCGCTCGAAGCCTATCACGCTGCGCTCGCTGCCCTGCCGCAGAGCCTGCGCGACGCGCTCGAAGCGCAATGGGGTGCGCCGGAGGAGGATCCCGATTGCCGCGACGGCGCCTTCCATTTCCGGGCGCTTGAGCACGGCCATATGATCACCGCGCTCCAGCCCGAGCGCGGCAACAGCGCTGATCGCGCGCAGGAATATCACGATCTGGCCCGCGCCCCGCGTCACGCCTATATCGCCTTCTATCTCTGGCTGCGCCAGGCATGCGCCATCGACGCGCTGATTCATCTCGGCGCACACGGGACGCTGGAATGGCTGCCCGGCAAGGCCGTGGCGCTCGGATCCGAATGCTGGCCGCAGGCGCTGACCGGCGCGGTACCGGTGATCTATCCCTTCATCGTCAACGATCCAGGCGAGGCCGCCACGGCCAAGCGGCGCATCGGCGCGCTCACTATCGGCCATATGACGCCACCCGTGCGCAGCGGCGCCATGCCAGAGACGCTGCACGGGCTGGAGCGCCTGCTCGACGAATATTCCACCGCCGACGGGCTCGACCCGCGCCGCCGCGACCGGCTCGTCGATGCCATCATCGACGCCGCGCAGGCGACGCAGATCGTCGAGGATCTCCAGATCACGCCGGAGACCTGCAAGCAGGAGGTGATCGCGCGCGTCGATGCCTTCGTCTGCGACATCAAGGAAACCCAGTTCACCGACGGGCTCCACGTCTTCGGCGAACCGGCGCGCGCGGAAGACGAAGGCGCGCTCGATCCGCAAGCTCTCGATCCACATGCGCTCGCATCCTGCCCGCAGGGCGAGCGCGCGGCGCTGATCGCGGCGCTCGACGGACGTTTCGTCGCCCCCGGCCCCGCCGGCTCGCCCTGGCGCGGGCGCCGCGATGTGCTGCCCACCGGGCGCAATCTCTTCGCCGTCGATCCGCGCGCCGTGCCCAGCCGCGCGGCGGTCGAACAGGGCACGCGCATGGCCGAGGCGCTGGTCATGCGACATTTGCAGGATCATGGCGATTACCCGCAAGGCGTCGTGGTCGATCTGTGGGGCTCGGCCACCATGCGCACCGCCGGCGAGGATTTCGCCATGGCGATGCGGCTGATCGGGGCCCAACCCGTCTGGGATCACGGCTCGAGCCGGATCTCCGGCTTCGAGATCCTCGCCCCCGCCATCCTCGGGCGACCGCGCATCGCGGTAACACTGCGCATATCCGGCCTGTTCCGCGACGTCTTTCCCGGCCTTGCCGATCTGTTCGAACAGGCCGTGGCCGCCCTGCGCAAACGCGCCGAGCCCGAGGGCGAGAACCCGTATTACGCGGAAGCTGCCGACACCGCCCATGTCTTCGGCCCGGCACCGGGCAGCTATGGCGCGGGTGTCGATCATCTCACGCAGGACTTTTCGCGCGAGACGATCGACAAGGCCGGGCAGGACTGGCTCGCAGCCTCCGCCTTCGCCTATGGCGGAGACAAGGCAGGACGTTACGACAAGGCTGGCCTCGAGGCCCGCGTGGCGCAGGCCTCGGCCTATGTGCATGCCCATGATCTGGCTGAAAGCGACCTCCTGAGCGCGCCCGACTACGCCCAGCACCAGGGCGGTTTCGCCGCCGCTGCCCGCAGCCTGCGCGGGGAGGAAGGCGGCGCACCCGCGCTCTATCATCTCGACACCACCCGCCCCGAACAGACGCGTATCCGTGCCACGCATGAGGAGATCGCGCGGCTGGTGCGGGCGCGGGCGAGTAATCCGCGCTGGCTCGCCGGCCAGATGCGCCACGGCTATCGCGGCGCGGCGGAGATCGCCGCCACGCTCGACCAGATGGCCCGCTTCGCCGCCCTCGCCGAGGTGGTGGGGAGCCATCATTTCGACCTCTATTTCGATGCGACGCTCGGCGACGAGAGCGTGCGCGACTTCCTCGCCAACGCCAATCCGGAAGCCTTGCGCCAGATGCGCAACCGGTTCGAGGCGATGCGCGAATACGGCTACTGGAAGCCCCTGCGCAACAGCGTCATCGCCACGCTGGCACAGGACGTGCCCGAGCTTGAAGGCGACGCGCACGATACGCGGCTTGCCTCATGACCGCGCCTGCACCAGCGACGGGCTTCTCTCGCAAGGGCTGGTGCCCCGGCGCCTGGCGCCCGATGCGCTCCGGAGACGGGCTGATCCTGCGTCTGCGCCCACCCGGCGGCAGGCTCACTGTTACAGATCTGCGCCGCATCGCCGACGACGCGGTGCGCTACGGCAACGCCGTCATCGAGATCACCCGCCGCGCCGCGCTCCAGATCCGGGGCATCGCGGATGAGGATGACGCGGCCTCGCTGCGCGCCGATCTGCAGGCGCAGGGCCTCGTTGATGATGATGCGGCGGCGGAAAGCGCGCGGCAGGTGGTGCATGATCCGCTGGCCACATCCGACCATCCCGGCCTTGCGCTGGAGCGCGCGCTCGTCGAAGCCGCGCGCGAGGATGCCGGGCTGGCGGCGCTGCCGGCGAAATTCGGTTTCCTGATCGATCTCGGCAATCCCCGCCGCCTTGCCGCCACACCCGGCGATATCCGCATCGAACGCGCGTTGGATGGCGGGCTGTGTCTGCGGGCAGCGGCATGCGATGAGGCCGTGGCGGTCACGACGGCGGATGCTGTTGCGCACGCGCTGGCCCTGGCCCGCGCCTTCGCGCGCCACCCCGTGGTTATGGCCGGGCGCTTCCACCGCATGCAGGCGCTGATTGAAAGCGGCGAAGGCGGCGATCTGTATCGCGATGCCGGGCTCGCCAATCTGGCCCCGGCGCGCACCGCCGATGCCGGCGCGCCGCCGCGACCCGGCGCTTCGAGCGGCGGCCTCCTCGCCGCCCTGCCTTTTGGCCAGACCGATGCGCAGGCCCTGCATCGCCTCGCGGACCATCTGGACGGGACCGGTATCGTGCCGCGCCTCACCCCCTGGCGCGCGCTCTGGCTCCCCGGCGCCGACCCCGCCCTGGCAGAGACGCTCGCCGCGATCGGTTTCATCACCGATCCGGATGACCCGCTCACCGGCATCGATACCTGCCCCGGCGCTCCGGCTTGCGCCTCCGGGATGATCGAAACCCATTCGCTCGCCCGCGAAATCGCCGCGGCCCTGCCGCGCGCCATGCGCGATCGGGGGCTCCATGTTTCCGGCTGCGGCAAGGGTTGCGCGCGCTCCGCGCCGGCGGCACTCACGGTGATCGGCACCGCGCAGGGCCATGATCTGGTGCAGGATGGCAAGGTGAGCGATAAACCGGTTGCGCAGGCGCTCACGCGCGCGGCGCTGATCGCGCAATGCAAGCATGTCGCGACGCGGCAATGACGGGAACGGGAATGGGCTACGCATACGAAAAGAACGGCGCCGCGATCTACGAGCGCTCCTTCGCCATCATCCGCGCCGAGGCGGATCTCACGCGCTTCGACGCCGACGAGGAGAAGGTCGCCGTGCGGATGATCCATGCCAGCGGCATGGTCGATCTCGCAGGCGACATCATCTTCGCCCCCGGCTTCGCCAAAGCGGCCAAGGCGGCCCTGCGCGAAGGCGCGCCGATCCTGTGCGATGCGCGCATGGTCTCGGAGGGCGTCACCCGCGCGCGGCTCCCCGCCGACAACCCCGTGATCTGCACCCTGCAGGATCCCCGCGTCCCCGATCTTGCCGCGCAGATGGGCACGACCCGCTCTGCGGCGGCGATGGAGTTGTGGCGCCCGCATCTCGAAGGCGCTGTCATCGCCATCGGCAACGCGCCGACATCGCTTTTCCGGCTGCTCGAAATGCTCGACGATCCCGCGACACCCCGCCCCGCCGCGATCATCGGCATCCCGGTCGGCTTCGTCGGTGCGGTGGAATCGAAGGAAGCGCTGATGGCGGATGGCCGGGTCCCCGGCCTGATCGTGCGCGGACGCCGGGGCGGCTCGGCGGTGACGGTCGCGGCGATCAACGCGCTGGCGAGTGAGCGCGAATGAGCGGGACCGGCACCATATACGGCGTCGGCCTCGGCCCCGGCGATCCGGATCTGATGAGCGTCAAGGCACATCGCCTCGTCAGCAATGCCACGGATATCGCCTACTTTCGCAAGAGCGGGCGCAGGGGCCGCGCACGCACCAGCGTCGACGGGCTGTTGCGGGCGGATGTGCATGAATTCGCCATGGAATACCCCGTAACCACCGAAATCCCCCTCGACGATCCGGCCTACGCGGCAACGCTGAAGGCGTTCTATGAAGATTGCGTCGAAAAGCTTCTCGCCATGGTGCGCGCGGGGCGCAACGTGGTCGTGCTCTGCGAGGGCGATCCTTTCTTCTACGGCTCCTTCATGCATCTGCATTCCCGCCTCCTCGGCCATTGCCCGGTGGAGGTGGTGCCCGGCATTACCGGCATGTCCGCCTGCTGGACGGCGACGGGCCAGCCGATCACCTATGGCGACGACGTGCTCTGCGTCCTCGCCGGCACGCTCGACGAGGAGAGCCTGGTCGCACGCATGCGCGAGGCCGATGCGCTCGTGGTGATGAAGCTCGGGCGCAACCTCCCCAAGGTGCGCCGCGCCCTCGAGCGCGCGGGGCTCGCTGAACGCGCCTTCTATGTCGCCTATGGGGCGATGCCGCAGCAGCAGGTGATGCCGCTATCGCAAAAGGAAACCGACGACGCGCCGTATTTCTCGATGATCATCGTCCACGGCCAGGGGCGGCGGCCATGAAAGGACGGCGGCCATGAAAGGACGGCGACCATGAGCGGGCGTGAGAAAGGTCACGTCAGCATCATCGGCCTCGGCCCCGGCGCGGAGGGGGCGGTGACGCCCGATGCGCAGGCCGCGCTGAGCGCGGCGCAGGATATCATCGGCTATGGCCCCTATGTGGCGCGCGTGCCGCTGCGGCCCGATCAGGAGCGCCATGCTTCCGACAACCGCGTCGAGATCGAACGCGCCCGCCATGCACTCGATCTCGCGGCGGCGGGGCGGCGCGTCGCCGTGGTTTCATCCGGCGATCCCGGCGTCTTTGCCATGGCGGCGGCGATCTTCGAGGCGCTGGAGGCGGATCCGGCGCGCTGGGAGGGCGTCGCGATCACGGTCATACCCGGAATCACCGCCATGCTCGCCGCCGCCGCGCGGCTCGGTGCGCCGCTCGGGCATGATTTCTGCGCCATCAACCTGTCGGATAATCTCAAACCCTGGGAACTCGTCGAGAAACGCCTGCGCCATGCCGCGCGCGGCGATTTTGCCATGGCCTTCTACAACCCCTCCTCCCGCTCGCGCCCCTGGCAATTCGCCCGCACCCTGGAGATCCTGCGCGAGGAATGCGGGCCTGATACCATCATCGTCTTCGCCCGCAACGTCACCCGCGACGACGAGCGCTTCGCCATCACCACGCTCGGGCAAGCAAGGCCCGAACAGGCGGATATGCGCAGTGTGGTGATTGTCGGCTCCTCCCTGACGCGTCTGATCGAGCGCGGCGCAGATCGCCCGATCGTCTACACGCCGCGCTGGGCCGGGATGCCGCCGGAGGGTGCGGCATGATCGAGCCATGCGATCACCTGCGCGACGCTCTCGCAGCGCGCCCGCGCGGGGATATCCGGACGTGCGATCATGATGACAGGCAGGCCGAGGCTGCGGGCCGCCGCGATCTTGGCAAACGCCCCGGCGCCGCCGGAATTCTTGGCGACGATCATTTCGATCCCGCGTTCGCGCATCAGCGCCGCGTCGCCCTCCATCGTGAAGGGCCCGCGCGCGATCAGCACCGCGACCTGCGGAAGCGGCAGCGCCTCCCCCGGCTCGTCGATCAGCCGCACCGTGTAGCGATGCTGCGGCGCGCGCGCGAAATGATGCAGATGCAGCCGGCCGATCGCGAGGAAGACGTTGCGCGGCGTGGCCTCGCTTTGCGCAAGATATTCCGCCGCGCCCTCCAGATCGGCAACATCGATCCAGCGATCCGCCGGCATTGCCTGCCATGCGGGACGCTCCAGCGCGACGAGCGGCACGCCTGCCCCGGCGCAGGCCGCAACGGCATTCGCGCTCATCTGCGCGGCGAAAGGATGCGTCGCGTCGATCACCGCATCAATCGCCTGCGCTTGCAGATAATCGCGCAAGCCGGCAATACCGCCGAACCCGCCGACGCGGATCGCCACAGGCTGGGCTTTCGGCTGCGCCACGCGCCCGGCATAGGAGAGCGTGACGCTCAGATCAACACGCGCGGCGAGCGCCTGCGCCAGCGCGCTGGCCTCCCCCGTGCCGCCGAGCAGGAGGATATTGCGGGTTTTCGCGGAGCGTCTTTCGGAGGCAATCATGCCTGACCACTTGCCCGACAATCACGCTGCGGATCAAGCGTCATCGTCGCATCCGCGCATCAGCGTGATCGGAATCGGCGAGGACGGGCTCGCCGGGCTCGGGGCCGGGGGCCGGGCCGCGCTCGAAAACGCCGATCTGATCGCCGGCGGCGCCCGCCATCTCACCTTCCTCGATGCCGACCCGGCGCTTGCCGGCAAGGAGCGCTTCGCCTGGGGCACGCCCTTTGCCGAATCGCTTGAAGAACTGCTTGCGCGGCGCGCGGCCGAGCCCGCCCTGCGCATCGCCATTCTTGCCTCCGGCGATCCGTTCTGGCACGGCGCCGGCGGCAGCCTGATGCAGCATCTGCCGATCGACGCGCTCACGATCCACCCCGCCCCCGCAACCTTCTCCCTCGCCTGCGCCCGTCTCGGCTGGCGGCTCGAAGAATGTGTGACGCTGGGGCTGCATGCCCGCCAAATCCGCCTGATGCGCCCGCAACTGCATCACGGCGCGCGGCTGATCGTGCTGGTGCGCGACGGCGCAGCGATTACCGAGGCCGCCGCACTCCTGCGCGAGACCGGCTGCGGCACCTCGCGACTGACCCTGCTCGAACGCCTCGGCGGCCCGCATGAGCGCATCCGCAGCCTGCACGCGGATGAAACCCTGCCCGACGATATCGCCACCCCGGTCGCCCTCGCCATCACTGTCGAGGCCGGTCCCGATGCAGCCCTGATCCCCCGCGCGCCGGGCCTGCCCGATGATTGTTTCGCCAATGACGGCCAGCTCACCAAGCGCGAGATCCGCGCGCTGACGCTGTCCGCGCTCGCGCCCCGGCCCGGGGAACTGCTCTGGGATATCGGCGCCGGCGCGGGATCCGTCGCCATCGAATGGTGCCTTGCCCATCCGCATAACCGCGCCATCGGCATCGAGGCGCGCCCGGACCGGCTGGACCGGGCTGTGCAGAACGCGCTGGCGCTCGGCGTGCCGCATGTCGATTTCCGCGCCGGGCGCGCGCCTGACGCGCTTGCAGGTCTCGCGCCGCCCGATGCGATCTTCATCGGCGGCGGCGCCTCGCGCGAGGGCGTGATCGACGCGGCCCTCGCTGCGCTCAAACCCGGCGGGCGGCTCGTGATCAATGCGGTGACGCTGGAGACCGAGGCGCTGCTCATCGATCTGCATGCGCGGCTGGGCGGCGATCTCACCCGCATCGCCATCTCCCGCGTCACGCCGGTGGGCGAGATGCGCGGCTGGCGCGCGGCGATGCCCGTGACGCAATGGTGCTACCGGCGATGACGGACACGCCCTCCCCCTTCATCATCGGCCTCGGCTTTCGCGCAGAAGCGAGCCCTGAGAGCCTCGATGCCGTGCTCGGTGCGGCCATCGCTGCCGCCATGGCGAAAGCGCCCGGCGCGCGCCCGCCACCCGTTCTCGCGAGCGCGACGGACAAGGCCGAGAGCCCTGCCATGCGCACCCTCGCCGCCCGGCACGGCCTCACCATCCTTGTCCTCGACGCTGCGGCACTCGCCGCACAGGCGCAAAACGTCACCACCCGCGAGACGCGCGTCACCCGCCTGCCCGCCGGCGCGAGCCTGTGCGAAGCGGCAGCACTCGCCGCAGCGGCGCAATACGCGCCATGGGGCGAAGCCCGGCTCATCGTGCCCCGCATGATCGGCGCCGACCGGATGGCCACGGCGGCGGTCGCGCTCGCGCATTCGACGCAGAAGGATTTCCCATGAGCGTGCATTTCATCGGGGCCGGGCCGGGCGCACCGGATCTCATCACCGTGCGCGGGCGCGATCTCGTGGCGCGCTGCCCGGTCTGTCTCTATGCCGGCTCGCTGGTCCCGCCCGGGATCATCGCGTTATGCCCGCCCGAGGCGCGGGTGATCAACACCGCGCCGATGGATCTCGATGCGATCGAGGCGGAATATGTCCGCGCGCATGAGGCCGGGCTCGATGTCGCGCGGCTGCATTCGGGGGATATGTCGGTCTGGAGCGCCATGGGCGAGCAGTTGCGCCGGCTGGAGGCGCGCGGCATTGCCTATACGATCACCCCGGGCGTGCCCGCCTTCGCCGCAGCCGCAGCGGCTCTGGGCCGCGAATTCACCCTCCCGGAAGTCGCCCAGAGCCTTGTCCTCACCCGCACCTCCGGGCGCGCCTCGGCCATGCCGGAGGCCGAGAAGCTGGAAGCCTTCGCCGCCACCGGCGCGACGCTCGCCATCCATCTCTCGATCCATGTGCTCGACGACGTGGTCGAACGCCTGATCCCGCATTACCGCGCCGATTGCCCCGTCGCCATCGTCTACCGTGCCTCCTGGCCCGACGAGCGCATCCTGCGCGGCACGCTGGAGACGATCAGCGCCATCCATGCGAAGGATCCGGTGGAGCGCACGGCACTGATCGTGGTCGGGCGCGTCCTCGGCGCCTCGGATTTCCGCGACAGCGCGCTTTACGATGCCGGCTATCACCGGCGCTATCGCTCAGGTGGTGGTGATGGCGGCACTGACGACGGGGGTGCGGGCGCGTAGCTTTCCCTCGCGGTCGAAGATCGCGACATCGACGCCAATATCGGTATCGCGCACCAGCCGCGCGGCGGTCTTGACCGCATGGGCCGCGACCGTGCCTGCAATATCCACCCCCTCCGCATCCGCGCGCTGGAGCGCTTCGAGGGCGGAATTCATCTGCGGAATCGCCGCGACGAGTTCATCCGAGGCCCCCGCCTCCCCGGCGAGGTGCGCGAGATGCACGAGATCGACGCTGCCAGAGCGCGAATGCAGATCGATCAGCCCCTGCGAGAGCTTGACCATCTTGGCGAAACCGCCGGCGATGGTGACGCGGGGGATCGGGTGTTTGCGGATGTATTTCAGCATGCCGCCGACGAAATCGCCCATATCCATCAGCGCGATCTCGGGCAGATCATCCAGCGCCGCGATGGCGCGTTCAGACGTGTTGCCGGTGGCGCCCGCCACATGGTCGATCCCGGCGGCGCGGGCCACATCGACGCCGCGATGGATCGAGTGAATCCAGGCGGCGCAGGAAAACGGGATGACGATGCCGCGCGTGCCCAGAATCGAGAGACCGCCGATAATCCCCAGACGCGGATTCATGGTCTTGCGCGCGATCGCCTCGCCATCGGGAATGGCGATCTCGACCACCGCATCGGCGGGCACGCCCAGAGCCTGCGCTTCCTCCTCGATCGCCTGCGCGATCATGGCGCGCGGCACCGGGTTGATCGCCGGCTCGCCTGGCGGCAGCGGCAGGCCGGGCAGCGTCACCGTGCCGACCCCCTCCCCGGCACGCCAGGCGATTCCCGCACCCGGCGCGTTGCCCGTAACCTTCGCGATGATCAGCGCCCCATGGGTGGCATCCGGATCGTCACCGGCATCCTTGACGATGCCTGCCCGCGCGAATCCCGCACCGCGATCATGCATGGCGAGCGAGAACGCCACCCGGTCGCCGCTGGGCAGGGCGATCGTCACGGGATCGGGAAAATCACCGCAATGCAGCGCATGGAAGGCGGCCCGGGCGGCTGCGGTGGCGCAGCTTCCCGTGGTCCATCCACGACGCAATTCGGTCTTCGGGCCTGTTTTCTCCATCAAATGCGTTATAGGACCGTGCGAGGTTTCTGTCAGGAGAAATGCAAATGGGCGATAGGCCGAATCCGGCACCGGCACCGACACTGCGCGGCCTGATCATTGCCGCGCCGCGCTCGGGCTCGGGCAAGACCACGGTGACGCTCGGCATCCAGCGCGCGCTCAGCCGGCGCGGCCTCAACGTCCAGCCCTTCAAATGCGGGCCCGACTATATCGACCCCGCCTTCCACAGCGCGGCGGCGCGGCGCCCCTCCTTCAATCTCGACAGCTGGGCCTTCACCCGGGCGCAGCTCGCGGAACTGCTCGCACGCGGGAGCGATTCGGATATCGCTATCGCCGAGGGCTCAATGGGCCTGTTCGACGGCGTGGCGCAGCCCGGCGCTTCCGGCGACGGCTCGAATGCCGATATCGCCGCCGTGACCGGATGGCCGGTGATTCTCGTGATCGACGCCTCCGGCCAGGCCCAGTCCGCCGCCGCCATCGCGCTGGGCTGCCGGGTCTACCGCGACGATATCACGCTGGCCGGCGTCATCCTCAACCGCGTCGCGAGCCCGCGCCACGACATGCTGCTGCGCAAGGGCATGGAGAAGGCGGGCATCCCGGTGCTCGGTGCCATGCCCAAACGCGCCGATCTCGTCCTGCCCGAGCGCCATCTCGGCCTCGTCCAGGCAGGCGATACCGCCGATCTCGCCGCGCGGCTCGATGCACTGGCGGATTTTGCGCAAGACCATATCGATCTCGACGCGCTCACGGCGCTGGCGGCACCCTCGCGGCTTTCCATATGTGAAACCCGCGCCTTACCCGTCACTCCGCCCGGTCAGCGCATCGCGCTCGCCCGCGACGCAGCCTTCAGCTTCGTCTATCCGCATCTGCTCGATCGCTGGCGCGCGGCGGGAGCCGAGATCATCCCGTTCTCGCCGCTCGCCGACGAGGCGCCCGACCCGGCCTGCGACGTGGTCTGGCTGCCCGGCGGCTATCCGGAACTTCATGCCGGGCGGCTCGCCCAGGCGCAGAACTTCCGCAAGGGCCTGCATGAATGCGCGCGCACGCGCCCGGTCCATGGCGAGTGCGGCGGCTACATGGCGCTGGGTGCGGGGCTGATCGATGCCGATGGCGCGCGCCATGAAATGGCCGGGCTGATCGGGCTCGAAACCTCCTTCGCCAAACGCTCCATGCATCTGGGCTACCGCCACGCCACCCTGCATGCGCCGATACCCGGCCATGCGCCGGGCGCGGCCCTGCGCGGGCACGAATTCCACTATACCACCATCCTGGCACAGCCTGATGAACCGCTCGCGCGCGTCGTCGACGCCAATGGCAAGGACGTACCGGAAACCGGTTCCCGGCGCGGCCATGTCACCGGGTCCTTCTTCCACCTGATCAGCGCCCTCGACGCGGATAGTAACGGAGCCTGAAGCCGATGTCCGAGACACCCGCGAAGGGCGGTCACATCACCATGATCGGCGCCGGCCCAGGCGATCCCGATCTCCTGACCATCCGTGCGGTCAAACGCATCGAGGCCGCCGATGTGATCCTGTTCGACGATCTCGGCGCCGGGCCGCTGCTCAAGCACGCCAGCGCCCAGACCGAGCTGATCGCGGTGGGCAAGCGTGCGGGGCGGGTCTCGCCCAGGCAGTCGCAGGTAAGCCGGCTGATGGTGGCGCATGCGAAGATGGGGCAGCGGGTGGTGCGGCTGAAATCCGGCGATCCCACGATTTTCGGGCGCCTCGATGAGGAGATCGTCGCCGCCCGCGAAGCGGGAATCCCCTTCGAGATCGTCCCCGGCGTCACCGCAGCGACGGCGGCAGCCGCCGAACTCGGCTTCTCGCTGACCAAGCGCGGCGTGGCGCGGCGCCTGCAATTCGTCACGGGCCACGATGTCGACGGGCAATTGCCGCGCGATCTCGACATCGCCGCGCTCGCCGATCCCGGCGCCACGACCTGCGTCTTCATGGGCAAGGCCACCTTCGCGCTGCTCGTCGAGGCCCTGATCGCCCGGGGCCTCTCCCCGGACACCCCCTGCATCGTCGCCACACAGGCGAGCCTGCCGGATACTCAGGCGCGCTTCGGCACGCTCACGGAAATCGCAGCGTATCTTGGTGACCGTCCACAACTGGGCGCGAGCGTGATCTTCTACGGCGCGGCGATCCCGGACGGGCCAACCGTGACGGACTGACCCGTCAGGCGTTTTCGTTCTTGGGCGGGCGCGTCGCGTTCACGATCGCCTTCGCGATGAGCCAGCTCGCCGGGGCGGCGAGCAGGACACCGGCGAGCGCGGCAAGCACGATCGGCATGGCGCTGGCCATCGCCATATCGACCGTCAGAACGCCGATGACGAAGATGCCGGCGAAAGTCGGCGCGGTGAAGATGAAAACGAGAATGGCGAGCTTGGTCACGATGCGCCCCGTAGCTGACGAGTGATTTCGCCACCAGATTGCCCGCACCCGGCCCGCCCCGCCTTGCGCCAGATCAAGCCGGGACCCGAAACTGCCTCATTCCGGCTGATCATCGGATGCGGCGCGCAGATCCGGGCGCCGTTCGCGCGTGACCCTGAGCGCCTGTTCGCGCCGCCAGCGCGCGATGGCGCCGTGATCGCCTGAGAGCAGGATGTCAGGGATCGCCCGCCCCTCCCATTCGCGGGGGCGGGTATAATGCGGATATTCAAGCAACCCCGATTCGAAGCTCTCCTCCTCGCCCGACGCGCTCGCCCCCATGACGCCCGGCAAGAGTCGGACGCAGGCATCGAGCATCACCATCGCCGCGAGTTCGCCACCCGAGAGCACGTAATCGCCGATCGAGACCTCGATCAGATCGCGCCCCGCGATCACCCGCTCGTCGATCCCCTCGAAGCGCCCGCAAAGCATGACGGCCCCGGGTCCGCCGGCGAGTTCGCGCACGAATCCCTGGTCGAGCCGGCGCCCGCGCGGGCTCATGTACAGACGCGGACGCGGGTCATCCGCGACACTCACCGCATCGAGCGCCTCGCCGAGCACATCCGCGCGGATCACCATACCGGGGCCGCCGCCGGCGGGGGTGTCGTCAACGGCGCGATGACGCCCGCGCCCGTGATCACGGATCTGATGCGTGGTGAGCGACCAGAGCCCGCGTGCGAGCGCATCGCCGGAAAGCGAAGCGCCGAGCGGGCCGGGAAACATCTCGGGATAGAGCGTGAGGATATCGGCACGCCACATCAGGCTCACTCCGCCTCGTCAGGAGGCAAATCACCGGAATCGGCTTCAAAGACATCGTCGGGCGCATCGACCAGGATGCGACCACCGGCAATGTCGATCTCGGGGAAAAACGCTTTGGTGAAGGGCAGAAGCACGGTATCGCCGCGCGCGCCGGCCCGCACCGACGCATTCGCATCGGTGACCGGGGCGATGCCGATCAACGTTCCGGCCCCGTAATCGGGCACCTCGACCACCGTGCCGCGTATCTCGCCCAGCGGCGTTACCGCCTTCAGGCCGATCAGATCGGCGAGCAGGAATTCGTCTTCCTCGGGCGGGTCGAGCGTCGCGAGGGCCGCGCGGGTGGTGTAGAGCCCGCGCCGGTTAAGTGCCTCGGCCGCATTGCGGTCATCGACACCCGCGATGCGCGCGATGAACAGGTCCGTGGCTCCGCCCGGCGCCGGGCGCAGGGCCTTGATCACGCGCCGCGCGCCACTCTCGTCGAAGAGCGGTTCGTAGCGGGCCAGCATGGCCGGATCATCGGTGAAGGATTTCAGCCGCAACTCGCCATGCAGCCCGTGCGCGCGCCCGCATTCGCCGATGCGTACGACATCGTCGGGCAGGGCGGGGACGGTGGGCGCAGCGGCAGGCGCAGCGCTGCGCACATCCCCTGCCCGGCGGGATGCACCCGCCGGGGGACGCGATCCGCGCCGTTTCGATCCGGCACCCATCACGCAGCCACCTTCCGGTCAGAATGCGCGCCGATCACTCGGCGGCAGCGCCTTCACCTTCGGCAGGCGCAGCGGCGGCGGCAGCCTTCTCGGCCCGCTCTGCGGCGCGCTCCTCGGCCTTCTTGCCGGGCTTGGCCTTTTCCGGATTGTTGCGGGCCGCGCGCTTCATCAGGCCAGCCTGATCGAGGAAGCGGGCGACGCGATCGGTCGGCTGCGCACCCTTGGCCAGCCATTCCTTCGCCTTCTCGACATCAAGCACGACGCGATCGGCGGCATCCTTCGGCTTCATCGGGTCATAGGCGCCGATCCGGTCGATGAAGCGACCATCGCGCGGGAAGCGCGAATCGGCGACGATGATGCGATAATACGGGCGCTTCTTGGCGCCGCCACGGGTGAGACGAATCTTGAGGGCCATTGTCGTTACTCCGGTTGTTTCAGTCGTGACATTGCGCAGGGGACGGATGGCGCCAGGCGCCGAGCCGCATGTCCCGCAATTCGTGATCCCGCTCATGGATCGCGCCGAGGCGAAGGGCGACCTGCACGGAGGGATGGTTTTCGGGATGGATGAAGCTGACCAGCGTCTTCCACCCCAGATTCTGATAAGCGTAAGCGCGCATGCGCCGCGCCGCTTCGGTCACGAAGCCCGCACCACGATAGGCCGGAACCGCTCCCCAGCCGAGCTCGGGCTCCGGCCAGTCGGGCGGGTGAAAGAAGCCGGCATAGCCGACGAAAGCGCCGTCATCCTTGCGCTCCAGCGCCCAGAAGCCATAACCGCGCAGGCTCCATTGCCCGGCAAAGCCGCACATGCGCTGCCAGGCCTTCGGTCCGGTTTCCGCGCCCGGAATGAAACGCCGCGTCGCCTCATCCGCGCAAAATGCCGCAAAACCGGGGAAATCGGTCTCGCGCCAGCCGCGCAGGGTGAGACGGGGCGTCTCCAGAACCGGAACCGCGTTGATCACTTCTTCTTGCCTCCGCCGAAGGGCAAGCCGAGACCGGGCAATTTCGGCCCGCCGGAGCCACCACCGAGGCCGGGAAGCGACGGGGTATCCTTCTTGCCGGCTCCTTTACCGCCCCCGAGATCGGGCGGCATCGGCGGGATACCACCACCGCCCATACCGGGCGGCAACTGCCCGCCCATCTGCTTCTTGACCTGTTCGAGCATTTCCGGGCTCGGATTCGGCATACCGCCGGGCATGCCGCCCGGAATCCCGCCTGGCATGCCGCCACCGCCGAGGCCGAACATGGAGCCGAGCGCCCCGGCAATGCCGCCGCGCTTGTTCTTGCCCATCTGCTTCATCATGTCCGCCATCTGGCGGTGCATCTTCAGAAGCTTGTTGACGTCCTCGACCTTCATGCCCGCGCCGGCGGCGATGCGCTTCTTGCGCGAGGCCTTGAGGATATCGGGGCTGCGGCGCTCCTTCGGCGTCATCGAATCGATGATGGCGCATTGGCGCTTGATCACCTTGTCATCGACATTGGCGCCTTCGAGCTGCTTCTTCATGGCGCCCATGCCGGGCATCATTCCCATCAGGCCGCCGACGCCGCCGAGTTTTTCCATCTGGGCAAGCTGGTTGCGCAGATCGGCCAGATCGAACTTCCCCTTGCGCATCTTCTCGGCGATGCGCACGGCCTCTTCCTGGTCGATCGATTCCGACGCCTTCTCGACCAGCGAGACGATGTCGCCCATGCCGAGAATGCGGTTGGCCACGCGCGAGGGGTGGAACTCCTCCAGCGCATCGACCTTTTCGCCGGTCCCGATCAGCTTGATCGGCTTGCCCGTCACCGCGCGCATCGAAAGCGCCGCGCCACCGCGCGAATCGCCATCCATGCGGGTGAGCACGATGCCGGTGAGCCCCATCCGCTCATCGAAGGCGCGCGCGGTGTTGACCGCGTCCTGACCGGTCAGCGCATCGGCGACGAGAAGCACTTCGTGCGCATCAACGGTGCGCGCGACCTCCGCCGCCTCGTCCATCAGCGCCTCGTCGACGGTGACGCGGCCCGCCGTGTCGAGCATCACCACGTCATAGCCGCCAAGTCGCCCCGCCTCCATGGCGCGGCGCGCGATCTGCGGCGCGCTCTGGCCGGTGACGATGGGCAGCGTATCGACCTCGACCTGTCCGCCCAGCACGGCGAGCTGCTCCATCGCCGCCGGGCGGCGGGTATCAAGGGAGGCCATCAGCACGCGTTTTTTATCGCGCTCCTTGAGGCGACGCGCGATCTTGGCGGTCGTCGTGGTCTTGCCCGAGCCCTGCAGTCCGACCATCAGGATCGGCACCGGCGGCGTGGCATTGAGATTGATCGTCTCGGCCTCGGCGCCGAGCATCTCGACGAGGGCGTCGTTGACGATCTTGACGACCATCTGCCCGGGCGTCACCGACTTGACCACTTCCGCGCCGACGGCGCGTTCGCGCACGCGATCGGTGAAGGAGCGCACCACTTCAAGCGCGACATCCGCCTCGAGCAGGGCGCGGCGGACCTCGCGCAGGGCATTCTGCACATCCTGGTCGGACAGCTTGCCGCGCCGCGTCAGCCCCCCGAGAATACCGGAAAGGCGTTCGGATAATCCTTCGAACATGATGCTTCCTTCCCGCCTGAATGGCTGCACAGCGTCAATGCGGTAACGCAAAACACGCCCGAGGGCGCAACGCGCTGTCGGGCGTGGACCTCCGGCCTCGCGGACCAGTCGGCGTCTCGCATTTCGGCTCTGCGACGAAATCGAGCCTGCTCGTTACGGGTGGCGGCGGCGAAAGTCAAGGGTCGGGGTGCGGGTTTGGGGCCGCCGCGCTTTGGAGGAACAGGCCCCCGCCTTCATCTCCGACCGGCGGCGGGCTTCGGCTTCGAGAAATTTCTCATTGCGCCGATCAGATCGGAAACCTGACGATAGGTCATGCGCTCGGCTCCCCATACGACATCGCAAGCCTGGCGCGCGGTCAGTGGCTTGTGCGTTTTGCCGTGGAATGACGCCGAATTCGTTCCCTCGCCCGTCTCCGCATCCGTGGTGGAATCGATGCAATAATGGGGTGGCTCGAATTCCGCATTCAGGCAGACACGCACAGATGCGCCTCCCAGCGATCGCTCACGATCGTGAAGCTGGCTGAGCACCATGCGAACATACTCGACTGGAAGGGTCTCTTGCAGGCTGCTCAACGTTACGTCATTCGGGCGAGATGTCATTTCTTCTCCAATGCTTTGCGACGAGCATACAGGAGTTCTGGCCCGGACGCGACAAGCGTTCGAAGCAGATCAGGTTTACGCCACGAACCTCACCCACCCTGCGCCCGCCGGCGCAGCAGCCAGACGAAGAACGCTCCGCCGATCAGGCCGGTAACGATGCCGATCGGCATGTCTTCGGGGCGCATGATGGTGCGCGCGATGATATCGGCCCAGATCAGGAAGATGGCGCCGGTGAGCATGGCGGCGGGGAGGACGCGGGCATTGTCGCCACCGACGATCAGCCGCACGATATGCGGGATCATCAGGCCGACGAAGCCGATCACGCCGGAAAACGCCACCATCACCCCGGTCACCAGAGCCGCGATGACGAAGACGGCGAGGCGGAAGGCGGCGACCGGGATGCCGAGCGTCGCCGCCGTCTCGTCACCGATGGTCATGGCGTTGAGCGAGCCGGCGACGAGGCGAAACCAGAAAGCCGCGCCGGCCAGGATCACCGCCGGCCAGATCAGATGGCCCCATTGTGCGAGCCCCAAGCCCCCAAGCATCCAGAAGACCACCGTATGCGCCGCGCGCGGATCACCCATGAAGATCAGGAGATTGGCGAGCGCCATCACGATGAAGGAGACGGCGACGCCGGTCAGGACCAGCCTGTCGGCGGAGGTCGCCCGGGCGAAGCTGGCGAGCGCGAGCACCAGCAGCGTCGCGGCCAGCGCACCGATGAAGGCGAAGATCGGCACGGTCGCGAGCCCGAGAAACATCCCCGTATGCAAAAGCGCGAGGATCGCCCCGAAAGCCCCGCCGGACGAGATCCCCAGAAGATGGGGATCGGCCAGCGGGTTGCGCGTCACGGCCTGCAGAACGGCGCCCACAAGCGCGAGCCCCGCCCCCACCAAAGCCGCGAGCAGGGCGCGTGGCAGCCGGATATCCCAGACGATGGCGGCGCGCCCGGCGGACCAGTCGGGTGTGATCAGGCCCGGGGCGATGCGCTCGAGGATGACGCCCCAGACGGTGCCGATCGGGATCGCCACAGCACCGAGGCTCACCGCCGCCGAGAGCGACAGGAGCAGGAGACCGATCCCGATCCCCCATACCCCCTTGCGCAGTGGGCGCGTGCGGCGCGGCGCCTGCGCCTGCGCCTGCGCGGCGATGACGGGCGCGGCGATCTCGGGGTCGGGCGTGGCGCGCATCCGGCTTACTCCGGGGCGCGTTCGGTGGCCAAGCCTTCGCTGCCGTGGAAGGCCTCGGCGAGGGTGCGGATTGCCGCAATGTTGCGCGGGCCGGGCGTCGCCTCGACGTAATCGAGCACCACGAAGCGGTCATTGACCACCGCATCCAACTCTGCGAGCGCCGGATTGCCGCGCAGGAAAGCGATCTTCTCCTCAGCGGTCACCTCGCCGTAATCGACGATGATGATCACTTGCGGATCGCGCGCGACCACCGGCTCCCAGGCCACCCGCGTCCAGGAGGTCTCGACATCATCCATGATGTTGCGCCCGCCGGCGGCGGCGATCATCGCGCTCGGCATGGCATAGCGCCCGGCGGTAAAGGGCGTGTCCTCGCCGCTGTCATAGACAAAGACGCGCAGGGGCTCACCTTCGGGAATTGCCTGCACGATCGCGTCAAGTTCGTCCTGCCAGCCGGCGATCAGCCCCTCGGCCCGCTCATCCACGCCGAAAATGGCGCCGAGGTTACGGATGTCGTTGAACATGTCGTCGATGGCGATGCGATCGCGCTCCATGATGTGGATGCAGCTCTCGGTGAGCTCGTAGACCGTGATCCCGAAGGGGGCGAGCGTCTCGGGCGTGACCTCGCCGCCCACGCGCATGCCGTAATTCCAGCCGGCGAACCAGAAATCGAGATCGGCGCCGATCAGCACCTCGCGGGTGGGATAGCGCGCGGAGAGTTCGGGAAGCTCCGCCACGCCTTCGCGCATGGTCTCATCGAGCTTGTTCCAGCCGGAAATCCCGGTATAGCCCACCATCGAATCCGTCAGGCCGAGCACCAGCATCATCTCGGTGAGATTGACGTCATTCGAGGCTGCACGCTGCGGCGGCGCGTCGAACGTGATCTCGCGGTCGCAGCTCTGCACGGTGACGGGATGCGCCTCTACCGGCGTGATCGGCAGGCCGAGAGCGAGATTGGCGAGGAGCAGGCCGGCAACAGCCGGGCAGCCACGGTTCATGACGATTTTTCCCTTTGCGGAATGGTTGGCATGGTTGCCTGGAAATGCGCCTCGGTGGGCAGCGCGAAATCGAAACCCGCCGATGCGCGCGGCGTCGCCACGACACGAAAGGCGCGCGCGATCAGCTCGGGGGTGAGCACCGCCTCCACCGGCCCGAAGGCGAGCGGGTGGCCATCGGCCAGGACGAGCAGATCATCGGCGAAGCCGTGGACGAGGTTGAGATCATGCAATGAGGCCACGACCGTGGCGCCGAGCCCGCGCACCAGCCGCAGCACTTCGAGCTGGTGGCGGATATCGAGATGGTTGGTCGGCTCGTCGAGGACGATAAGCCCCGGCTCCTGCGCCAGCGCCCGCGCCACCATCACCCGCTGGCGCTCACCGCCGGAGAGCGTGCCGAAGGGGCGCTGCGCGAAATCATGCAGATCAAGCCGCTCCAGCGCGTGATCGACGATATGCAAATCCTGCGCCGAGAGACCTGCCAGCGCCCGCCGATGCGGCGCGCGCCCGAGCGCGACGATCTCCACGACCGTAAGCGCGAAATCCGTCGGCTGCTCCTGAAGCACCGCCGCCACGCGCTGCGCCACGCGGCGCGCGGGCATGGCCCGGATATCCTGCCCGTCGAGCAGGACGCGGCCGGCTTGCGGCTTGTGGAAACGGTAGATCAGCCGCAGGAGCGTGGATTTGCCGGCACCATTCGCGCCGAGCACGCCCAGGACACGGCCGGGAGCGAGATCCAGGCTGACCGGATGCAGGATGCCGTTCCCCCAGGTGACGGCCTCAAGAGCGAGCCGGGCGGCGGCGGGAGGCGGGCAACTCATGATCCTGCCCGGCGCCGCATCGGACCTTGCACAGCCATGAACGCACGACAACGACCGTCGCAAAGCGGACGCGATGCATGACTCATGCTCTCAGAATGCGGATTTGCGTGCTGCATTTGGCCCTCTGCCTGCGAAAGCAGGGGGCACAGGTTGCCAGACGCATGACACGCGTGAGCGCGCTTTGATCATTTGGCCTCCTCCGGACACCCCGCCGGTCTGGTGTTGCATCGGCGATGGCAGGTCTCCTGGCTCGCAGGTCATCGCGCCTCTCCGCCTTCCCGCTCCCGTTTCCGGAAGCAGTGGCATGAAGGGGGCGCTCTCCGCTCACAGTTGCGGGGGCAGCACCGGAATTGCACATCGTCTCGCAGGAGGCGATCCGCGCACCGGTTTCCCTATTCTCCCGGCTTGCACCGGGCACCATCGCGATCTTGGTAGCAGGGCCGGTTGCGCCGGCCAAGGGCCGATCCGCCGACGATGGTGGTTTTCCGGACGAAAACGGCGACCGGCCCGTCTGGCCGATCGCCGCCGATCGTGACTGCTGACCCGCTCAACGCTCCGGATCGTCTCCCCGGGTATCGTCTCCCGCAGAATCGTCGCCCCCCGGATCCCCGGCATCCGGCGTCTCGCCTGACGCGCCGCCCTCTGCGGAACCGGCTCCGGTTTCCGGCGTCTCGCCGAGATCGACCTCGTCATCGACGACGGCCGCTTCCGTTTCGCCTTCGATATGTTCGACTGAGACGACCCGCTCGTCAGCGGCGGTGTTGAACACGATGACGCCCTGGGTCGAGCGCCCGGCGATGCGGATTCCGTCCACCGGCACGCGGATCGTCTGGCCGCGATCGGTGATCAGCATGAGCTGGTCATGCTGCTCGACGGGGAAGGCGGAGACGAGTTTGCCGTTACGGTCATTGGTGACCATGCCGGTAATCCCTTTGCCGCCGCGCCCGGTGACACGATACTCGTAAGCCGAGGAGCGCTTGCCGTACCCGTTTTCGGACAGGCTCAGCACGAATTGCTCGGCAGCGCCCATCTCGGCATAGCGCTCCTGGCCGAGCTCGATATCGGCGGCATCCTCGCCATCGGCGGGCGGGCCGCTATTGGCCGCGCCCTCCTCCAGCTCGGCACCGGCGGCCCGGCGCATGGCCGAAGCGTGCCTGAGATAGGCCTGGCGTTCTTCCGCCGTCGCATCGACATGGCGCAGGATCGCGAGCGCAATCACCTTGTCGTCCCGGCCCAGCGCGATGCCGCGCACGCCGGTAGAATCGCGCCCCTTGAAGACGCGCACTTCCGGCACCGCGAAGCGGATGCACTGCCCCTTCAACGTGGTCAGGAGCACGTCGTCATCGGTCGAACAGACCTGCACATCGACGATGGCGTCGCCCTCGTCGAGCTTCATCGCGATCTTGCCGGCGCGGTTGACGTTGACGAAATCCGACAGCTTGTTGCGGCGGACATTGCCGCGCGCGGTCGCGAACATCACGTCGTAATTGTCCCAGGAATCCTCGTCCTCGGGCAGGGGCATGATCGTGGTGATGCGCTCCTCCTGATGGATCGGCAGCATGTTGACCAGCGCCTTGCCCTTGGCATTCGGCGCCGAAAGCGGCAGCCGCCAGACTTTTTCCTTGTAGACCTGCCCGCGTGATGAGAAAAACAGTACCGGCGTGTGGGTATTGGCCACGAAGAGCCGCGTGACGAAATCCTCCTCGCGGGTCGCCATGCCCGAGCGCCCCTTGCCGCCGCGCCGCTGCGCCCGATAGGTGGAGAGCGGCACGCGCTTGATGTAGCCGGCATGCGAGACGGTGACGACCATGTCCTCGCGCTGGATCAGATCCTCGACGTCGAAATCGGCGTCATGCTCGACGATCTGCGTCTTGCGCGGCGTGGCATAGGCCTCACGGATCTCGGCGAATTCCTCACCGATGATCTGCATGATGCGCGCACGCGAGCTCAGGATCTCGAGATAGTCTCGGATCTCGTCGGCGAGCTTCTTCAATTCGTCGCCGATCTCGTCCCGACCGAGCGCGGTGAGGCGCTGCAGGCGCAGGTCGAGGATGGCGCGCGCCTGCGTCTCCGACAGGCGGTAGGTCCCGTCCTCGGCAACGCGATGCAGCGGATCATCGACGAGCGCGATCAGCGGCGCGATGTCGTAGGCCGGCCAGTCGCGATCCATCAGCGCGGCGCGCGCGGCATTCGGATCCGGCGCGGTACGGATGAGGTGGATCACCTCATCAATATTGGCGACCGCGATGGCCAGCCCGCACAGGACATGGGCCCGATCGCGCGCCTTGCCCAGCAGGAACTTGGTGCGGCGGCTGACGACACTCTCGCGGAAATCCACGAAGGCGCGGATCATGTCCTTGAGATTCATCGTCTCCGGACGCCCGCCATTGAGCGCGACAAAGTTGCAGCCGAAGGAGGATTGCAAGGCCGTGAAGCGGTAGAGCTGGTTGAGCACGACATCCGCCACCGCGTCGCGCTTGAGCTCGATGACGATGCGCATGCCGTCGCGATCCGATTCGTCGCGCAGATCGGCAATGCCTTCCACCCGCTTCTCGCGCACCAGATCCGCAATGCGCTCGATCAGGGTGGATTTGTTCACCTGATAGGGGATCTCGGTGATGATGATCGCCTCGCGCTCCTTGCGGATCTCCTCGACATCCGCCTTCGCACGCATGATCACCGAGCCGCGCCCGGTATTATAGGCCGATCGGGCGCCGCTATATCCGAGGATCAGCCCGCCCGTGGGGAAATCCGGGCCGGGGACGATCTCGATCAGATCGTCGATGGAGATCGCCGGATTCGCGATATAGGCAAAGCAGGCATCGATCACTTCGCCGAGATTATGCGGCGGGATATTGGTCGCCATGCCCACCGCGATGCCGCCGGCGCCGTTCACCAGCAGATTGGGGAAACGCGCTGGCAGGACGACGGGCTCCATCTCCTTGCCGTCGTAGTTCTCATCGAAATCGACCGTGTTCTTGTCGATATCGTCGAGCAGCGCCACGGCGGGTTTCGCCAAGCGGCACTCGGTATAGCGCATGGCCGCCGCCGGATCGCCGTCCACCGAGCCGAAATTGCCCTGCCCGTCGATCAGCGGCAGGCGCATGGAGAAATCCTGCGCCATGCGCACCAGCGCGTCGTAGATCGCGGAATCGCCGTGCGGGTGATATTTACCCATCACGTCGCCGACGACGCGGGCGCATTTCACATAGGGCTTCTCCGGCATGTAGCCGCTCTCGTGCATCGCATAGAGGATGCGCCGATGCACCGGCTTGAGCCCGTCGCGCACATCGGGAAGCGCGCGCGAGACGATCACGCTCATGGCGTAATCGAGATAGGATTTCTTCATCTCCTCGACGATGGAGATGCTCTTCACGTCGCCGCCGGGCGGCGGACCATCGGGGCGGGTCTGATCGTTATCGGCCAAGGTTTTTCTTTCTCGTCGAAACGTGGGGGCGGCGCGGAACCGGGCTTGTACCGGACCCTGCCGAATCTGCACGACAATCCGGTTTTGTGATGGCGGTTTTCGCCCGCATTTTCAAGCGTTACGGCCAATTCAGCCGGGGATAGTTCAGCCGAACACCACCGCATGCATGACGCGACCGGGCAGCAGCGTGAAAGCGCCGGTCAGAACCAGCGCGAAAATGAACAGATTGATCATGATCGCCCGATGCGCCTTCACCTCTTGCCGGCGTGCCTTGATGATGGCGACGACGATCATCACCGTGGTGAAGACGGATAACCCGTGGATCCAGCTGAACCGCCCGACGATCGGATTGGCGCTGATCAGGAACGACGACAGCGTCGTCACCAGCATCAGGCTGACCCAGCCATAGCCGAGCACCCGGTGGATGGGTGCGCCGGCGGGCGTGGTGAACTGGGCAAGCCCCAGAAACAGCGCGCCGAGCGCGGCGAAGGTATGGATCTGGATGGCCGGCGGGGCGGCAAGGAGGATAGCGATATTCATCAGGGCAGTCCGTTCGCGCAAGGAGAATTGGCCACGATCATGCGCGACTGTAACAAGCTTGGCCTTTCCGGGACAGCAATGCCGCCCGCAATGCTTCGGCGTGCGGGGCCCCGCAATCCGTCCCGGGGGCTGGAAAGCCGGCGCGCAAGCTGCTTCATTGGGCGCAGACGAATCGTCATCCAGCGAACGGAGTGCTGCCATGGGCCGTCTTTCCACCCATGTGCTCGATACCGCCAACGGCAAGCCGGCGGGCGGGGTCGTAATCGTCCTCTACAGGCTGGAGGGTGACGGCAGCCGCACCATCCTCGTCGAGACCCGCACCAATGCCGACGGGCGCACCGACGGGCCGCTGCTCACGGGCGATGCCTTCATCTGCGGGCGCTACGAGCTCGTCTTCGCCATCGGCGATTATTTCCGTGCACAAGGCGCCGCCCTGCCCGAACCCGCCTTTCTCGACGAGGTCCCGATCCGCTTCGGCATCGCCGAGCCGGACGGGCATTACCACGTGCCGCTGCTCGCCTCGCCCTGGGGCTGCACCACCTATCGCGGGAGTTGATGCGATGCCCGATTATCCGCGCGACATGATCGGCTACGGCCCCAACCCGCCGCATCCGCGCTGGCCGGGTGATGCGCGCATCTGCGTGCAATTCGTGGTCAATTACGAGGAAGGCGGCGAAAACAGCATCCTGCACGGCGACCGCGCCTCCGAGGCCTTCCTGTCCGACATTGTCGGCGCGCAGCCCTGGCTCGGCCAGCGTCATCCCAGCATGGAATCGCTTTATGAATACGGCTCCCGCGCCGGGTTCTGGCGGCTGCACCGGCTCTTCACCGCCCGCGACATGCCCGTCACCGTCTTCGGCGTGGCGAGCGCCATGGCGCGCCATCCGCAAGCCGTCGCCGCCATGCGCGAGGCCGGTTGGGAGATCGCCAGCCACGGGCTGAAATGGATCGATTACAAGGATTTCAGCGCTGACGAAGAGCGCGCCCATATCCGCGAGGCGATCCGCATCCAGGAAGAACTCACCGGCACGCCTCCCCTCGGCTTCTACCAGGGCCGCACCTCCCCCAACACCCTGGATCTCGTCATGGAGGAAGGCGGCTTTCTCTACAGCGCCGACAGCTATGCCGACGACCTGCCCTACTGGATCGAAAGCGACGCCGGTACGCAGCTCGTCGTGCCCTATACGCTCGACGCCAACGACATGCGCTTTGCCACCGCGCAGGGTTTCAATGCGGGCGACCAGTTCTTCACCTATCTCAAGGACACGTTCGACACGCTCTATGCCGAGGGCGAGGATGCGCCGAAGATGATGTCGGTGGGGCTGCATTGCCGCCTCGCCGGGCGCCCGGGCCGCGCGGCGGCGCTGGCGCGCTTCATCAATTACGTCGCGAGCCACGAGCAGGTCTGGGTGGCGCGCCGGATCGATATCGCCCGTCACTGGGCGCGCCATCACCGCCCGGCGCATCTCACCCCTTCGAAGATGGCGCGCGGGCTCTTCGTCGGCCTGTTCGGCGACGTGTTCGAGCATTCCCGCTGGATCGCCGAGCGCACCCACGAGGCCGGACTCGGGCCCCAGGCCGACACGGCAGAGGGGCTGCATCAGGCGATGATGGCGGTGCTCGAAGCGGCACCGCGCGAGGCCAAACTCGCCCTGATCCGCGCCCATCCCGATCTCGCCGGGCGCCTGCAGGTCGCGGATATGGCGCCCGATTCGCAGGCCGAACAGGCCTCCGCCGGCCTCACCGCGCTCACGGAAGAGGAGCGCGACCGCTTTCTTGAACTCAACGATGCCTACAGGGCAAAGTTCGATTTCCCTTTCATCATGGCCGTGAAGGGAAAATCGAAGGGCGAAATCCTCGCCGCATTCGAGGCGCGGCTGGAAAACGATCCGGATGCGGAATTCGACACCGCCATGCGCGAGATCGGCCAGATCGCGCTGCTGCGACTGCAAGAGAAAGTTTGAGGCGAGCGTGTCCGCGGTGAGCGCTCGCGGCGAGCGGGTCCGACACCCGGCCTCAGCCCGCCGAGAGACCGCCATCGAGAGCCACGGCGTTCCCCGTCATGAAGCTGTTGGCGTCTGAGCAGATCCAGAGCATCGCACCGACCACCTCCTCAGCCGTTGCCGTGCGCCCCATCGGCACGGCGGAGACGAGCCGCGCGAGCGCTTCGTCGGGGGCATGCTGCATGCTCTCGACCATGGCATCGACCATCGGCGTCGCCGCGAATGACGGGCACAGGGCGTTGATGCGCACGCCGCGCTTCGCCGTCTCGATCGCCGCCGAGCGGGTCAGCCCGACCACCGCGTGCTTCGATGCGGCATAGGCGGCGAGCATCGGCGCGCCGACGAGACCGGCGACCGAGGCGACGTTGAGGATCACGCCGCCGCATCCGTCCCGCGCAAATTGCTCCTGCATCAGCGCGATCTCGCGGCGCATGACATGAAACGTGCCGAGCACGTTCACCTGCATCACCTGCTCCATCACCTGCGCCGGAGTCTCCGACAGGCGCATCAGATCCGGCGCGATCCCGGCATTGTTGATCGCGACATCGATCCGCCCGAAGCCCGCGACGCCTGCTGCGATCACCGCCTCGGCGGTGGCCTCATCCGTGATGTCGCCGGCCTGCGTGACGACCGCGCCGTCCGGCAGATTGCCCACGAGCGCCGCCAGCGCATCCGCGTCGCGATCGGTCAGCACGAGCTTCGCGCCAGCCTTGGAGAAGCATCTGGCGGCTTCGCTCCCGAAACCGCCGGCGGCCCCGGTGATCAGCACGACCCTCCCCGCATAATCCGCGCTCACGAGGCTTCTCCCGCGATCTCGGCCATGGCCATGCGCGCGAGCAGCGGCACGGTCTCGCCCATGCGGATGCCGCGCTCGGGATTGGAGGCATTGCCGTCGAGGGCGCGTTTGTAGACGCCCTGCAGGATCGCGGCGAGGCGGAAGAAGGCGAAGGCGATATAGAAGGACCAGTCCGGAATCCCGTCGATCCCGCGCCGGGCGCAGTATTGCGCGACGTAATCCGCCTCGGTCGGAAGCCCGAGCGCCGCGCGATCAGCGTCGCCCATGCCGCGGAAGGCGCCCTGCGAGGGCAACCGCCATTGCATGCATTGATAGGCAAGATCCGCGTAGGGATGGCCGAGCGTCGACAATTCCCAGTCGAGAATGGCGAGGATGCGCGGCGCGGCGGGGTCAAAGATCATGTTGTCGTGACGGAAATCCCCATGGACCAGCGAGACCATCCCGTCATCCGCCGGCTGGTTCGTCTCGAGCCATGCGATCAGCGCGTCCATATCGGGAATCACTGCGGTCTCCGAGGCGCGGTATTGCTGGCCCCAGCGTCCGATCTGGCGCTCATAGTAACTGCCCGGCCTGCCGAAATCGGACAATCCAACCTGCGCCGGATCGACATCGTGAAGTGCTGCGAGCGCCGCGTTCATGGCGTCATAGAGCGCAACCCGCTCCGCCCGATCACAATCGGGCAGCAGCGCCTCCCAGAAGATCCGGCCTTCCAGATAATCCATCACGAAGAAGACCGAGCCTATGACGCTCTCGTCCTCGCAAAGATGGTGCATGCGCGGCACCGGAACGGGTGTGTCAGCCAAGGCCTGCATGACGCGATATTCGCGATCGACCGCATGGGCGGATTTCAGCAACTGCCCCGGCGGCTTGCGGCGCAGGACGTAGCGCCCCGTATCGGTGGTGAGAAGAAAGGTGGGATTGGATTGCCCGCCGGCGAATTTCTCCGCTTTCTGCAATGTCCCGAAACCGGCGATCTTTCCGGCGAGATAGGCGCCGAGGCTTTCTGTATCGAGGCTGGCGATGGCTGTGGTCACTGTGTCGCTCGCATGCAATGGCTGTCGACGCACAGTCTATCGCAGCCGCGCCCGGCATTCGCGCGGAATCACCGCGAAGCGGATGGGCAAAATTGAAAACGCCGTCGCCGGCGCGGCAGGCTCAGTACAACCCGCTCGCGCCGATGGAACTGCCGGGCGCATCCTCGGCGACGCCCCAATCGTCACCTGGCCCCACATCGCTCCAGGGGCTCCATTCCTCCGAAACGGCAGGCGGCGCATCAGGGCCGGGTTCACCCGCATCGCCGTCGAACTCGCTGATACTGTCGAAACCCCAATCCGCATCCAGCCCGGTTCCCGCCAGATTCGACGGTGGCGCGGTACCCGGCTTGAAGGCTTCGCGAATCGTGCCCGGCGCGCCGGGGCCGCTGCGGGTGCCGTCGCTGGCATTGACATGCACCAGCTTGATGCCGGGCGGGACGCGGAACGGGGTGGCGGGCTCGTCTTCGAGCGCCATCGCCATGAAGTCGCGGAAGATCGGCGCGGCATAGGTGCCCGCCGCGACCCGGCGCCCCAGCGAGCGCGGCTGATCGAAGCCGATATAGACGCCGACCGCGAGGTCCGGCGAGAACCCGACGAACCAGACGTCGCGCGCGTCGTTCGTGGTGCCTGTCTTGCCGGCAAGCGGCTTGCCGACGGCCTGCACCGTGCGCGCCGTGCCGCGCTCGACGACGCCTTCGAGAATCGAGGTCATCTGATAGGCGGAATGCGGATCGATCACCTGTTCGCGCTCGTCGATCAGCACGGGTTCGTTCTGCCCCGACCAGCCATCGGCGACACAGCCGTGACATTCGCGGCGGTCGTGCCGGAAGATGGTCTCGCCGGTGCGGTCCTGAATGCGGTCGACGAGGGTGGGGCGAATGCGCTTGCCGCCATTGACCAGCATCGCATAGGCCGCCGTCATCCGCATCACGGTGGTCTCGCCCGCGCCCAGCGACATCGAGAGCAGCGGCGCCATGTCGTCATAGACGCCGAAGCGGCGCGAATATTCCGCAATCATCGGCATGCCGACATTCTGTGCCAGGCGCACCGTCATCAGGTTCTTGGAGAACTCGATCCCGTAGCGCAATGTGCGCGGCCCGGCGAAGCTGTTGTCGTAATTGGTCGGCGACCAGGGGTCCGAGCCTGGATTGTCGATGGTGATCGGCCCGTCCAGCACGATGCTCGACGGCGTGTAGCCATTGTCGAGCGCAGCCGCATAAACGAAGGGCTTGTAGGCCGATCCCGGCTGGCGGCGCGCCTGGGTGGCGCGGTTGAACTGGCTCTGGTCGAAGGAGAAGCCGCCGACGATTGCATGCACGCGCCCGCTATGGGGATCCATCGCCACGAGACCGCCGGAGACTTCTGGAACCTGACGCAGACGAAATTCGCGATCCCCCGAGAGCGGTTCGACATAGACCACGTCACCCGGATCGAGCGCCTCGGCAACCGAGCGGTTGGTCCATTCCACCCCGGCCGCGCGAATCACGCCGGTCTCGCGCTCCGCGACAACCTCGCCGTTGGATGCGCGTTCGGGCTGCAGGCCGATGCGGGCTTCCCCATCGGCAATCTCGAGCACCACGGCAAGCCGCCAGGGATCGACATCACGCAGCGCGGAGATTTCGGCCAGCAGAGCGCCCCATTCGCCGGTGTTCAGATCGAGTTGCTCCTGCGCCCCGCGCCAGCCACCCCGGCTTTCGTCATAGCGTACCAGCCCGTCGACGAGCGCCTTGCGGGCCATGGCCTGCATGCGCGGATCGAGCGTGGACCGCACCGACAGCCCACCCTCGTAGAGTTTTTCGGGACCGTAGAAATTCGTGATCTCGCGGCGCACTTCCTCCACGAAATAGCCGGCGGCGAGGGTGTTGGGAGACACGTTGCGCGGGTTGACGACCAGCGGCTCCGCCTTGGCGGCCTCGGCCTCCTCGGCAGTGACATAGCCGTTATCGACCATCCGATCGAGCACCCAGTTGCGCCGCCCGACCGCTTCAGCCTCGCGACGGAAGGGGTGGTAGTTGTTGGGCGCCTTGGGCAGCGCGGCCAGATAGGCCATCTCGGCGAGGGTGAGCTCGTGCACCGACTTGCCGAAATAATCCAGCGCGGCGGCGGCCACGCCATGCAGATTGCGCCCGGGCGTCAGGGTGCCGAGGAAAATCTCGTTCAGGTAGAGTTCGAGTATCGTGTCCTTGCTGAAGGCGGATTCCATGCGAAAGGCAATCAGCGCCTCGCGAATCTTGCGGTTGATCGTCTGTTCGGAGGAGAGCAGGAAGTTCTTGGCAACCTGCTGGGTGATGGTCGAGGCGCCCTGCTGAATCCGACCGCCACTGGCGAGATTGGCCACCGCCGCGCGCACGATGCCCTCGGGATCAACGCCGTGATGCTGGTAGAAATTCTTGTCTTCCGCCGAAAGAAACGCGGCCTTGAGCGTGTCCGGGATCGCCCCGATCGGCAGATAGAGGCGCCGTTCGCTGGCATATTCGGCAACGAGGCTGCCATCTGCGGCATGGACGCGACTCATGACCGGGGGCTCGTACTCGGCAAGTTGTTCGTGATCGGGCAGATCCTGCGAAAAATGCATGAAAGCCACGGCAGCCACGGCCGAGCCGATCAGGAACAGCATGAATCCGGCGCTGAACAGAATGCCGAAAAATCTCAATATGAGCCGCATGATCACGTGATCAGCCCCTTTGCCGTCTCTTCAAGTCGCGCACCCGCGAATCCGGATCCGCAAATCCCGAGGCACGCATCCTACCGCATCGCGGCACCCGTGTTAAATCGCCCGGCCATACCGAGGGCTGATACACACAACGCATCTATGGTGAAACTGGGGCGAGGCCCCGATTCGCGAAACGGACCGTAAAATAGGTCCCGATTGCCTCGGCCATGGATCGGGTGGTCTTGTCGCGCCATTCCTGCGAACGCAACAGCGCGATGTCGCGCCGGCTCGAGAGATAACCGAGCTCGACGAGAACGGAAGGCACATCCGGCGCGCGCAGGACCCTGAAACCCGCCTGTCGCAACGGATTGCGGTTGAGGCGCGCGATATTCTCCATCTCGTCGACGAGATAGCGCGCAAAGCCGTGGGAGAAGCCCCGCGTCTCGCGGCGGGTGAGATCCATCAGGATGTCGTCGACACCGTTGTCGATGCGCTCTTCCTCGACACCGGCAGCGGCATCGGCGCGGTTCTCGCGCTCGGCGAGCCGCGCTGATTCGGCATCCGATGCCTGTTCCGAACCCGTATAGACGGTCAGGCCGCGCACCTGCGGTGCCGAGGAAATCGAATCGGCATGGATCGAGATGAACAGATCCGCCCGGGCCTTGCGGGCGATGCGCACGCGATCGGCCAGGGCAACGAAGACATCGTCGCCGCGCGTCATGATGACCTGGTAGCGCCCGCTCTGCTCGAGCCGCTCGCGCAGGCGCAGGCCGAAAGCGAGAACGATATCCTTCTCCAGCACGCCACCGGTGGCGACGGCGCCGGGATCGACGCCACCATGGCCGGGATCGATCACGATGACCGGGCGATCATCAAGCTCCCCGATCTGCGCCGCGATGGCACTGCTGCGCGCGGCGGCCTCTGCCAGATCCTGCGTATCACGCGCAACCACCTTGGTGAAACGGTCGCGATCCACGGGGGTGAGCGTGATCGTGAAGAAATGCGCACCGTCCGCCTCCCGCTCACGCGAGGCGAGCGAAGTCGCCAGCGCGGGCCCGGCGAGATCGATCACGACGCGCGAGCGCTCGCGCGCGAACAGCCCGTAACGAAAATGTGATATCAGCCCGCCACTGCGCGCCTGATCGGCCGGCAACTGAAAATTCACGCGCGGCAGATCGATGATGACGCGCTCCGGTGAGCCGGTATGCAGGGCCCGGCCCTCCAGCGGACCGCTGAGCTTGAAGACGAGGCGCGTCTCTTGCGCTTCCGCTTCGATCGCGACGTCGATGGCGACGATGCTGCCGGGCGATTCCGACTCCTGCGCAAACGCAATGCTGGCAGGGGCGAGCATGAGCACGAGCATGGCGAGAGCGCACAGGATGTCCGGGAGATCGGCGAATGGCCGCAGCTTCGCCATCGGGCGGCGCAGATGCCGCTCCTGATTGCAGTATGGAATCGGCGCAGGCCTCATCAGGTGCTCCCGGCGTCGCGCACGCCCTACCGCATTAGGGCGCGATGGTTAACAGTTCGTGAACGCCGTCACGCGCCTCGTGCAACAAGCGTGTTTTTTGCGCAACGGCCAAACGCGCTCTTGCCAAATCCCGTAAATGGTCTGTATTGAAAAAGACCCCGTCCGGCTCAGCCGATTCCGGCGAGGGCGCCTTGATTTCGGGAGAGCGGCCTCAAATGCAATGCCGACCCGCGCGCCCCCACCGGCGAAAAGCCCCGATAATCGGCCGGAGCGGTGTCACGCATGCGGCGCAATCGCCCGCGTGATTTGCCGATGACCGGCTTGCCGGCCCATCGAATTCGAAGGGAATGTTCGGAGATGAGCGCAGGAAGGACACAAGCTTTGATGCTCGTCGTCGCTTCTCCTCAAGCGCTCGGATCGCCAGCCGCCGCCGTTGGCGTGCGGTGCGGTCTTCCGGTTCCCAAGGTCAACCCGAAGCGCGGCGCATCGCGGCGCTTCCCGGCGTTCGGCCCCGACCAGGCAATGGCCAGATTGATCCGAGCGGTAGCGCGGCGCGCACCGACCTCGCCATCCCCCTCGCCAGAAGCCGCCGGGACGGCCGACGCCATGTCGAGAGTTTTCCATGGCAAACAAGATGTTGATCGACGCATCACACCCGGAGGAAACCCGGGTCGTGGTCGTCCGCGGACAAAGGGTCGAGGAATTCGACTTCGAGGCCGCCAATCGCAAACAGCTCAGAGGTAATATCTATCTTGCGAAAGTGACCCGCGTGGAGCCCTCGCTCCAGGCGGCCTTCGTCGAATATGGCGGCAATCGCCACGGCTTCCTCGCCTTCAGCGAAATCCATCCCGATTATTACCAGATCCCCACGGCGGATCGGCAGGCCCTGCTCGAGGACGAGGCGGCCCGCGAGAAGGAGAAGGACAAGGAAGAGGAAAAGCGCCCCAACCGCCGGCGGGTCAAGTTCAAGGCCGGCGGGAACGGCGATGACGCCGTGTCCGAGGACACCGATAACGACAACGGGTCCGATGGGCAGGGCGATTCCCGCAATGACGGCGATGACGAGGATTCCGTCGAGCAGCTCGGCGGCGATGCGCTTGAGGAAATGCCCGAGCGCCGGAATCCGCGCCGGCAATACAAGATCCAGGAAGTCATCAAGCGCCGGCAGATCCTGCTCGTGCAGGTCGTCAAGGAAGAGCGTGGCACCAAGGGCGCGGCGCTCACCACCTATCTGTCGCTGGCGGGCCGTTATTCGGTTCTGATGCCCAACACCGCGCGCGGTGGCGGGATCTCGCGCAAGATCACCAATGCCGATGACCGCAAGCGGCTCAAGGCTGTCGCCGAAGAGCTCGAAGTGCCCGATGGCATGGGCGTGATCCTGCGCACTGCCGGCGCATCGCGCACCAAGGCCGAGATCCGCCGCGATTTCGATTACCTGATGCGTGCCTGGGAGAATGTGCGCGAGGCGACGATGTCCTCCTCGGCCCCGGCGCTGGTCTATGAGGAAGGCTCGCTGATCAAGCGCGCCATCCGCGATCTCTACAACAAGGATATCGATGAGGTCCTGGTCTCCGGCGACGAAGGCTATCGCGAGGCCAAGGACTTCATGCGCATGCTGATGCCCAGCCACGCCAAGGCAGTGAAGGCCTACAAGGAGCCCACCCCGCTGTTTGCAGCCTTCGGCGTCGAAGCACAGCTCGACGCCATGTTCTCGAGCCAGGTCTCCCTCAAATCGGGCGGATATCTCGTCATCAATCCGACCGAGGCGCTCGTTTCGATCGACGTCAATTCCGGGCGCTCCACCCGCGAGCACAATATCGAGGATACGGCCCTCAAGACCAATCTGGAGGCCGCCGACGAGGTGGCACGCCAGTTGCGGCTGCGCGATCTGGCGGGGCTGATCGTCATCGATTTCATCGACATGGACGAGAAGCGCAACAACCGCGCCGTCGAGAAACGCCTCAAGGACGCGCTCAAGAGCGACCGGGCGCGCATCCAGATCGGGCGGATATCGCCATTCGGGCTGCTCGAAATGTCACGCCAGCGCATGCGCACCGGTGTGCTCGAGAGTTCATCCGTGATCTGCCCGACCTGTGGCGGCTCCGGCTATGTGCGTGCCACGCCCTCGATCGCGCTGCATGTGCTGCGTTCCGTCGAGGAGATGCTGATCAAGAGCGCCGCGCATGATCTCACCATCCGGACCGATTTCGCCGTCGCATTCTACATTCTCAACCAGAAGCGCGGCTCCCTGCGCGAACTGGAGGAGCGTTTCGGCGTCGAGATCACGGTGAGCGCAGACGAAACCTTGTCCTCTTCGACGCCATTTGCAGTCGATCGCGGCGCACCGGCCAGCCGGGCGGGCGCGCCGCGCGGGCGCGAGGCGATTGCGGCGGAACCGGTGACGGCCGCCGGAACCATCGAGGAGGCCGATGCCGAAGAGGCCGATCAGGAAACCGCCCCGCGCGAAACGGGTTCGGAAGACGAGGGCGGCGATGCCGGTACGCGCCGGCGGCGCAGGCGCCGTCGCCGTCGTGGACGCAGCGGCGAGAACGGCGAAGCCTACGCACAGAACGGCGATGGCCGGAACGGTGACGAGGATGACGCCGACGAGGAAGAGGGGCAGGCGCACGACGACCAGGCCGACGATGATCGCGACGCTTCCGAGACCTCCGCGCACACCTCCGCACGCAGCGAGGAGGCGGAGGATCAGGGCGAAGCCGAGGGCAGACGCCGCCGGGGCCGTCGCGGTGGTCGCCGCAATCGGCGCGGCCCGGATGACGCCGTTTCGCGCTCCGATGCCGCGAACGACGATGGCCGGCAGGATGGTGCCGAACAGGACGCTCAGGCTGATGACGGCGATGTGGTGCATGTTCCGATAAGCGAAGGCAACGCTCCGGACGAGGCTGCTCCCGAACAGACCGGGGACGCCGCCGCAGCGCAGCCGGAGGCGCCGGAAGAGCCCAAATCCGCACCGCGTCGTCGGACCCGCAGGAAGGCGGCGAAACCCGCCACGACGGAACCGGATTCGGTCGCCGAGGGCGATGGTACGCAGGAGCCGGCATCCGCAGAGGCGGAAGAAGGCGAAGCCAAGCCCAGGAAAAAGCGCGCTCCGGCAAAACGCGCAGGCACCCGCCGCAAGGCCGCCAAGCCGGACGACACTGCGGTTGCGGAGGCACCTGCGGAGGGTGACACGGCGGAGCCCGTCGCGGCTGCGCCCGAATCCGAGCCCGAGACCACATCTCCCGCAGGCGATTCGGGGGATGGTGTCGCATTGCAGCCGGAAGCGGCCGGCAATGGCGATGCCGCGCAGGTCGAAACGCCTGAGGAAGAACAGGCTCCGACACCGCCGCCGGAACCGGTCACGGTGGTGCTCACCCCGCCCGACCCCGAGCGGCCCAAACGTGCCGGCTGGTGGTCGAAGGCGAAGACGATCATTACCGGTCAGGATTGATCATCGCGAACCCCTCGCTCCGGCGAGGGGTTCTTTTTTGCGCCGGCTCAGCCGAGCCAGGCCCCGAGCCGCCGCATTCCCTCACGGCAATCCTCCTCCGTGCCAGCGAAGGAGAGCCGCATGTGATGCGCGCCCTCGGCCGGGTCGAAATCGAGCCCCGGCGTCGCCGCAATCCCCGCCTCATCGAGCATGCGCTTGCAGAAATCGAGCGAGTCGTTGGTGAAGCGGGCGATATCGGCATAGACGTAGAATGCGCCGTCGACCGGGTGCATGTCGGTGATGCCGATACGCGGCAAGGCCTCCAGCAGGATTTCCCGGTTGCGCGCATAACCCGCCTTGATCACCTCGAGCTCGTCGGTCGCCTCGAAAGCCGCGATGGCCGCGACCTGCGAGATGTAGGGGGCGGAGATATAGAGGCTTTGCGCCAGCACCTCGACCGGGCGCACCAGAGCCGGCGGCAACACCAGCCAGCCGATGCGCCAGCCGGTCATGCAATAATATTTCGAGAAGCTGTTGACGATCACCGCATCGGGATCGACGGCGAGCGCGGTCTGCGCCGGCGCGTCATAGGTCAGCCCGTGATAGATCTCGTCGGAGACGAACCAGATCCCCGCCTCGCGACAGGCCGCCCCCAGATCGGCGAGCCCGGCGCGCCCGATCATGGTGCCCGACGGATTGGCAGGGCTCATGGCCAGCACGCCCTTGAGCGGCTTGTGCGCATGCGCCGCGCGCACCGCCCGCGCCGTCATCACGTAACCATCCGCCTTCTCCAGCGGAATGGTTACCACCTCGACGCCCAGCGCCTCGAAGATGTTGCGATAGGCCGGATAGCCGGGTGCGGTGATGGCGACACGGTCGCCGGGTTCGAACATGGCGAGAAAGGCGAGCACGAAACCCGCCGAGGAGCCCGTCGTCACCGCGATCCGCTCCGGCCCGACCTCGACCCCATAGGCGTCGCGATAATGGCGCGCGATCCGCGCGCGCAGGGCCGCGAGGCCGAGCGCCTCGGTATAGCCGATCCGCCCCGTATCGATCGCGGCCTTGGCGGCTTCGCGCACGGCCAGTGGCGCCGGCGCGCCCGGCTGCCCGACTTCCATATGCACCACCGAATCACCCCGCCGCTCCTTCTCGGCGGCGCGCGCGAGCACATCCATGGCAAGGAAGGGCGCGACCCGCTGCACGCGGGCAGCGATGGCGGGCGATGATTGCGCGGGATCGAAGGACATGCAGGGCTCCACGATGATGGATACGCGTCCAATGGCCGGGCGCGTCTACCGATCTGACTAGACGTTCGCATGCCCGTCGCGCAAGGGGCTGCCACAAGAGGTCTTTGCAAAGGCTGCAGAAATCGATCCGGCAGCACCGCTCCCTCCCCGTCAGCCTCGCGGCGTGGGCCTGACCATATGCGTAATCCTCCCGATATTAATATTAGAATTATCTAATATTCTCGCATCAGATTTTGGCGATCACCCATCGCCCCCCGTCCATCGCCGCTCATGCAAAAAGGAGCCGACCATGTCCGATGCCGCCCGGCCGCAGGCCTCTCCCTATACGCCGCAATATTTCCTCGCCGCGCTCGGCGCCGGCGGGCTCGCGGTGAGTTTCTTCATGTATCTTCTCTGGATGACGCCGCATGACGGCTCACCGATCCCGCATTTCGCCTCGCTGAGCACCGATTTCGCAACCGCCGGCCTCGCCCTGCAGGGGCTGATGGCCGTGGCGATTGCCGGAATCGCATTTTTTGCGATCTGGCATGTGCGCCTGATGGCCTGGAATCTCGGGCGCTACACGGCCTGGCGGCGTACGCCGGCTTTCGCCCGGTTCCGCGAGGGCAATATGGAGAGCCAGCTGATGGCCCTGCCACTGGCGCTCGCCATGAGTGTCAATGTTGCCTTCATTCTCGGCGCCGTTTTCGTGCCGGGTCTGTGGGGCGTGCGCGAGGCGCTGTTCCCGCTCGCGCTGGCCGCTTTCGCCGGAATCGGCATTCTCGCCTTCCGGATCTATCTCGCCTTCATTTCCCGCGTCCTCGTCGAGGGTGGCTATGAATGCGCCAAGAGCAACAATCTCGGCCAGATGATCGCCGTCTTCGCCTTCGCCATGATCGGTGTGGGCTTCTCCGCCTCCGCCGCGATGAGCGCCGTGCCGGCCACCGCCGCGATCGGCTTCGTCGGTGCCAGCTTCTTCCTCGCCACCGCCATCGTGCTCGGCGCGATCAAGCTGGTGCTGGGTTTTCGGGCAATGATGGAGTTTCGTGCCGGGGCCGAGACGACTCCCACCCTGTGGATCGTGATCCCGCTCCTCACGGTGATCGGTATCGGCATCTATCGTCTGAAGATGAGCCTTGCACATCAGTTCGGCGTGCCTGTCAGCGAAGGCGAGATCTTTGCCCTGCTTTCGGCCTTTCTGGGCATCCAGTTGCTCTTCGGCCTGATCGGCTGGGCCGTGATGCAGCGCGTCGGTTATTTCGGACGCTGGGTCAATGGCCCCGAGAAGTCACCCGGCGCCTTCGCCCTCGTCTGCCCCGGTGTCGCCCTGTTCGTCTTCGGCAACTTCATGATCAATCCCGGTCTCGTCGGGATCGGTGTCGTGGCGCCGTTCTCGCTGGCTTATGGCGCGCTTTATCTGCCCCTCATCGGCGTGCAGATCGCCACGATCTGGCTGTTCGTGAAGCTCACCCGCAAGCTGATCGCCGATCATGTCGGTGCGGGTGATCGCGCAGCGTTGCAGGGCGAGGGCCTCGCGACCGGGCAGGCCGCCTGATTCGCCCCGCATTGTGATCCAGACCCGAGCGCCGGCGGCAAGTCTCCGCCGGCGCTTTCTCATGCGCCCGTCTTACAGCTTCGACCTGTCGCCAGAGAGCGCGGAGAGAATGATGAAGACCCCCAATGCGATCAGGATGGCGGGGCCGAAACCAATATCGGCACCGCCCTCGATCAGCATGCCGCCGATCAGACCGGTCGCCCCGGCAATCACCCGGAACAGATCGTAACGAAGGCCGAAACGCCGGCGCGTCAGCTGCTCGACCAGCAGAATGATGCCGATCCCGGCCAGAGCGATCCCCCAGCCGAGGCCGGCCCACAGGGCGATGCCGAGCCAGGTCGCCATGCCGCCGCCGGCCAGTGCAGAGTGCTTGTCGGCAAGACGCTTCCATTGTTTGCGCATGCCCTTCGCTGCGCCTGTTTCATCCTCGGGGCTGATGCTCCCGGCAATCTCGTCCGGTGTGCTGCCGCTTTCCCGGTCATCAGACATGGCGCGCCCCTTGTCGTGCCTCGCATATTCCCGCCGCATGCGTGCAGAGTGCAGATGCATGCGCGGCGATGCAAGAAGCGCGATTAACGCGCTGTTAGGGTTAATCAATTATTTCCGGAGATAACGAAGCGAATCCGGCATGGAGAGCAAGCATGGCGTCGATATTCCGCCGCGTGACGGGACGTCCCGCAAGGCGTCTGTGCACCGTCGCCCTGGTCGCACTGGCAGCTGCGGGCTGCTTCAACCGCAATCCGACCACGACGGGCTCGATCGATCCGCAGGCCACCAGGCAGATGAGCCAGAGCGATCTGCGCGCGCATGCCGAGGCATTGGCCGAACGCCATGCGCGCAATCCGGACGATGTGCAGGTCACGGTGGCCTATGCCAGCGTGCTGCGCCGGCTTGATCAGCGCGCCCAGGCCGTTGCGGTGCTGCAATCCGCCTCGATCCGAACCCCCGACAATATGGAACTGCTCGGCGCCTATGGCCGCGCCCTGGCTGGTGTCGGGCGCTTCGAGGAGGCGGATTCCGTCCTTGCGCGGGCGCATCTGCCCGAGAACCCCGATTGGCGCATCCTCTCCGCGCAGGGGACCGTCGCCGACCAGCTCGGTGACCAGGAACGCGCACGCGGCTACTATGAGGCCGCCTTGCGGATCCAGCCGGACGAGCCCTCGATCCTGTCGAATTACGGGCTGTCGCTGGCACTGGCGAATGAATTGCCGCGCGCCGAGAGCAAGCTGCGCCAGGCTGCCGAACATCCGCGCGCGGATAAGCGGGTGCGCCAGAACCTTGCACTCGTCCTCGGCCTGAGCGGCAAGTTCGACGAGGCGGAGAAAGTGCTCGCCCGGGATCTGTCACGTCAGGAAGTCGCCGAATCGCTCGAATCGATCCGCGCGATGATGAGCGAGCGCAACAGCTGGGCGGCGATCCGCGAAGCTGACGCCGGCAGCTGAAATGCCGTATCGGTCCGCGTGTTCAGCGTGGCCCGGCCTCGGGCGTGATCACGCCCGCCGCTTCGAGTTCCGCGTGGTCGGGATACCACATGGGTGATGTCGGCAGCTCGGCCAGTTTCGCGACGAAATCCTCGGAGATCGCCTGCGCGCGGTAAATGGCGAGATCGCGCTGCATTTCCGCTTTCGGGTCGATCATGCCGAAATGGCGATCATGGCGCATCGCGTAGCCGTGCAGTCCCAGCCGCGCATCCGGGTCCAGCGTCCGCTGCGCGCCGCCGGCGAAGATCAGGGCGCAGGCCGAGGCACAATGGCCCTCGACATGGGTGGCGATGCGATGTGCGCGCAAGACCGTGACCACGCCGCGCGCCTCGGCAATGTAGCCGCCATTGCTGTCGAGGACGATGCGCCTGATCTGCGGATGAGCCGCGACCGCCTCGCGCAAGGCGGCGGTGAGGCCGAAATCGACGGTCCCGGAGAAGTGCAGGATCCGCCCGTCCTCGCTGATAGCCAATGTGAATTGCGGCGATGGTGGCACGCGTGAGGGGGGCGGGCGGATTTCGGATCTCCAGATCGCGAAGCCGACCACGGCAAGAATCCCGAGCGCCAGCCCCAGCAAACCGCGCAGAACATAGATATCGACCGGGCGCTGTCGCATCGGCGCAGACTGCGCCGAAAACAGCGCTTTCGCCAGTGACGGATGGTAGCAAAGTGGTGCGCCCTTGCCCGCAGGCGGATACGAAAAACGGCGCCACGGATGGACCGCGACGCCGTTTCAAAGCCGCCTGCAGGGCAGCGGTCATCGCGGGACGGTTACCCGCGCGGCTCGGCCATCAGGCCCCTGACCAGCGCATAGCAGGCCAGAAGCAGCACGATGGCGAAGGGCAGACCGGTCGAGACCGAAGCGGCCTGCAGGGCCGCGAGTCCGTCCGCCACCGATCAGCAGCACCGACGCGACGACGCCCTCGAAGAGCACCCAGAACACACGCTGGCTGACCGGCGCGTTGATCTTGCCGCCGGCGGTGATCGTGTCGATCACCAGGCTGCCGGAATCCGACGAGGTGACGAAGAACACGATCACGAGGATGATCGCGAGGACCGAGGTGATCGATGCCAGCGGCAGATCGGCCAGCATGCCGAACAGCGACAGTTCGGGCACATAGGATGCCACGACATAGCTGTAGACGCCGCTCTCGGTGACCAGTTCGATCACCTGGTCGATACCCGTGCCGCCGAAGACGGTCATCCAGATGGCCGACACGACCGTCGGGATCAGCAGTACGCAGGTGATGAACTCGCGCACCGTGCGACCGCGGCTGACGCGTGCGATGAACATGCCGACGAAGGGCGACCAGCTGATCCACCAGGCCCAGTAGAAGGCCGTCCAGCCCTGGCGGTAACCGTCATCCTCGCGGCCCACCGGGTTCGACAGGGCAAAGATATCCGTGGCGTAGGCACCCAGATTGCCGAAGAACTGCGAGATCAGCGTCATCGTCGGCCCGACGGCGAGGATGAAGACCAGCAACAGGCCCGCCAGCACCATGTTGATCTCGGAAAGCACCTTCACGCCGCCATCAAGGCCGCGCAGCACCGAGATCAGCGCCAGCAGGGTGATGATCGAGATCAACACCACGGCTGCCGGGATGCTTGCGCCGACCCAGTCCATTCCGAAGACGAATCCGATACCCGATGCCGCCTGCTTGGCGCCAAGGCCCAGCGAAGTGGCCAGACCGAACAGCGTGGCGAACACCGCCAGAATGTCGATGACATGGCCCGGCCAGCCCCAGATGCGCTCGCCGAAGATCGGATAGAAGATCGAACGCACGGTCAGCGGCAGGCCCTTGTTATAGGCAAACAGGGCCAGCGAAAGCGCCACGATGGCATAGATCGCCCAGGGATGCAGACCCCAATGGTAGATCGTGGCGGCCATGGCCGTGAGGCGCGCTGCCTCGACGGTCGCGGGATCAGCCAGTTCGCCATCGACGATGCCGATCTCGCGGCCCAGCGGCTGGTCACCCAAGGGCGTGGCGAAATAGTAGACCGGTTCGAGCACACCGAAGAACATCAGACCGATGCCCATGCCGGCGGCGAACAGCATGGCGAACCAGCCCGCATAGCTGTAATCGGGTGTCGCATCGACACCGCCGATGCGGACCTTGCCGAGCGGGGAGACGAGGATGCCGAGGCAGACGATCACGAAGATGTTGCCGGCAATGATGAAGAACCAGTCGAAGGTGCTGGTCAGATCGCCGCGCAGGTCCCCGAAGAATGACGCCGAGGCCTCGCCGCCGACCGCGAGAACCGCTGCCACGAAGACGATGATCACGGCTGCGGAGATGGCGAAAACCGGATTGTGGATGTCGAGCCCGAGCGGCCCGATCTGCGGCGTGATATTGTCCTGGCCGATCTCGTAATCGGTTTCGATGACGTCGGACGCACCTTCCGGTTCGGGCAGGGCTTCCGCTTCGACCTCCGCATCCGGCTGGTTTTCGTTTTCGTTCTGGTTACTCATTGTGCGTCCCCATTGAGTGTTCGGCTGTCGACCGGCGCTCAGCGCACCACGAAGACCGAGGCGCTGGAATGCTCGGCCACCCAGCCGCCATGCGAGGGCCAGATGTAATCGGTCACGTTGGGTACGTGGCTGGCCATGACGACGAGATCCGCACCGGATTCCTCGACAGCCTTCTTCAGGGTCTTGTTGATATCGATGGCCGGATCGGTCGAACTGTAGGAGCGCGTCGTGGCGGTGATCCCGTGCTCGCTCGCCTGCTGGTTGCCGAAGGCTTCCAGCTTCTGGGCGAATTCCTTCGGATTGTGCGCGACCGGTGACGGGGTTTCCGGTGTGACGCCGACATAGCAGACCGGCGCATCATAATGGCGCGACAGGTCTGCCGCCGTCTGCAGCGCTTTTCCCAATCGATCAACATGCGTCAGATCGACAGGGACGAGTATCTGTTTGTACATCGCTTCGCTCCTGTTGCTTCCCTTGCCAGCGTCAACGGACTCTTAACGCCCTTGAGCGGCATTGTCACGGTTTTGACCAATTTCCGCCTGTTACTTGTGCATAAATCACGATTCGCGTGCGTAATAACGCGCCTGGCCCTGGCCTTCGCCTGGACCGGAATGTGGCCGTGAGGTCTGGAAAGTCAGCTGCGCAGCGAGGTTGAATCACCTGCTGCGGGATCACGCCGTCTTCCGGCGCTGCGACCGGTGATCAGCCAGTAGACGAAGCCCGCCACGGCGCCGGTGACGAAGAGCAGGGCGGTGATGCGCCATTCCGCTTCGAGCGCCGCCGTCTCGACGAAGCCGCCGCGCATCAGCCAGGGGATTGCTGCGGTGATGAGCCCGGTCACGAGGCCATAGAAGATCACGGATCGTGTGCCCGTGACCTCGCCGGAGATCGCCACGAAGGTGACGGGCGCCACGAGCAGGACCAGCGAGACAAAGGCGAAGCCGAGTGCGAATTCCGCGATCACCACATCCGGATCGCCGTTCTGCATGGCTTCGGCAAAGAGCAGATCGAACACGGCGGTGCCGATCAGGGCGACGAGCTCCTGCGCCGCCGGTTCGCTGAAAATGCCGAGCGCCAGGGTCAGCGCGCCGGCGGGGATGGCGAAGATCAGGCCCAGGATCAGCAGGATCAGGCGACCGAGAAACCGCAAGAGACCTCCGGATGGCTAGAGCATCATTGTGTCAGGCGGATACCGGCTGACGGAAAAAATGATGCGTCGAACAATAATTTGGAGCGCCGGCCTGACTCCGTCAGGTCGGAACGCGCTCTGGCGTAACGGGTCAGTCCGCATCGCGCCCGAGCGCGTAGACCCCCTCTGCGCCGATCCCCGCTTCGAGCATCATCCGGGTGCGGGCCCGCAGCTTCTCCGTCTCGCTCTTGAGCTGGCCGCAGGCGGCGAGGATGTCGCGCCCGCGCGGAGTGCGCACCGGCGAGGCATAGCCGGCCCGGTAGACGATCTCGGAGAATTCCTCGATACGCTCCCAGTCCGAGCAGTCATATTGCGAGCCCGGCCAGGGGTTGAACGGGATCAGGTTGATCTTGGCCGGTATGCCCTTGAGCAGGCGCACCAGCTCGCGCGCATCGGCATTGGAATCGTTGACGCCCTTGAGCATCACGTATTCGAAGGTGATGCGCCTTGCATTGGAGAGGCCGGGATAATCCCGGCAGGCCTGCAGCAGGGCGTCGATCGGATACTTTTTATTGATCGGCACCAGCGTGTTGCGCAGATCATCGCGCACGGCGTGCAGCGAGATCGCGAGCATCGTGTTGGCTTCCTCGCCGAGCCGCCCGATCTGCGGCACGACGCCCGAAGTCGAGACGGTGATGCGCCGGCGCGACAGGCCGAGACCCTCATTGTCGCTCAGGATCCTGATCGAGGCGATGACGTTGTCGGTGTTATAGAGCGGCTCGCCCATCCCCATATAGACGACATTGGTGACGTAACGCCCGCCCTCCTTCGGCACGAAGGCGCCCTCCGGCGGTTCGCGATCCGGCCAGTCGCCGAGACGATCCCGGGCGACGACAAGCTGGGCGGCGATCTCGGCGGAGGTGAGATTGCGCACGAGTTTCTGCGTGCCGGTATGGCAGAAGGTACAGGTCAGGGTGCAGCCGACCTGGCTGGAGACGCAGAGCGTGCCGCGATCGGTTTCGGGGATGTAGACGCACTCGATCTCCGCGCCCTTGTCGAAGGGGCCGGTGGAGGGCATGCGCATCAGCCATTTGCGGGTGCCGTCCTGCGAGACCTGCTCGGAGATCACCTCCGGGCGCGACAGGGTGTAATGCGCGGCGAGATTCTCGCGCAGGGCCTTGCCGACATTGGTCATCTGGGAAAAATCGTCGATCCCGCGGAAATAGATCCAGTGCCAGAGCTGCGCGACGCGCATGCGGCTCTCGCGCGCGCTCACTCCGATCGCCTGCAGCCGCTCGGCCAGCTCCTCGCGGGTGAGGCCGACCAGCGAGGGCTGCGTCGGCTGGGCGCCGGGCGCCATGGGGACCTGCGCGGTCTTCTCGATCGCCGGCTGCTGCACCGGGGATGTGACCTTGCGATTGGCGATGTCGAGCACCGTCGCCATGATGATGAAACCTCGTTGCCTGCAATTGCGCCCCCCGTATAACCGAAATCGGTCCCGAACGTGAGCCCCAATTTCAATCCGGCGCCGGTCGCTTTCCGCCCGCGCCCAAAGCATCGTTCCGTCAGGTGGATACCGGCTGACGGAGAAATGATGCGTCGAACAATGACCTGGAGCGCCCGGCCTGACTCCGTCAGATCAGAACGCGCTAAAGCCTCTTCTTGAAGCCGAGATGGCTCTGGTCGTAGCCGAGCCGCGCATAGAAGCGATGGGCGTCAGTGCGGGCCTTGTTGGAGGCGAGTTCGATGAAAGCCGCACCGGCATCGCGCGCAACAGATTCGGCATGGGCCATCATGGCCGCGCCGATTCCCTGTCCGCGCGCCGCCTGAGCCACCTGGACGCTCTCGACCTTGGCGCGCAGCCCGCCGCGGCCGGTAATGGTAGGGATCAGGGTCAGCTGGAAACTGCCCAAAAGCGTATCGCGTCTCATGGCGACGAAGAGCGTACAATCCGTGGACGCGGCAATCCGCGCAAAAGCCGCCTCATAGGCGGGGCGCGTGGCCTCGCTCCAGCAATCGCCGTGCCCGCCGGTCCGGTCTGCGGCATGCAGGCCAATGATCGCCGGCAGATCCGATGCCTGCGCTTCCCGCAAAAGGAGGTTCATGGGCTGATATTCCGTTTCGCGCACAGCCTTGCCGTACCGTCGGCGCGGCGGCAAGGCCGATTCGCGTGCACATGGCATGCCCGATCACGCCCGATCCTCATGTCAGGAACTCAATCGTTCGCGTCGAGAGCCAGATCGTCGCGATGAATCATGGTATCGCGCCCGCTATAGCCGAGCAGATCGGCGATCTCGGTGCTGCGCCGACCGGCCACGCGCGCGGCATCGCCGTGATCGAAGGCGACCAGACCACGCCCGAGCAGGCGCCCTTGCGGATCGCAGATCCTGACGGCGTCGCCGCGCGCAAATGCGCCCTCGACACGGGTCACGCCGACCGGGAGCAGGCTCGCGCCCTTGCGCAGGGCCTGCGCCGCGCCTTCATCGACATGCAGCGTACCGCGTGATTCGAGGCTGCCGCCGATCCAGGCCTTGCGCGCCGATGTCGGCGTGGCGGCGGTCAGGAACCAGGAGCAGCGCGCGCCCCCGGCAATGCGGGCGAGCGGATTCTTCACACGCCCGTCGGCGATGATCATGTGCGCGCCGGCCTGGGTGGCGATCTTGGCGGCTTCGATCTTGGTACGCATGCCGCCGCGCGAGAGCTCTGATGCGGCGCCGCCGGCCATCGCCTCGATCTCGGGCGTGACCCGCGCGATCACCGGCAGGTGCTGCGCCTGCGGGTTGCGCGCCGGCGGCGCGCTGTAGAGCCCGTCGACATCGGAAAAGAGCACCAGCAGATCCGCGCCGATCATCGCCGCGACGCGGGCGGCGAGGCGGTCATTGTCGCCGTAGCGGATTTCGTTGGTGGCCACCGTATCGTTCTCGTTGACGACGGGGACGGCGCGCAGTTCCAGAAGTTTCGCGATGGTCGCCCGCGCGTTCAGATAACGCCGGCGCTCCTCCGTATCGGCAAAGGTGACGAGAATCTGCCCTGCCCGCACGTCGTGATGACCGAGCATCTCGGCCCAGACGCGCGCCAGCGCGATCTGCCCCGCCGCCGCAGCCGCCTGGCTCTCCTCCAGCCGCAGGGCGCCGGCGGGAAGGTCGAGAACGGTGCGCCCGAGCGCAATGGCGCCGGAGGAGACGACGAGAACCTCGTTGCCGCGCGCATGCAGATCGGCGATATCCTCCGCCAGCGATGCCAGCCAGGCCGCATTCAGGCGCCCGCGCGCGTGGTCGACCAGCAGGGCCGAACCCACCTTGATGACAACGCGGCGAAACTGGTCGAGGGAAGGGGTCATCGCAGGTTTCCGGGCGCGTGAAGCAGTGCCGGAGGCTTTGCCACCATTGTGTGGTTGGTGGCAAGGGTTACCTCGTCAAGGGCTTGCTGATGCGGACTTCCTGCCCCCATGGGACTGCGGAAAGCCCGTTGCGCGTTCTCGCGAGAGACATATAATGTTACAACAATAATTGACGCGGCAACTTTTTTGTAGTAACGGCAATGACGAAGATTGCCTTCGATGCATCCAAGCGGCTAACCACGCTCGTGGAACGTGGTCTCGATATGGCCGACGCTGCCGAGGTGTTTGAAGGCGATCACCTGACAGTGGAGGATGATCGTTTCGAGTATGGCGAGTCGCGTTACATCACTGTCGGGTTTCTGGCAGGCTGGATGGTCGTTCTCGTCTGGACGCCACGCGGCGAGGCATGCCGGATCATCAGCATGAGGAAGGCCAATGACCGAGAACAGAAAGCCTATGCCCCCCGATTTCGATGACGGCGCACCGGACCTGTCGGCACCCGAATGGCAGGAGAAGTTCGCGAAGGCAAAGGTGCAGCGGGGCCGACCGAAAGCCGCCAGGACCAAGGTGAGCACGACGATCCGGCTCAGTCCGGAAGTGCTCGAACATTTCCGGGCCGGTGGCCCCGGCTGGCAGAGCCGCATCGACGAGACGCTGCGCAAAGCCGTCCGCCTCGACCGTCGCTGACCAGGTTTTAGAAAAAGCTCTGCGGGTCGATATCCACCTGCACGCGGATATCGCCGCGGGGTTTGGGCGCGCCCGCGAGCCAGTCGCGGATGAAGCTCTGGAGATCGAATTCGCGGGCGCTCTTGAGGAGCAGCCGGTAGCGATAGCGCCCCCGGATCAGGATGATCGGCGCCTCCGCCGGGCCGAGCAGGGTGAGGCGGGGATCGCGCAGATCCATGGCATGGGCCGCGCGGGCAAGCGCACGGGCATGCGCCTCGGCTTGCTCGCGGTGGCGTGAGGAGATGATCAGCGAGGCGAGGCGCCCGAAGGGCGGCAGCCCGGCGAGGCGGCGGTTCTCGGTCTCCTGCGCGTAGAAGCGCTCGGCATCGCCGGAGATCAGCGCCGCGATCACCGGATGCTCGGGCTGATAGGTCTGCACCAGCGCCCGCCCGGCCTTCTCGCCGCGCCCGGCGCGCCCGGTGACCTGCTGCAGCAGCTGGAAGGTGCGCTCCGCCGCGCGCGGATCCCCCGACGAGAGCCCGATATCGGCATCGATCACGCCGACCAGCGTCATGCCGGGGAAGTTGTGCCCCTTGGCCACAAGCTGGGTGCCGATGACGATGTCGCATTTGCCCGCAGCGATATCGGCGAGCTCGCGGCGCATGCGCTCCGTGCCGCCCGGGAAATCGCTCGACAGGGTGATGGCGCGCTTGCCGGGAAAACGCGTCGCGACCTCTTCCGCGATGCGCTCCACACCCGGCCCGCAGGCGGCCAGCGCATCCACCGTGCCGCAGGCCTCGCAGGCGCTGGGCCGGCGCGCGACATGGCCGCAATGGTGACAGACGAGGGCGCGGCGGAAGCGGTGATCGACGAGCCAGGCCGAGCAATTGGGGCATTCATAGCGGTGTCCGCAGGCGCGGCACAGGGTCAGCGGGGCATAGCCGCGCCGGTTGAGGAAGATCAGCGCCTGCTCGCCGCGCGCCATGGTCTCCTCGATCGCGGCGGCGAGCGGCGGCGAGATCCAGCCATCGCCCTCGGGCTTGTCGTCGCTTTTGCCGCCGGCCTTCGCCCCGCGCAGATCGACAGCCGTGATCGCGGGAAGCGTGCGCCCGCCATAGCGCTCTGGCAGGATGAGATGGCGGTAGCGTTCCTGCGCGGCATTGACGCGGGTCTCGATCGTGGGCGTGGCCGACGCGAGCACGACGGGGCAGCCATCGATGCGCCCGCGCACCACCGCCATGTCGCGGGCGTGATAATGCACCCCGTCTTCCTGTTTATAGGCGGCTTCGTGCTCTTCATCGACGACGATCAGACCGAGATCGGCATAGGGCAGGAACAGGGCCGAGCGGGCGCCGGCGACGACGCGCACCTCCCCCGAGGCGAGCCCGGCATAGAGCTTTTCGCGTTTTCGCCCGGTCACGCCGGAATGCCATACGGCGGGGCGCACCCCGAAGCGCTGGGCGAAACGATCGAGGAATTGCGCGGTGAGCGCGATTTCCGGCACCAGGATCAGGCTCTGCCGGCCTGCGCGCAGCGTCTCGGCCACCGCTTCGAAATAGACCTCGGTCTTTCCGGAGCCGGTGACGCCTTCGAGCAGGAAGGCACCGGCATCATGCGCCGCCACGGCCTCGCGCAGATTCCGGGCCGCTGCTTCCTGGGCCGGGCCGAGCTGCGTCACCGCGTGATCAGGATCAGGCGGCGGAAACAGGTTTTCCGGCGGCATCACGCAGGTTTCGAGGGTGCCCTCATCGACGAGACCGTCGATCACCCCGGCGCTGACGCCGGCGGCGCGGGCGAGATCGCTCTTGCCATGCAAAAGCCCGCCCTCGGCGGCGGCGATGACGCGGCTGCGCGCCGGCGTCATCCGTTTCGGCGGCGGGCCGGCCAGGCGTATGCCGACGCGAATCACCTCACCGCGTTCCTCGTCCGGACGCTTGAGCGCCATGGCGAGGACCGAGCCGCGCGGGGCAAGTGTCCAGCGCGCCACCCAGTCGAGGAAGCTGCGCAGATTGTCGGAAAAGACCGGCCCGCCGGCGGGTTCGATCACTTGTTTGAGATTACCCGGATCGCCCGCGCGCAGGCCCCAGACCACGCCGATCGCCTCGCGACGCGGCCCGAACGGCACGCGCACCTGCGCGCCGGGCAAGAGTTCCATGCCGGCGGGCACGGCGTAGCTGTAGGCGGTATCGAGGGCGAGCGGGATGATCACGTCCGCCACACGCCGCGCCGGCGCCGCCGCTGCGGCGACGCCGATCGGTGTCGTTCCGGTTGTCGCAAAGCTCATCATCAACGCAGTGATGCCACCGCCATGCGCCGAGGCCAAGGCTTGCGCCAAGGCCAAGGGTGATGAAGCGCGTTTTCATGCGCGACGACGCATGCAAGCGGCTTCTCGCCGCTCAGCATTCCGCGAGCCCGCAGGCACGGACATTGGCCACCGCCGCGCCGAGGCGCTCGGGGCCGACCGCGCCGGAGATGACGGCATCACCGATCACCCATGCGGGTGTGCCCGTGAGGCCGAGATCATCCGCGAGTTCGAAATTCTCGGTGAGGGTATCGCGCACGCGCGCGCTGTTGGCATCAGCTTCAAGCCGGTCGGGATCGGCCCCGAGCTCGACAGCGAGGCGCGCGGCATTGTCGCCATTGGCCTGGCCACGCATGCGCATCAGCTGAATGTGGAACTCGCCTGCGGTCTCGTTGTCGAATTGCTCCATGGCGGCAAGACCGATGCGCGCGGCGTCGAGCGAACCCTGGCCGAGAACGGGGAAGTCCTTGAGCACGACGCGCAGATCCGGGTCGGCGGCGATCATGGCGTCGACATGCTCCAGCGCGCGCTCGCAGAAGCCGCAATTATAGTCGAAGAATTCCACCAGCGTGACGTCGCCATCGGGATTGCCCATGACGATGTCGTCGCCCCCGTAGAGCGCATCATGCGCCTCGCTCAGGGTCTGCGTGCGCCGCGCATCCTGCTCCGCCGTCTCGCGGCGCTCGAGCTCGGTGATCATCTCGCGGATGATCTCGGGATTCTCCAGAAGATATTCGCGCATGATCTCGACGATCGCCGTGCGCTCGTCCTCGGAAAAGACGGGCTGGGCCTCGGCGCGGGGAAGCGGCAGCAGCAGCAGGGCGGCGAGGGAGAACGTGGCGAGGGCACGCAGGAAACGGGTCATGATCCATCCTTGTATCATCGTGCCGGCGCCCTGTCATCGACGCCGGTTTCGTCGCGCCTCAGCGCATGTGACGGGGTGGGACGTAGTCGAAGATATCCTTGGCACGCAACCATTCGGGCGTGCCTTCGACCAGCGAGTTCATGGCGCGATGCGCCTGATTCTGGGCGTTGCGGATGTCGCCGGCGTGGAAATAATGCTGGGCGATGGCGAGTTCCGCGCGCCCGACCTGTCCGGTTCGGCCATAGGCCATGGCCAGCGGACGATAGGCGTCCGGTGATTCGGGTTCGATGCGGATGGCGCGGCGCAGCTGATTGATCGCCTCTTCGAGGCTCGCTCCGTCCCCGATCGCGACCAGCGCCTGGCCATAGAGCGTGCGCATGGGCGCGGCATCCGGCGCGAGACTGACGGCGCGCCGCAACGAGGAGACGGCCTCCTGCGGGCGGGCGCTCTCCAGGAGGATCTGGCCGCGCAGCTCGTGGAAATGCGGGTTGTTCGGCTGCGCCCCGACCAGTTCGTCCATCAGGCCGATCGCGTCACGCATCCGCCCGGAGCGATGCGCCACGATGGCGCGGGCATAACGCGAAGCCAGGGAATTGTCGCTCGGCGGGAAGCGGCGCAAGACCGTCTCCGGGCGCTCGACGAAACCGGAAATCTTGGCGCGGGCGAGATCGTGTCGGCGCTGCAGGGCCGGCGGATCGGTGCGATTGCGATGCGGGCTCTCGGCGGCAAGGCGCTCCAGCTGGGCGATGCGCTCGCGCGGCAGGGGATGGCTGATCTGATACGGGTCAAGGCTGGAGCGAAACAGTGATTCGTTGGCGAAGCGCTCGAAGATGCGGATCATCCCCATCGGCGACTGGCCGGTCGCACGCAGAAAGCGCATGGCGGCCTGGTCGGCGGCCATTTCCTCCGAGCGCTGATAGGCCAATAGCGAGCGCCGCGCGATCTCGCCGCCACCCATGGCGATGCCGGCTCCGCCGATCCCGGGTTCACCCACGCCGCCGCGTGCGCTGCCGACCGCCGCTGCGCCGCCGAGCAGCATCGAGGCGATCGAGAGCACCTGCGCATTCCGGATCTCCTGGCGCAGCCGGGCCAGATGACCGCCATGGATATGTCCGGCCTCATGGGCGATCACACCGATCAGTTCGTTGGGTGTCTCGGTCTGCAGGATGGCGCCGAGATTGATGAAGATGCGCTGCCCGTCCGCGACGAAGGCGTTGAACGACGTATCATTGACGAGGATGATCTCGCCCGCCCGACCGGGAATGCCCGCAGCGGCGAGGATCGGCGCCGCATAATCACGCATCAGCCCTTCGAGCTCGGCATCGCGCACGATGGTGAACGAGCCCTGCGCAAGCGCCGCGCGCAGCGGGAGCAGGCTCGCCAGTGCAAGGGCGAGGCTGAAGACCAGCATGGAAAACACCGTCGCGCGCGCGACCGGCGCGAGCTTGTCGGCGGGAAAACGGCGTAGCGTGGGATACGTCACCGGCTTTCATTCCAGATATTGGGGCACGCGCCCGGACAGGATTACTATGGCTGACGGGTGAGTGTGGTCAAATCCGGGCGCTGCGGTCAAATCACACAGGCGTGCGCGCGTGACCGGGGGCGCCCCGTCGCCCTGTGCAGCCTTGTCGCGAAACCCGGCCCATGCCATTTCCCCCGCATGAGCAGGCGAAGGAGCGAGATCATGCGCGTGGAAGCCCTGACCGGTACAGCCCTGGATGCGGCGCTCGATGCGGTCGCGCGGCTGCGCATCACCGTCTTTGCCGATTTTCCCTATCTCTATGACGGCGATCTCGCCTATGAGCGGCGTTATCTTGAGAGCTACCGGCAGAGCCCGCGCGCGGTCCTCGTCGGCGCCTTCGATGGCGATAGCCTCGTCGGCGCCGCGACGGGCACGCCGCTTGCCGATCACGCCGATGACTTCGCGCAAGCCCTTGCCGGAAGCGGGCTCGATCTCGACAAGGTGTTCTATTGCGCCGAATCGGTACTGTTGCCGCAATGGCGCGGGCGCGGCATCGGGCACCGCTTTTTCGATCTGCGTGAGGATCATGCCCGCACCCACGGTTTCAGTCATAGCGCCTTCTGCGCCGTGATCCGCCCCGGGGATCACCCTTCCCGCCCGGCGGGTTACCGCCCGCTCGATGATTTCTGGCGCAAGCGTGGCTACGCGCCGCTGGAAGGCGTGATCGCGGAGTTCTCATGGAAGGATGTCGGTCAGGCCGGAGAGACCCGCAAACCCCTGCAATTCTGGATTCGCAGACTCTGACCCGCCACGGTACTCGCAGTTTACCATTGCGTGACGTATCTGCGCTATCATGGCGGCCGAATTGCCTCTCACGCGGTTTCGTCGCACACTCGCGCGGATCACCGCCCGGAGGATCTGCGGCCCCATTCCGGGGCGCCAACGGGAAGAAGGAGCCTGCGCTCATGGAATGGGTCTTGCTGGCCATCGTTGTCGCGCTCGTGGTCTGGGCGATCGTCATCTATAACGGCCTTGTCGCCATGCGCCAGCGCACCACGCAGGCCTTCGCCGATATCGACGTTCAGTTGCGCCAGCGCCACGACCTGATCCCCAATCTGGTGGAGACGGTGAAGGGTTATGCATCGCACGAGAAAGAGACCCTCGACGCCGTGGTCAAGGCCCGCAACGCGGCTGCGAATGCGCATGGCCCGGCGGATCAGGCTGCGGCGGAAAATATCCTCAACGCCACGCTGGGGCGCCTCTTTGCCCTTGCGGAAGCCTATCCCGACCTGAAGGCCAATCAGAACTTCCTCGCCCTGCAGAGCGAATTGTCCAATGTCGAGGACAAGCTCGCTGCGGCGCGGCGCTTCTTCAACAACGCCGTGGCGGAATACAACGCCGCGATCGAATCCTTCCCGGCGGTGCTGTTTGCCCGCTCGATCGGTTTCTCCGCGCGCGAATATTTCGATATCGGCGAAGACAAGCGGGAGACACTGCAGACAGCGCCGGAAGTCAAGTTCTGAGCGTGACATTGTGATCTGATGCGCGGGCAGATGCGCCCGCCATCACCCCCGCGACGGCGCCGGAGGATGATGCGGTGTTTCCCGCTTTTGGTCTCTATTCGCATATCCAGGCCAATCGCCGTCGCTCGGTTGCGCTGCTTCTGGGCCTGTTCTTCCTGGTCTATGCAGTGGTCTTCGCCGGCGCCCTTGCCCTGCGCGGCATGGGTGAGGGCCAGTTCGACAGCCTCTCGATGAACCTCGGCGGCGCCTATGGCGACATGCTCTATGCCGCGCCGTTCGCGACGATCGGGGTGCTGGCCTGGATCTTCATCGCCTATTTCGGCCACCAGAAGATGATCGACGCCGTCACCGGGGCGCACGAGATCCGCCGTGAGGACGATCCCCGGCTCTACCGCATGCTGGAAAACCTGTGCATCTCGCGCGGCATGACCACGCCGAAGCTCAAGATCATGGAGACGGAAGCGCTCAACGCCTTCGCCTCGGGCCTCGAGGAGAAGCAATATACCATCACCCTCACGCGCGGCCTCGTCGAGCGGCTGGAGGATGACGAGATCGAGGCGGTGATCGCACATGAACTCACGCATATCCGCAACGAGGATGTGCGCATGATGGTGATCGCGGTGATCATTGCCGGCGTCGTCTCCTTCACCGGGGAGATGCTCTTCCGCTCCCTGCGTTATGGCGGGCGCATGCGCCTTCTCACCGGCGGCATGCGGCGCGGTGGCGGGCGCAGCGGCGGTCGTGCCGGGGGCGGTGCGGCTGTCGCGCTGCTGGTGGCCGCCGCGATCGTGCTGATCGCCTGGCTGCTCTCGCTGGTGATCCGCTTCGCCCTGTCGCGCTCGCGCGAATATCTCGCCGATGCCGGCGCCGTCGAGCTCACCAAGCGTCCGGATGCGATGATCTCGGCCCTGCTCAAGATTTCCGGGCGCGCGGAGATGCCCAAGACGCCGTCGAGCATCATGGAAATGTGCATCGAGAACCCGCGCACCGGCTTCACCGCACTGCTGGCCACCCATCCCGCGATCGAGGATCGCGTCGCGGCTTTGGAACGCCATGCTGGCGGACGGCGCCCGCCACCGGAGAAGCTGACCCTGCGCCCCAGTGCGGCGGAGTTGCTGGCACGGGAGCAGGCGGCGCAGGAGAAGGCGGCAGACGGCGCGCAGGCGGGCGAAGCCAACGCGCCGCCCTTCCCGCCCACACCCTGGAGCGGCCTGCCCGGCATGCCCGGCTCCGGATCGGGCGGCGATGGCAGCAGCAATGCCGCGCCGACGCCCTGGAGCGGTGACAGCCCCTGGAGCAAGGGCGGCGGCTGAGCCGGCCTGCGACCGAAGCATCGAAGAACTGCAAGGTCGGCGGCTGAGCCGGCCTGCGACCCGAATATCGAAAAGCGGCAAGCGCGCTTTCGCAATTGCCCATCGCCTCTCGGCATACCGACCGCTAATCTGCCCGCAGACAGCGCGCGAAGCGTTCAGGGAGGATCGTCATGTCGAAAAATGCACTCGTTACCGGCGCCGGAACCGGCGTCGGTCGCGCCGCCGCACTCGCTCTCGCCCGTGATGGCTGGGACGTCACCCTGACGGGCCGCCGCCCCGAGCCGATCGAGAAAGTGGCCGAGGAAGTCCGCGCGCTCGGCCGCGAGGCGCTGGCCGTCTGCGCCGATGTCGGCGATCCGGCTTCAGTCGATGCCCTGTTCGAGGCGCATCAGGCGCGCTTTTCGCGGCTTGATCTTCTCTTCAACAATGCCGGCACGGGCGCTCCCGCCGTTCCCGTCGAGGATCTGCCCTTCGAGAAATGGAAGGCCGTGGTCGACGCCAATCTGACGGGCACGTTCCTTTGTGCGCAATGGGCGTTCCGGATCATGAAGGCGCAGCGCCCCCGGGGCGGGCGGATCATCAATAACGGCTCGATCTCGGCCTATGCCCCGCGTCCCAATTCGATCGCCTATACGGCGACGAAACACGCTGTCTCCGGCATCACCCGCACGCTCTCCATGGATGGCCGCAAATACGACATCGCCGTCGGTCAGCTCGATATCGGCAATGCCGAGACCGATCTCGCCAGGCGCATGGCGGACGGCGTGTTGCAGGCAGACGGCGCGACGAAGGCCGAGCCCCTGATGGACGTCACCCATGCCGGCAATGCGGTGGCGCATATGGCGAGCCTGCCGCTCGATGCCAATGTGCTGTTCATGACGGTGATGGCGACGAAAATGCCCTTCGTCGGGCGCGGCTGACGGCGTCTTGGTGGGGCGCGGCTGAGGGCGCTTTCACCCGTCAGCCCAGCCCGCCCTCCTCCGGCTCCGCGATGCCATAGAGCATCACGGCAGTCGAGACGGCGAGATTGAGGCTGTCGGCGCGGCCCACCATGGGGATGCGCACGAGATGCGTGCAGGCGCCGGCAATCGTATCCGTGATTCCCGCCTGCTCGTTGCCCATGACGACGAGATGCGGCGCGGGCGCGTCCGTCTTGCGGTAATGCGTCGTCGCCGGCAGCGCGGTGCCGATGACGGCGCCCGGCCAGCGCCCGCACAGGGCGAGGAAATCCGCCTCCGATCCGGCGAAGACCGGCACCGCGAAGATCGAGCCCATCGAGGCGCGCACCGCCTCCACCGAGGCCGGATCGCAGGTCTCGCCGATCAGGAGCACGCCCCCCGCCCCCACCGCATCGGCGGTGCGGATGACGGTACCGAGATTGCCCGGATCGCGCACCCGGTCGAGCGCCACGAAGACGCGCGCGCTGTCAGGATCGATCGCATCGAAACCGCGCTCCACCCAGCGGAAGGCTGCGACGACGGATTGCGGATTGTCCTTGCGCGAGATCTTGGCCAGCACCGTATCGTTTGTCTCGATGCAGGTCCCGCCCGCAGCGAGACAGGCTTCGCGCAGCCGCGCAATGATCGCGCGTTCGCGCCCGTCACGGTGATAGACCAGGATCTCCGGCGCCTGCCCGTTATCCAGCGCCTCGACGATGGTGCGCGCGCCCTCCGCCAGGAACAGCCCGGATTCGCGGCGCTCCTTGCGCTGGTGCAGGGCGCGCAGCTGCTTGACCAGCGGATTGGTCAGGCTGACGATCTCGCGTATACCGCCGGCTTCCTCCGCCATCACGCGCCCCCGCCCGGGGGCACCCAGCGCGCATAGAGCGAGGTCGACAGCCGCCGCCCGCCAGCCTGGTCGCGCACGACGAGTTCGCCCGAATCGATCTCCCCGCCGTGCCCGGCGAGATGGTCGCGCATCACCTCGTGCAGGGTGAGGAAGGACAGCCGCACGGCATAGGCCGTGAGGATCATGAAGCTCGGCTTGTTCGAAAGCAGCTTCGTGCAATCCGAGACGAGTCCGGGCAGCATCTCGAACAGGTGCCACACTTCGTTATTGGGCCCGCGCCCGTAACGCGGCGGATCGAGCAGGATGGCGTCGTAGCTGTTGCCGCGGCGCAATTCGCGCTGCACGAACTTCACCGCGTCATCGCAGATCCAGCGGATCGGCTTGTCCTCGAGCCCCGACACCGCCTGGTTCTCGCGCGTCCAGGCGATGGCTTTCTTCGAGGCGTCGACATGGGTGACCTTCGCCCCGGCGCGCGCGCAGATCAGGCTGGCGACGCCGGTATAGCCGAACAGGTTGAGCACCGAGAGCGGGCGCTTATCGGCGGCGATGCGTGCCTCCATCCAGCGCCAGTGCTCGATCTGCTCGGGAAAGATGCCGACATGGCGAAACGAGGTGGCGCGCAGGCGGATATCCAGATCCATCACCTGCATCGACCAGTCGCCGAGCCGTCCCTTGCGGTACTGCCAGGCCCCCTGCTCGGCATCTTCCTTGGCCTCGAAGGCGGCATCCGCCTGCTTCCACTGGCCGGGATCGCTCTTCTGCCAGATCGCCTGCGGCTCGGGGCGATCGAGCACGACGCGGCCGAAGCGCTCCAGCTTGCGGCCTCCGCCCGTATCGAGGAGGCGGTAATCCTCCCAGCCGTCGGTGACCAGGAGTTCGGCGCGATCCGCGCGCGGGGTGTCTTTCGGCATATTCTGCATGCCCTGTCGATAGCCGGGCCGGCGCGGCTTGACCAGTCTCTTTTGCCGATCGGCCTTTGGCGAAAGCCACGCGGCGCGCACTCTTTGCCGGAATGCCCGCTGCGTCTAGGCTCGGCTTGCAGAAAGCGAGGGAGGCCAGCCATGATCCACGTCGTCGCCATCATCACGGCAAAACCGGGCAAGCGCGAGGCGATCCTCGACGCGTTTCGCGCCAACATGCCCGCCGTCCATGCCGAACAGGGCTGCATCGAATACCAGCCTGTCATCGACGCATCCGGCTTTTCCTTCCAGACGGAGATCGGCCCGGACAGCTTCATGGTGATCGAGAAATGGTCGGGCCCGGAGACCCTGAAAGCTCACGCCGCAGCGCCTCACATGGCCGCCTATGCAGCGAAAGTGAAGGACCTGATCGCCGATCGCCGCGTGCACGTGCTGGAAACGGCGTAAAGGCGCCGTTTCAGCCGATCAGCCGCGCCGCCGTGCGTTCCTGCAGCTCCGCCAGCGTCAGCCCCGGCACCATCTCGCGCACGACGAAACCCTCGGGGGTGACATCGAGCACGGCGAGATCGGTGTAGATCCGCTTGACCACCCCCGGCGCCGTCAGCGGATAGCCACAGCGCTCGACAAGGCGCGGACGCCCGTCGCGGGTATTGTGCTGCATGATCACCCAGATGCGCTTTGCCCCTGCCGAGAGATCCATGGCACCGCCGACGGCGGGGGCCATGTCGCTGTCACCGGTTGACCAATTCGCGATATCGCCATTCTGCGCCACCTCGAAAGCGCCGAGCACGCACAGATCGAGATGCCCGCCCCGGATGATCGCGAAGCTGTCGGCCTGGTGCACGTAGGAGCCGCCCTTGCGCAGGGTGACGCGCTGCTTGCCGGCATTGATCAGCCAGGGATCGTCCTGCTCGGGCGTGGGGGCTGGACCCATGCCGACGATACCGTTCTCCGAATGGATCACCACCTCGCGGTCATCAGGCACGTAATCGGCGATCATGGTCGGCATGCCGATGCCGAGATTGACGTACCAGCCCTCGGGAATGTCTTCGGCCACCCGGGCGGCCATTCCCTTGCGGTCGAGGGGTTGCCATGCGGTGATGCCGGTCTGCGCGGTCTCGCTCATGGATCAGACTCCTTCGGCTTCGCGCGGCGCGTGCAGCACCCGGTCGACATAGAGCCCCGGCGTGCCGATCATGTCGGGGGCGAGTTCGCCGAGATCGCGGATATGGTTGGTCTGGGCGATGGTCAGCTTCGCCGCCGTGGCCATGACCGGATTGAAATTGCGCCCGCTCGCCCGGTAGGTGAGATTGCCCCAGCGATCAGCCTCCCAGGCCTCGACGAGGGCGACATCGCCGGGCAGCGCGTATTCCAGCACGTAATCGCGCCCGTCGATCCGGCGCGTCTCCTTGCCCTCGGCGAGCCTGGTGCCGTAGGCGGTGGGGGTGAAGAAGGCGGGAATGCCGGCACCGGCGGCGCGCAGGCGCTCGGCCAGGGTGCCCTGCGGCACGATTTCGAGCGCGATCTTTCCCGCAGCATAGAGCTCCTCGAAGACGACGGAGCCGGCGCTGCGCGGATAGGTGCAGATGATCTTGCGCACCCGCCCGAGTTCCATCAGCCGCGCGAGCCCGGCGCGCCCGGTTCCCGCATTGTTGGACACGACGACGAGATCGCCGGCGCCGCTCTCGATCAGCCCCTCGATCAGCGTATCGGGCTGGCCGACCGAGCCGAATCCGCCGATCAGGATGGTGGCGCCGTCGGCGATGCCGGCCATCGCCTCGGTGAGGGTGGGAACTGTCTTGTCGATCATGGCGCCCGGTTCTCGTTGACGGCCGCTTCGCGCGGCGGCCTCCGGACGCATAGTGATCGAGGCGTGCGGCGCTGTCGACGCGCCGCACGCACAGCCGCCTTTGGTGTTTTGCCGAAGGCGGCGCGGCGTGCGATCAGCTGCGCGAGGGATAGAGTCCGTACATCGCGATGCAGAAATTCAGGCCGAGATAAGGTTGCATGATGCCGAAGGGCTGGCTGCCGCCGGCCATGCCGGTCGTGCCATGGATATGCCCGCCGGCGAGATCGACGGCGTTGCCGGAGGGATCGGCGTAGGCGGAAACATCCTGTGCCGTGATACCTGAACCTTGCTTGGCAGCGGCCAACCCTTTCCCCGGAAGAGGATTGTGGTCCGTGCCGGGCGTATCCCAGGCCTGCGTCGCTGCACTCATCGAGCCGGCATCATGGCTGTGGGCCGGCATGTTGACCTGCGTCAGCGTCACCTCGTTGGTTCCACCGTGCCAGCCGAGCTGGATCGGGTCGAGCCCGGGCCCGTGTCCGACGCCGGTGGGCGCCCGGCCGCGCAGATCGGGCAAGGCGAAGGTTGTATGCCCGTCCCCGCCATAGGTTGTTCCGATCAGCGAGAACAGGGCCTGGTTTTGCGAAATCGCGATCAGCTGTCCCGCGCAGAACGACCAGTTCTGCGGGGCGAAATCCGGCGCCCAGATCATGATCATGCTGATAAAGGGTTGATCCATCATCGTCTCCCGTGTGTCGACAGGCGCCGGCAGCGGCGCGGGCAAGGCAATCAGGCGAGCAAGGCGAATCATCCTGCACCACCATCATGATGCAATCATAGAATGTATGAGTTGCAAAATTTTTAATTGCGCAATATGCAAAGTTTTATTCAGCTTCATTATAAAATCTTTCTTTTTTGCCCGCATAAGCAATTTTTTATTGTCTTTCATGGATTCGAGACGATCCGGCGCCTTGGCATTTTCAGCGCAATGATCCATTCTGGATTGCGATTCTTGGAGGCTGACGCGATTCGCCGTTTCGGTGGCAGATCGGCAATGCGCGATTGCGGCCACCGGGCAGGGCCCCTGACGGTCGGGAGCGGTTGCAAGATGCGAGCCGGGCATCGTGACCGGCCTGTTCTGTTGCGTGCGGCGCCCGCTTGCCGGCGGCGCGATTGAGGAGATGAGCCATGGCATTGCGGCCCCACCCATCCGTAAAGGCGCAGGATCTGTTGCGATCCACCGCTCCGGCGGGCATGCCTGGCGAATCACGCAGCCTGCCGGGCGCGTTCCCGCGCGCAGCGTTCAATCTGGCGCTGGAGCCGCGCATCATGTTCGATGCCGCCGGCGCCGCCACCTATGCCGATACCGCCGAGGATGGCGATGCGGAAACCGGCGAGGCGATGACGCAGGATGAGGCCGCAGAGCCGGAAATCGTCTTCATCGATTCCGGCATCGCCGACGCACAGGCCCTGATCGATGCGATCGGCGAGGCTGCGGAAATCGTCATTCTCGACGGCGATGCTCCGGCCCTGACCCAGATCGCCGATCATCTCGAGGGGCGCTCGGATCTCGGCGCCGTCCACATCCTCAGCCATGGCGCCAATGGCGCCCTGAAATTCGCCTCCGGCGTGGTCGATTCGGGCAATCTCGCCGATTTTGCCGATGATCTTTCCCGGATCGGCGCCGCCATGACCGAGGGCGGCGATATCTTGCTCTATGGCTGCTTCGTCGCCGCCGATGGCGCGGGCCAGGCCTTCATCGATACCGTCGCCGCCGAGACCGGCGCCGATATCGCCGCCTCGATCGACCCGACTGGCGCGGATGAAATCGGCGGTGACTGGGTGCTGGAACATGCGACGGGACCCATCGCCGAGAGCGAGGTCACGACGCTGCTGGCTGCGTCGGGATTTGATGATGTGCTGACGGGGCCAGTGGCGGGGACAATGGGCTTCGGATCAAGCGAGGCCGTGCTTGGAGACGGGGCAGATGTTGCCGTCAATGCGTCTGCGTCAACACTTCTGAACGGCTTCGACGTAAGCGCTTCCTTCCGTTTTTTTCAAGCCTTGGGCGCCAATCCACCCGACACGTATGAGTTTGGCAACGGCAATGGGCGCATAGCTTTCATCAACACCGACAGTTCCCCGGCTCCGACAGCACTTGTGAGTTCCAGCGACGCCGCCTTCACGTGGATCCGATTGAATGATGGTATTATAGACGCCCGCATGGATTCCACAGACGGCTCCGCCTTCAGATTGTCCAGTCTGGACACCGTGTTCTACAGTCTCAACGCAAGCTTCACAGTCGACTGGATTGAATTCGTTGGCCTTAACAACAGTGATGAAGTTGGCACATTTCGTATCGATACGCCATCCATGGACGCGATCAACAGCATTGATTTTTCATCATCGACAAGTGGAAGCTTTGACAACATAACGGGATTTCTTATCCGATCGAGCAGCACGTTTCATTTTGATGGTGATGATTACGCGGATGTCCCTCTTCTCTACGCATCAGTTGCCATTGACGACATGGTCATCGCTGCGGCGGTGACCAATGCCGCACCCGATATCGGCGGGGTCGCGGCAGGTCAGGCGGTCAATGACGATGCGACGGTCACGCCCTTCTCCGCCGTCACCATCGCGGATGATGACGGCGACAATGTCAGCGTCACGATCGCCCTCGACAATGCCGCCAAGGGTGGCTTCACCGCCGCCTCGCTGACGGCGAGCGGCTTCGTCGATGCCGGCGGCGGCAGCTATACGCTCACATCGCGCGCGCCGGGCGATGCCCAGAGCGCCATCCGCGCCCTCGTCTTCGACCCCGCCGAAAACCGCGTCGCCCCCGGCACGACCGAGACCACCACCTTCACCATCACCGTCAATGACGGCACGACGGACACCGTCGACAATACCACCACGGTGGACTCCACCTCGATCAACGATACCTCCGTGATCGGCGGCTTCACGGCGGGGCAGAGCGTCGACGACAACGCCACGATCAGCCCCTTCACCGGCGCCACGATCAGCGACCCGGATACCAGCCAGCCCCTCACCGTCACCGTCACGCTCGACGACGCAGCCAAGGGCGTGCTGACCAATCTCGGCAGCTTCACCGATCAGGGCGGCGGCGTCTACGAGGCCACCGGCCTCGCGAACGCCGCAGCCGCCGAGAGCGCCCTGCGCGCCCTCGTCTTCGATCCCGCCGAAAACCGCGTCGCCCCCGGCGCGACGGAGACGACCACCTTCACCGTCGCGGTCTCGGACGGAGTCGCCACGGTGGACAACGACACCACCACAATCGTCTCCACCGCGATCAACGACGCGCCCACCGCCACCAACATGACGCAGGTGGTCACCTATACCGAGGATCCCGGCGGCGCCGTGGCGCTTGACGACATCGTCGTTACCGAGCCGGATGTAGGCCAGGCCGTCACCGCGACGCTCACCCTGAACGCTCCGGAAGCCGGCAGCCTCTCCACCGGCACGTTCGGCGCCGCGACCTCGAGCTACGATGCCGGCACCGGGATCTGGACGGTGACCGGCTCCGTGGCCGATGTGAACGCCGCGCTCGCCGCCGTCGCCTTCACGCCGGTCGCGAACCGGGATCAGGACGTCACCATCACCACCCGCATCCGCGATGCCGCCGATACCGGCCCCGCTGAGGGCACCATCACCCTCGACGTCACCGCCGTGAACGACGCCCCGGTCTTCACCGATCTGACCAGCAGCGCCACCTTCATCGAGGGCGGCACAGCCGTGCAGATCGCGCCGAGCGTCAGCATCGCCGATATCGAGCTCGATGCGCTCAATGCCGGCGCGGGTGATTATTCCGGCGCCGGCCTCACCATCACCCGCGATGGCGGCGCGAATGGTGACGACCGCTTCAGCATCGCCACCGGCGGCGCACTCACCGTCGCGGGCGGCCCCGATGGCGGCGGCACGGTCAGCGCCGGCGGCAACGTCATCGCCAGCATCGCCGATACCGGCAACGGCGAGCTGCAGATCAGCTTCGCGAATAACGGCACGATCCCGACCACGGCGCTCGTCACCGAGACCCTGCGCGCCGTGCAATACGCCAATGCATCCGACGATCCGCCCGCCACCGCCAGCCTGCGCTGGAGCTTCTCGGACGGCAATTCCGGAGGCAGCCAGGGCACCGGCGGCGTCGAGACCGTCACCGGCACCACCGACATCACCATCACCCCGGTCAATGATGCTCCAAGCCTGACCGCAACGGCGAGCAATCCGACCTTCATCGAGGGCGCCGGCCCGGCGAGCCTGTTCTCGGGCGCCAGCATCGACACGATCGAGGCGGGGCAGACGATCACCGGGCTGAGCCTCACCATCACCAATCTGGCTGACGGCGCCGATGAGAAGATCATCATCGATGGTACCGCCTTTGATCTCACCGATGCCACCAGCGGCCCCGTCGCCGGCGGCAACGTGGCGATCAGCGTGACCGGCTCCACCGCCACGATCAGCCTCACCGGCCTCTCCGCCAATGCCGCCACGGCGCAGACCCTTGTCGACGGGCTCGCCTATCGCAATGACAGTGACGCCCCCACAACCGGCACGCCGCGCGTGGTGACGCTGACGCAGATCACCGATTCCGGCGGGACGGCGGATGGCGGGCAGGATACGACGGCGCTTGCCATCGCCTCGAATGTCAGCCTCACCGCCGTCAACGACGCACCCGTGATCGGCAGTGTCGCGGGCGAGACCAGCGGCGTCGTGGCCGGGACCGGCCCTGCCGCGATCGGCCTTCTCGCGGATGCAGCCGTCAGCGATGTCGATACGACCGTCTTCGATGGCGGCTTCGTGCAGATCACCCAGAATACCGGCACCGCCAACGGCCATTTCGGCCTCGACGGCACCGGCGCGACTTCCGGCGGCGATGGCCAGTTTGCCGAGGGCGAAAGCGTCGCCATAGGCGGCACCGTGATCGGCACCGTTGCCACGGGCCAGGACGGGCAGGCCGGCAATGGGCTGCGTGTCGATCTCAATACGGATGCGACGCAAGCGCGCGTCGAGACGCTCCTGCGCGCCCTCACCTACGAAGCTCCCTCCGGCCTCGGCGAACGCGGCTTCACCCTCGCCATCGATGATGGCGGCGCGGATGGCGGGCCGAACGGCGACCAGTCGACCGCGACAGCCGCCTTCACCATCGAGGCCACGCCCAACCCGCCCGTCATCGCGGGCTTTGCCGGCGCCATCAACTATACCGAAGACAGCGGGCTTGTCCGCCTGAACACCGCCCTCGACGCGGTTGTCACCGACGCCGATTCCGCGAATTTCGACGGGGGTGAATTGCGCCTGTCGGTCACAGCGAACAATGTCACAGCCGAAGACCGGCTGGGCATCATCGAACAAGCCGGGGCGATCACCCTGGACGGGGCGAATGTGGAGGCGGCAGGTGTCACCATCGGCACCGTTAGCGGCGGGACGAACGGCAACGATCTTGTCGTTTTCTTCAATGACGAGGCCACGCCCGCCGCCGTCACCACATTGATCCGCGCCCTCGGCTACGAGAATCTGGATACCGCAACGCCGACCGAATCCGCCCGCACCCTCACCCTCACCATCCGCGACGCCGCAGCCGGGCCGGGCGCCGCAACGAGCGCGGCTGCGGATATCGCCGTCACCGTGATCGGCGCGAATGATGCGCCGGAACTCGGTGGCATCGCACCCGGCCCGCAGGCAACCGATGACGACAGCACCCTGACACCTTTCTCCGCCGCCACTTTAGAGGATATCGATGGTCCGGGCGTGCCCCTCACCGTGACCGTGAGCCTCGACGATGCGGCCAAGGGCAGCCTGACCAATCTCGGCGGCTTTACCGATCAGGGCGACGGCTCCTATGTCTTCAACGGCAACCAGGCCGATGCCGAGACCGCGCTGCGCGCCCTCGTCTTCACGCCGGCGGAGAACCGCGTCGCACCGGGCGATACCGAAACAACGACACTCACCGTGCTGGTGAATGACGGAGAGGCGACGGATCAGGCGCAGACGCAGATCGTCAGCACCTCGGTCAATGACGCAGCCACGCTCACCGGCATCGCCGCGACGCTGGCGCAAAACGACAACGTCACCAGCACGCCCTTCGCGTCGGCCGTGATCGCCGATCCGGATACCGGCCAACCGCTGACCCTGCGCGTGACGGTCGATGAGCCCGCTCGCGGCGGCTTCACCGCCGCATCGCTCACCAACTCGGGCTTCACGGATCTCGGCGGCGGCGTCCATGAGCGCACCGCGCCCGATGCCGCGACGGCGCAGACCGCCCTGCGGGCCCTCGTCTTCGCGCCCGTGGAGAACCGCCTCACCCCCGGTGATACGGAAGATATCGTTCTCACCGCGCGCGTCGATGACGGTGTCGCAGCAGCGGCACAGCAGAGCAGCACGGTGACGGTCACTGCCGTCAACGATCCGCCGGCGCTCGGCGGGTTCGATGACGCCAGCGTGGCGCAATCGGAAACCATCGCGCTGTTTGCCGATGTCACCATCGCCGATCCGGATCCCGGCCAGGTGCTGAGCATCACCATTGGCGCCGATGCGCTTGGCATGGGCACCTTCACGGCAGCCTCTCTGGCCGATGCCGGTTTCACCGGTACCGGGCTCGGCGTCTATACCCGTACGGGCATCCCCTCTGCTGCCGACGCGCAGGAGGCGATCCGCAAGCTGGTCTTCGTTCCCGAGCCGGACCGCCTTGATGCCGGCGAAAGCGACACGCAGATCTTCGACATCTTCGTCGCGGACGGGACAGTCACGTCGAGCGCATCCGTCACGCTGACGATCGACGGGCCGCCGCTCACGGTCGAGGCGCCCTCCGAGCCGTCAGCGCCGCCACCTTCACCACCTCGGCCGCCTGCTGCGCCTCCTCCTGCTGCGCCCCCTGCACCGCCGCCGCAAACGGTCCTGTTCGAACCGATGCAGCCGGTTTCCGCTGGAGCCTTCGCGCCTCTGCCCTCTTCCCTTCAGGCTGAACCGGCTTCTGCAGAACAGGCGGGGCCGGGCGGCAGCGAAGTGCGCAGCATCGTTCCCGGGTTCTTTATCGCGCCATCCGCCGGCATTCTGGCACCGGGCGAAGTCATTCGCGCCGAGACGCTGGTCGCACCGATAACCAGCAGCGCTGCCGATGATGCTTTCACCGTAACCCTGCCTGCCGCAACTTTCGTGGTGGCCGATACGACACTGCCGGTCTCCGTCACCGCCAGCCTTGGCGATGGCGAGGATCTGCCGGACTGGATGTCCTTCGACGCCGCGACCGGCAGCTTCAGCATCGATCCACCGGAGGGGGCTGACGGGGTTTACGAGATCGTGATCACCGCGACTTTGCCGGGCGGCGAAAGCGCGCAGGTCACGCTGACGATCTCCATTGAGGCGCAGGCAGCAGAAGCAGAGGACGCGATGCTGATCGATCCCGCCACCGCGCCCGCCGCCGGCAAGCCGGCCTTCAGCGACGTGGTCCGCGCGGCAAGCCGTGTCGGGATGGCAACACTTGTCGGGGACTTCACCACGGACGCGGTCGAATTCTGGGCAGAGCCCTTGCAAGAAGCAGCATATTCTGACGATATGATCCTGGATTACAATGATTCGCTTCTATCAGCCTGAAGCTGTATTTAGCGGAAAGTCTAACAGGTATTAGTAGCGTACGATCGCACGGTGCAATGCATGGAAACGCCCAGGCGGACCGCCTGCGCCTGCAAGGAGCGCACCGACAGTTCGGCTCCCGAGTCGCAAGGCGCTGCCGTGGCGATGGGTCCGGCTCCGCGCGCGGGGGCGGGCATTTCGGGGCGGGCATTTCGGGGGCGGGCCATGCGCAGCGGTGCTCGGGATCTGAAGCGGGTGACAGCTGCCTTCGGCGCGAGTGTCTCGCGCGGGCCATTGTACGGGTGGGTCGCAGTCGCGATCGGGGAAGTTTGGGGGCGTGTAGCCATGCGGATGAAATCGGGTTCGGTGCAATTCACAGATCGGGGCAGTTCCGCGGCCACAACAACGAGGGCGGCGTCAACCCGGCTGCGGCCGTCAGCTTTGCGCCTTCGCCCGCTCCTCACGGGGATCGCCGCTGCCACTCTTCTCGCGGGCTGCGCCGCATCGCCAGAAAGGCTCAGCCTTGCGGAACAGATCAGCGTGGCCGCCGCCGATCGCCATACGATCTATGCCTCGCAGGAGCCGATATCCGGCCCGGTCCGTCTCGAAGAGGCGATGGCGCGGGCGCTGAAATACAATCTCGATCATCGCGTCGCCTTGATGGAGCGTGCGCTGGAAGAACGACTCGGCGATACTGCGCAGATGGACCTGCTGCCGCAGCTTGCGGGCCGTGCCGGTCTGAACACCCGCGACAACATCGCCGCCTCGTCAAGTCGATCGATCGAGACGGGCCGCCAATCGCTTGAGCCCTCAACGAGCAGCGAACGGGATACGGGCACCGCAGATCTGCAGCTTTCGCTGAATGTGCTCGATTTCGGCTTGAGTTATTTCGGGGCGCAGGCCCAGGCCAACCGGGCACTTGCGGCGGAAGAGCGTCGCCGCCGCATCGTGCTCACGGTCGCCGACGAGGTCCGTAACGCCTATTGGGAGGCCGTCACCGCCGAGCAACTGGCGCCGCGCGTGCGCCGCGTCCTCGGCGAAGCGCGCGAAGCGCTCGGCTTCGCCCGTCAGGCCGAGACGGAACGGCTGATGCCGCCACTCGAGACGCTGCAGTTCCAGCGGGCCATGCTCGAAATCATCCAGCAGCTGGAAGGGCTGGAGAGCGAGCTCGCCAGCGCCCGGACCGAGCTCGCCGGGCTGATGGGTCTCCCGCCCGGCACCCGCTTCAGCCTGGCAGCGCCGCGCCACGGCGCCACGCGGCTGCCCTATCGTCTCGCCGATCTCGAGGCGGTGGCCATGGTCGAGCGCCCGGAGATCCGCGAGGAGCTCTACAATGCCCGCAATGTCGTTCTCGAAGCCCGCTCGCAGATGCTCTCGCTGATGCCGGGCGCGAATCTCTTTGCCGGCGTGAACTACGATTCCAACAGTTTCCTGCTCAACCAGTCATGGGCCGATGCCGGCATCCAGGTGACCTGGAACCTGCTGCGCCTGCTGTCCCTCCCGGCCATGCAGGCCGAGTCGGAGGCGCGCGAAGACCTCTCCGACGCGCGCCGACTGGCCCTGCGCATGGCGATCCTCACCCAGGTCAACGTCGCCTATCGGCGCTATCAGCGCGCCACGGCGCATTACGGCCGCGCAGCCGAATTGCAGAGCGTCGAGCAGCGCATCGCCGAGGCGACGCGCAGCGCCGAGGAGAGCGATGCGCAGAACCGCCTGGAACGTGTTCGTGCCGCAGCTGCCGCCGTTCTCGCGCAACGCGCGCGCAATCAGGCCTTCGCCGAGGTCAACAACGCACTCGGCGCAGTCTACGCCGCTTCCGGCTTCGATCCGCTGCCCGAGACCATCGCCGATCATGATCTCGCCACGCTGCAGGAGGCCATCGCCGCCCGCGCCGCCGAAATCGCGTCCGGACGCGCGCGCCTGCCGGATATTCCTGCCGCTGCCACCCCGATTGCCGCGCATGATCCGGCATCGGATGGAAGCACGGCCTATGCCATGCTGCCGCCGCCGAGGCCGCCACAGCCTGCGCACGAGTAGAGTGCGACAAGGCGCAACAGAGATGCGGCGATCATGCGTGACGGGCAGGACATGGATGCGGACCGGATCTTTTCTGCGACGTCACCCGGGTCCGGCCGCTCTGTCCGGGCCCGATTTTGCCGTAGCGTCGTTTCGATACGACGCGCCATTCTGATTTTTGCAATCACGTCTTCCACGCTCTGCTCCACCCTGTCAGCGCCACATGCGCAATCCGCGCCGGATAGGCCTGCCTCCGTGCAAAGCGCCGGCAACCTCCCTGTCCCGCTTCCAGGCGCAGGTGAACCGGGGGGCGACAACCCCTTCGCACCGATGACAGACGGCGCGCCACCAGCCTCCTCCACCCCCGGAGCAGCTGGTCCCGTCATGCGCGGCACCGGTTTTGAAGGCTCCGACACGAACGCTTCCGCCTTGGGCGGGCCACCGATCAGTGACCTCGCCGATTTTGCCCGGCCCGTTCTGCGCGCCCAGATCAGCCCGCGCCGCCAGACCGTGCTCTCTGCGGAGATATCCGGCAAGATCGCCACATTCCCCCTGCGTGAAGGCGAGCGTTTCGCGCAGGGCGATCCCCTGGTCGGCTTCGATTGCGCCGTCCATATCGCGCGCCGCGACCGGTCGCGCGCACAGGAGCAATCCGCGCGCCGGCGCCTTGAAACCGCCGGGCGGCTCGATGCGCTCAGCTCCATCAGCCGGCTCGAATACGACGAGACCGTCGCCGCCCTCACCGTGGCAGAGGCCGAGACGACCCTGTCCGAGATCGCGGTCTCGCGTTGCACCATCACAGCCCCCTTCCCAGGCCGCGTGGCCGAGCGGCTGGCGGAACCGTTTCAATATGTCGCCGAAGGTGAACCGATCATTGCCATTCTCGATGACCGTGATCTCGAAGTCGCGCTGATGGTGCCGTCGCGCTGGCTCGCCTGGCTGCGGCCCGGACACGCTTTCGAAGTCGCCATCGACGAACTCGAAACCACCCTGGAGGCCAGCGTGTCGCGCATCGGTGCGCGGGTCGACCCGGTGAGCCAGTCGATCCGCATCTTCGCCGCGATCACGCAGGCGCCGGAGGGGCTCATGGCCGGGATGAGCGGCGAGGCGGAGTTGCGCCCGCCCGAGCCGGATGCCGGACCCGACGGTGCGCCATGAGTGAACAGCCGCCCCGCAAGGGCATCACCCTCGCCACATTGCTCGAACTGGAAAAACGCGCCCGCGCCGCCGAGGATGCCCAGGCACTCGGCTTCCTCATGGTCAACGACACCCATCTCGTGATTCCCTACCGGCAAGCGGCCTGGTTCTGCGCCGCGACGAATCGTCTGCGCAGCCTGTCGGGTCTGGCCACGCCGGATCGCGACGCGCCCTTCACGCGCAGGCTCGAAGCCTTCTTCCGCAAGAGCCTGCGGTCGCAGACACGCACCCAGAGCCTGACGGCGGCGCGGATGGGCGCGGCTTTCGGGCCTGAGGACAGCGCGGCGTGGAGCGAGGCGCGCACGTTCTTCAGCGCACATCTGCCGGCCCAGATCGCGCTCCTGCCCTTGCGTCACAAGGATGATCTGCAGGGCGCCCTCCTGTTTGCGCGCGACGAGCCCTTCACGCGCAGCGAGATCAACGCACTCGATCATCTCGCCGATGCCTATGGCCATGCGCTCGCGGCATTGACCGGCCCGCGCCGCCGGCAGCGACGCCTGCGGCGCAGCCGTGTGATCATGCTCGCCGGCCTTCTCACGCTCACGGCGCTGCTGGCGCTGCCCGTGCGCCAATCCGTGCTCGCCCCGGCCGAGATCGTTGCGCAGCAACCGGACCTCGTGCGCGCACCGCTGGCCGGCGTGATCGAGACCGTGCATGTGCGGCCCAACGAGGCCGTCAGTGCCGGAGACCGGCTGGTCTCGCTCGACGGTTCGGAGCTCGGCACCCAGCGCCAGATCGCCCGGCAGCAGCTCAGCGTCGCCGAGGCGGAACTGCGCCAGGCCCGCCAGCAGGCCCTGTTCGATCCGCAATCGCGCGCCCGCCTCGCCGTGCTTGAGGGGCGCCGCGATCAGCATGCCGCGGAACTCGCCTTCCTCAATGAGCGCCTCACGCGCATCGACGTCACTGCCGTCCGCGACGGCATCGCCATCTTCGACGATATTGCTGATTGGGAGGGCCGCCCGGTCGCGCTCGGCGAACGCATCATGCTTCTTGCCGATCCGCAGGCACGCGCGCTGGAGATCAACCTCGGCGTCGCCGATGCGATCAATCTCGAACCTGGCGCCGATATCCGCTTCTTTCTCAATATCGATCCGGCCGATCCGGTCGCCGCCTCGCTCACCCGCGCGGGTTATCGCGCACGCGCGATGCCGGACGGCACGATGGCCTATCGGCTGCGCGCCACTCTCGATGATGATGATCCGCGCCTGCGCATCGGCTTGCGCGGGACGGCCCGGATCTATGGCGACCGCACCCTCCTCGTGCTTTACCTGCTGCGCCGCCCGATCGCCTGGCTGCGGCTGCAGGCCGGCCTGTAATGGCGACCGGGGGCACGATCGGCGCGGATGCACCGCAGCCGGGGCCGCGCATCAGCCTCGCCGAGGGGGGTGCGGGCGTCGTCGCGCAACGACTGCCGCCGCTGCGCGACGAGATCATCCTGCATCCGGGCCCGGCGGATCGCGAGGGTGCGCCCGGCTGGACTCTGGAGGATCCAGCGCGCGCGCGCTATTTCCGGCTTGGCTGGGCGGAGATCGAGATGCTCGCGCGCTGGCATCTGGGCGACCCCGCCGCAATTGCCGCCGCAGTAACACAGGAGACCACGCTCACGCTCTCGCCGGACGAGGTCGAGGCCTTCGCCCGTTTTCTCGCCGGGGCCAATCTGGTGCAGCTTCGCGGCGAGCGCGCCTTGCGCATGCTCGCCGAGCAGGCAAACGCCGCGCGCATGCAACCGCTCGCCTTCGTCTTGAAGAATTATCTCTTCATCCGCATCCCGCTGGTGCACCCGGACGGCTTCCTGGAGGCGACGCGCGGTCTCGCGGCACCGTTCTTCTCGCGCATCTTCTGGATCGCCACGCTGATCGCCGCCATGGCCGGGCTGCTGCTGGCCCTGCGGCAATGGGAGGTCTTCACCACGACCTTCCTGCATCTGTTCAGCTGGCAGGGACTTGCGGCGATCGCCATCGCGCTGATCATCACCAAGATCGCCCATGAGCTCGCCCATGCCCATGCCGCGAAACGCGAGGGGCTGCCGGTTCCCACCATGGGCGTGGCGCTGATGGTGCTCTATCCCGTACTCTATACCGATACGACCGCTGCCTGGCGCCTCACTGATCGGCGCAAGCGCCTGCGGATCGGCTATGCCGGCATGGCGATCGAGCTGGCGATCGCCGCCTGGATGACGCTGGCCTGGAGCTTCATGCCCGACGGCGCCATGCGCTCGGCCAGCTTCGTACTGGCCACCACCACCTGGATCATGACTCTGGCGATCAATCTCAACCCGTTCATGCGTTTCGACGGGTATTTCCTGTTCTCCGACCTGCTCGACATGCCCAATCTGCAGGAGCGTGCCTTCAGGCTCGCGCGCTGGCGCCTGCGCGAGGCCCTGTTCGGATTTGGCGAGAACCCGCCGGAGCGCTTCCCCGCAGGCCGCGCGCGGCTCCTGATCGTCTATGCCTGGGCAACCTGGATCTATCGCTTTCTGCTGTTTCTCGGCATCGCCCTGATCGTCTACCATTTCTTCTTCAAGGCGCTCGGCATCATCCTGATGATCGTGGAGCTGGCCTGGTTCATTGGACGCCCGATCGCACTGGAATTGCGCGAATGGTACGCGCGCCGCGCGCGCTACCGCCTCAACCGCAACACCCTCGTCACACTCGGCACGGGCCTCGCTCTGGCGGCTTTATTTCTGATGCCGCTGCAATGGGCGATCCACGCCCCGGCCCTGTTGCGGGCGGAACGCCAGACGCAGATCTTCGCGCCGGCGGATGCGCTGCTCGTCACCGATAATGCCGCCTTCGGCGCGGATGTCGCGCAGGGCGAGGTGCTGTTCAATTTCGCCGCACCCGACATGGCGCATCGCCTCGACGAGAATGCGCGATCCATCGCGCTGTTGCGCTGGCGCGCAGCAATGGATGCGGAGGCGTCCGGCGCGCGGGTCGATCGCGCGGCCCTGTGGCGGGAACTCGAAGGCGCGCTGGCCGAGCGCGCAAGCCTCACCCGGGAGGCCGAACGCCTGATCCTGCGCGCCCCGCATGCGGGACGCATCGTCGCGCGTGACCCTGAAACCGGCATCGGCGACTGGATCGGCGCCGGTGAATGGCTCGCCACGCTGATCGTCCCGGATGCGCCGCTGGTCGAGGCCTATCTCGGTGAGGCCGATCTTGCCCGTGTCGCGCCGGGCAGCATGGCGGTTTTCTATCCGGCTGCGCCGGCGCGCAGCCCCGTCGCGGTCCGCATCACCGAGATCGCCGATACCGCCACTGCCCGCCTCGCCTCGGCGCCAGAACTTGCCTCGGTTCATGGCGGCGGCATTCCCGCCCATGCGGGCGAGGACGGCCCCGTCCCCGATGGCGCCGTCTACCGCGTGCGCGCACGGCCAGACCCTGCCGAGCACGGGACCGGGATGACCGACATGGCCTTGCGCGGTACCCTGAATCTGCAAGGGGAACGCCGCTCGCTCGCCGCGCGCAGCTGGCGTGCCATCCGCGCTGTGCTGATCCGCGAGAGCGGCTTTTGAAACGTGGTTCCCGCACGTGTTGTCGTGCATCATCCGTTCCGGATCTGACGAAGAGAAAGGGCCGAGGCAATGAAACGCGTCATGTTGCTGCTCACAGGGCTCGTCGCCTGCAGCCCCGCATGGGCGAAAACCGTGCCGGAAGCATCGGGCCTGCCGGCTGCGGTGGTCGCGGCTGCGCTCGCCGAGGCGGATTGCTCCTGGCCCCCCGAGGATGGGGCGGTCGTCTCCCGACCGGCGAGACCGCTCGGTGAGGCATTGATGCTGCTCGAGATTCCCTGCTGGCAAGCCGCGTATCAGGCTGGCAGCATCCTCATGGCCTATGATCCGGAGGCTCCCGAAGAAGCCCGCCTGCTGCGCTTTCCCGTACCGGATGGCGACGGCTTCACCGAGAAGCCGAGCCTCACCTTTCCCGATTACAATCCCGAGACGCGGCAGATCACCAGCCTCCATCGCGGCCGTGGCCTTGGCGATTGCGGCAGCGCCGGCCGCTGGCAATGGACCGGCGAAGCCTTCGCGCTGCAGAGCTATTGGGAGAAGCCGGATTGCGACGGAAAGCTGTTCGCCCCCTTCAGCGCGCCGGAGGCGTGGCGGGTCTACCCGTGACGGGGGAATGCGTCGCAGCGGCAAGGCTCTCGGCGATCAAGGTGGGGCTGTTGAAGAATGCTGCAGATCGGCTGGGGCTGGCAGCACAACCATCGTCACGTGCCTTGCCGCGATGGAGCCGACGCGCAGTAACCGATCCGTCAGAAGACTGGATCCGGAAACCTGCTGCAGCATCAATCCTGTCTGCAGTTCTTTGCAATCATCGTGCGGCGCACTGCTTCCTGCTCGCCCTTCAGTCGTGCAATCTCCGGCGCGATGTTATCACCACTCAATGATGAGACGGGAAGACCGATCAGGATAACGCCGACGACATCATTGCCGCGAGCCCTTTCCTGTTGTGTCGACGCAGTTGCCAGCGCTGCCGAAAGACGCTGGCTCTCTTCTCCGAGTTGGGGGCACGACCATGACTGGTACGATACCTCACTGATATACGACGCCTGAATACTCTCCGGGCTTTTTGCACAGGCTCCGGCAAGAAGCACCGAGGCAAAAACGATAACATTCAAATGACGCATGCTGAAACCACCATTGCACCCGCATAATCCCGCAACACAATCCTGTGATTGCATTGAAATATTGCAAAGGCAATCGTTTTCTTCAATGAGCGTCATCCGCTGACGCGCGGCGCATTCAGATGCTCAGAGGAGATCCACAACCGTACCACCCGTGTGTACCACTCGGGCGCGATCAAACCGTTACTCTGCCTGAAAACCTTTCGGATCAACACCTTGAGAGGGTGTTGGTGCCCAGGAGAGGACTCGAACCTCCACGGCTTGCACCACTGGTACCTGAAACCAGCGCGTCTACCAATTCCGCCACCTGGGCTCGCCTGTCGGCGATGGCGCTTCATACGAGGGGCGGGGCGGCGCGTCAATGGGTATATCGGGGTTGGGACGCGAAATTGTCTCCGTCAACCGGCCCGCGTCAGCCGTCGCGCATGCGCGGTATCCCACCCTTGCCGACGCCCTTGCCGCCACCCTTGCCACCGCGTTTCGGGTAGAGCAGCGCGAAGGTCGGGCCGGCGCTGAGCATGACGAAGAGAATGCGGATGATGTGATGCGCGGCCACGAAGGCGACCTCGGTATGCACCGCGATGGCGACGAGGCTCATCTCGGCCAGCCCGCCCGGCGAATAAGCCAGCATCAGCGGCAGCACCTCGAAGGCGGAGAAGCGTGAAACGATGACGGCAAAGCCCAGCGTCATCACGAGCAGAATCATCGTGGAGCCGAAGGAGAGCGCGAGAATGCGCAGGATCACCTGCGGCGGCGTGCCCAGAAAGCGGCAACCGATCGTCACGCCCAGCACGATCTGCGCGCCCTGCACGATCTCCGCCGGCGGCTTGAAGTCGGTGATGCCGGCGGCATGCACGAAAGCCGAAACCAGCATCGGGCCGAGCAGATATTTCGCAGGCAGACGCAGGAGATGGCCGAAAACGGCGCCAGCAAGCCCGCAACCGATGATCCACAATTCGGCGGTGAGCGGCGCCTCCGTGACCGAGGGCCCCATATCGGCCCTGCCGCCAAGAGACACGCCCTCGACCAGCTCGACGAGGAAGGGCAGCGTCATCACGACCAGCAGAATGCGCGCCGAATGCACCAGCGCGATGGTGCGTCCGTCTCCGCCACGCTGTTCGCCGACCACCACCATCTCGACCAGCCCGCCCGGCATGCCGGCAAAATAGGCCGTCGTCATGTCCATACGCCCGATCTTGCGGAAATACAGCACGCAGGCGGAACCGGATACGGCGACGAAAAAAGCCAGACCGATAATGGTCGGCACCCAGTCGAGCAGATTGGTGAGTATCGCCGGCGTGAAGGCTGCGCCCAGCATCACGCCGATCACCGCCGACATGGGCGGGCGCACGACCGTCGGCGCGGCGATCGGCGCGCGCAGGATCGCGGCAATCGTGCAGAAGGTCATCGGCCCCAGCATCCAGGGCAGCGGCAATGTGAGCGCGTTGAAGATCGCCCCGCCGATGAAGCCGAGGATCAGGGCAGCAATGAATCTGGCATAGGGAAAATGTTCAGGCCGCAAGGCTGCAAAGCCACCGCGCATTTCCTGCCAGAACGATCTCATGCTGATGCCACTCCTGCTGCCGGCTCGTCGCTTGATCATGGCCGGAACCAGACAGCCGCAATCCAGCACAGACCGTGCGCCGATGCAGGCGCAGCCGCGACGCACGCATGCAGCCTAGCGAGACAGGGCCACCCCCGCCATGGCGAGGGGGCGCATATGCGATGGGCAGCGCTCGCGTGTTGTGCCGATGAAATGTCTTGCGCGCCTTGCGCCTCACTCCGGCAGATTGAGGCGGATGTGCAATTCGCGCAGCTGCTTGGCGCTGACCTCCGACGGCGCGCTCATCAGAAGGTCTTCGGCCTTCTGGTTCATCGGGAACAGCACCACCTCGCGCAGGTTCTGCTCGCCGCAGAGCAGCATCACGATACGGTCGATTCCTGGTGCGATACCGCCATGCGGGGGCGCGCCGAGCGACAATGCGCGCAGCATGCCGCCGAATTTCGCCTCGAGCACGTCCTCGCCATAGCCCGCGAGCCCGAACGCCTTGCGCATCACGTCGGGGCGATGGTTCCGGATCGCGCCCGACGACAGTTCCACACCGTTGCAGACGATGTCGTACTGGAAGGCGGTGATACCGAGGATCTCGTCGGCATCCGCCGGGTTGAGGGCGAGGAACTTGTCGAGATCATAATCGGGCATCGAGAACGGGTTGTGCGAGAACTCGATCTTCTTCTCGTCCTCGTCCCATTCATACATCGGAAAGTCGGTGATCCAGCAGAAGGCGAATTCGCCTTGCGGGATCAGATCGAGCTCCTCGGCGATGCGCGTGCGCGCCTTGCCGGCCAGCGACACGGCCTTGGCCTTCTCGCCGGCAGAGAAGAACACGGCGTCGCCGGCGGCGATTCCCGCCTTTGATGCGATCAGCTTCTGCACTTCGGCCGGGATGAACTTGGCGATCGGCCCCTTGCCGACGAGATCGCCGCCGTCATCCTCGAAGACGATATAGCCCAGCCCCGCCGCGCCCTCGCCGCGCGCCCAGTCATTGAGCTTGTCGAAGAAAGAACGTGACTGGCTTGCAGCCCCGGTGGCGGGAATGGCGCGCACGATGCCGCCGGCCTTGATGACGTTCTTGAAGGCGTTGAAGGTCACCTCCTCGCGGGAGAATTCCTCCGTCACGTCACAGATGATCAGCGGGTTACGCAGATCCGGCTTGTCGATGCCGTATTTCAGCATCGCCTCCGCATAGGGGATACGCGGGAACGCGCCGGTCACCTTGCGGCCCTCGGCGAATTCCTCGAACACGCCGCGCAGAACCGGCTCCACTGCCTGGAAGACGTCTTCCTGGGTGACAAAGCTCATCTCCACGTCGAGCTGATAGAACTCGCCGGGCGAGCGGTCGGCGCGGGCGTCTTCGTCGCGAAAGCAGGGCGCGATCTGGAAATAGCGATCGAAGCCCGACATCATGACGAGCTGCTTGAACTGCTGGGGCGCCTGCGGCAGCGCGTAGAACTTGCCCGGATGCAGGCGCGAGGGCACCAGGAAATCGCGCGCGCCTTCCGGCGAGGAGGCGGTGAGGATCGGTGTCTGGAATTCGAAGAAGCCGCCCTCCTTCATGCGCCGGCGGATCGAATCGATGATCTGGCCGCGCTTGATGATATTGGCATGCAGCTTCTCGCGACGCAGATCGAGGAAGCGGTATTTCAGGCGGATGTCTTCGGGATAATCATGCTCGCCGAAGACCGGCATCGGCAATTCGTCGGCGGCGCCGAGCACTTCGAGATCGGTGATGAAGACCTCGATCATGCCGGTGGGCAGATCGGGGTTCTCGGTGCCTTCCGGGCGCCGACGCACCTTGCCGTCGAGCCGCACGACCCATTCCGAGCGCAACGTCTCCGCCAGCTTGAAGGCGGCGGAATCGGGATCCACCACGCATTGGGTGATACCGTAATGGTCGCGCAGATCAATGAACAGCACGCCGCCATGGTCGCGGATGCGGTGGCACCAGCCGGAAAGGCGGGTCTCGCCGTCGATGTCGGTTTCGCGGAGAGCGGCGCAGGTATGGGTACGATAGCGATGCATGGAACCGGATTTCTTTCTCGAACGAGCTTCAGGGGAGTGAGCCCGGCAGGCCGCGCTTGTCAAGAGCCGCTGCCGCAGCGCACGCGAATTTGCCCGCCCGGGCCGGGATTTCCGCCGACACGGTTGATATCTGCGGGGCGAGATTCCTGCTTGCCCAGCGCTTGCCTCTTGCACACAATCGCCATATTCGGCAAAGGGATTGCATGAAACTGATCACCGATACCGCCGAACTCTCGGCGACCTGCACCCGGCTCGCCGCACATCCGTTCGTGACCGTCGATACGGAGTTCATGCGCGAGACGACGTATTATGCCAGGCTCTGCCTGATCCAGATCGCATCGCCCGAGGAAGCCGTGCTGATCGATCCGCTGGCAGACGGTATCGACCTCGCGCCCTTCTTCGCACTGATGGCGGATGAGAGCACCATCAAGGTGTTTCACTCGGCGCGCCAGGATGTCGAGATCATCTGGACGATGGGGAACGTGATCCCCACCCCGCTCTTCGACACCCAGGTTGCAGCCATGGTCTGCGGCTATGGCGATTCGGTCTCCTACGAGCAACTCGCCAATGATCTCGCCAAGGCGCGGATCGACAAGTCATCGCGATTCACCGACTGGTCGCGCCGCCCGCTGAGCGAGGCGCAGCGCGCCTATGCGCTCTCCGATGTGACGCACCTGATCCCTGTTTACGAGACCCTCGCCAGCCAGCTCGCGGAAACCGGGCGCAGCGCCTGGCTCGACGAGGAAATGGCCGTGCTCATCGATCCCGCCACCTATGAGGGCGATCCGGCACGCGCGCATCGCCGCCTGATCGGCCGGGTGCGCAAGGTCAAGGAACTCGCCGTGCTGATCGAGGTCGCGGCCTGGCGCGAGCGCGAGGCGCAGAGCCGCGACGTGCCGCGCAACCGCGTCCTCAAGGACGATGCCGTGGTCGAGCTCGCGATCTCGCAGCCGCGGGACGCCGAGGCAATGGCGCGGCTGCGATCGGTACCGAACGGTTTCGAGCGCTCGCGCAGCGCCGCCGGGGCGCTCGCCGCGATCGAGGCGGGGCTGGCGCGTGACCTCTCGGAGTTGAAGCTGCCGGAACGTTCGCGCGGTCGCGGCAATGCCGGCGCCACCGTGGATCTGCTCAAAGTGCTGCTGAAGGCGGTCTGCGAGCAGAATGACGTTGCGACGAAGATCGTGGCGACGGTGGATGACCTCGAAGCCATCGCCGAGAACGACGACGCCGATGTCGCTGCACTCAAGGGCTGGCGGCGCGTATTGTTCGGTGACAAGGCCCTCGCGCTGAAGCACGGGCGGCTGTCGCTCGCCATTGAAGACGGGACCGTCATCGTCACGCCGCACGCGCAGACCGGCAGCGCCTGACCGGGCTGCAGCGTGCGGTCAGGATTTGCCGGACGCAGTATCACCGAGAATGCGTTCGAGCGCAGCGCGTTCGTCCGGCGTGAGATCAGCCGTCACCACCGGTGCGGCATGGCGGCGTCTGCGTATGACGAGAAACAGCCCGAGCGCGCCGGCCCCGAGCACCAGGGCCGGCGAGCCCCAGAGCAGCATCGTGCTGGCATTGAAGGGCGGCGTGAACAGCACGAAATCCCCGTAGCGCGCCACGACGAAATCCTCGATCTCCTGATCGGAATACCCCTCGACCAGCCGTTCGCGCACGAGCAGCCGCAGGTCGCGGGCCAGCGGCGCGTCCGAATCGTCGATTGACTGGTTCTGACAGACGAGGCAGCGCAGATTGGCCGAGAGATCGCGCGCACGACGCTCCAGTTCGGGATCCTCGAGGATCTCATCCGGATGCGGGGCGGCAAGTGCAGGCGGCGCGGCGGCGCCCATCCCGAGCGCGAGAGCGGCAGCGAGTATCAGGGCTATGGCAAAGCGTCTCATGCGCAATTCCTCATTCCGCCGGCGCGGGCGCGGGGCCGGAGAGCGGTGCTTCACGCTTGGCACGCACGGGAGCGCCGACGCGGAAGCGGCGATCGGTCATGGCGATACCGGCACCGAGCGCCATGAAGATGGTTCCGATCCAGATCAGCAGAATCAGCGGTTTGTAGTACAGCCTCAGGCCGAGCGCCCCGTCGGACTGAGGCTCGCCGAAGCTGAGATAGACCTGCGAGAAGCCGACCGTATGCAGGCCCGCCTGGGTGGTCGGCATGTTGCGTGCCGGATAGAAGCGCTTCGAGGTCTCTTCCTCGCCGATGGCACGATCACCGCGCAGGATGGTCATCCGGGCCACGTCTTCCTGAAAATTCGGCCCGGTACGCGGAAAGACGGCATCAAGCCGGGCTGAATAGGCGCCACCGACATGCACGACATCCCCCGGGCGCATGGTCACGATCCGCTCCGTGGACCAGGCGGTGGCGGCGATGCCGATCACCATGACGCCCACACCGGCATGGGCGGTGACGGTGCCCCAGGTCGAGCGCGGCAGACCGCGCGCCTTGCGCATGGCGTCGGCAAATCCGGCGCCGCCGCTGAAGGAACGGGTGACGACTTCGTTGAGCGCCCCGACGATCAGGAAGATCCCCAGCCCCACGCCGAGCGGTGCGGCGACCGGACCGCCATAGGTGAAGCCGTAGACGATCACGGTCAGAACCACCGAGACCAGAATCGCCCCGGCCAGGCGCTGCGCCACGCCGCCCACGTCTCCGCGCTTCCAGGCCATGACCTGACCGAAGGGCAGAAGCAGCAGCAGCGGCACCATCAGCGGCACGAAGGTGGCGTTGAAGAAGGGCGGGCCAACGGAGATCTTGGCCCCGGTCACCGCTTCGAGCGCCAGCGGATAGAGCGTGCCGATCAGGACTGTGGCGCAGGCCGTGGCGAGGAACAGGTTGTTGATCACCAGCGCGCCCTCGCGCGAGACCGGTGCGAAGATCCCGCCCTGGCGCAACAGCGGCGCACGCCAGGCGAACAATGCCAGCGATCCGCCGATGAAGAAGACCAGGATCGCCAGAATGTACATCCCGCGGTCAGGGTCGACGGCGAAGGCATGGACCGAGGTAAGCACGCCCGAGCGCACCAGGAAGGTACCCATCAGCGAGAGCGAGAAGGTCAGGATCGCCAGCAGGATCGTCCAGATCTTCAGCGCATCACGCTTCTCCATCACCACGGTGGAATGGATCAGGGCGGTGCCGAGAATCCAGGGCAGGAGCGAGGCGTTCTCGACCGGATCCCAGAACCACCAGCCGCCCCAGCCGAGCTCGTAATAAGCCCAGTAGGAGCCCATCGAGATGCCGAGCGTCAGAAACAGCCAGGCGCCCAGCGTCCATGGCCGCACGGCGCGCGCCCAGACCGCGTCGATCTTGCCCTCGATCAGCGCCGCCATGGCGAAGGCGAAGGTGATCGAGAAGCCGACATAACCGATGTAGAGCAGCGGCGGATGGATCGCGAGGCCGATATCCTGGAGGATGGGATTGAGATCGCGCCCTTCGAACGGCGCCTGGTCGATGCGTTCGAACGGGTTCGAACTCAGCAGCAGAAACAGCAGGAACGCGATGGTCACCGATGCCTGCACGGCGATCGTGTTGGCGCGCAGTTTCAGCGGCACGGCGTTGCGCGCGATGCCGACCAACGCGCCGAACAGGGTGAGAATCACGATCCAGAGCAGCATCGAGCCCTCATGATTCCCCCAGACCCCGGTGACCTTGTAGATCATCGGCTTTTGCGAATGCGAATTCGCGTAGACATTCGTCAGGGAGAAATCGGAGGTGACGTAGGCATAGGTCAAGACCCCGAAGGAAAACAGCACCAGCACGAAGACGCCGACCGAAGCGGGCGCGCCGACGCTCATCAGGACCGGATCGTTGGTGCGCGCCCCCCAGAAGGGCACCACCATCTGGATGACAGACAGCCCGAGTGCGAGAGCCAGCGCGAAATGTCCAACTTCGATCAGCAATGAACTGCCCCTTCCGCCATCAATGTTTCAGCCCGCAACCCGGTCACTGGGTGCCGGGCGCCGGATCGCCATGTTGCCACACGCCCTGCGCCTTGAGCGCATCCGCCACCTCTCGGGGCATGTAGTTCTCGTCGTGGCGCGCGAGAACGGTATCGGCGCGAAACAGGCCCGAACCGTCGATCGCACCTTCAGTCACCACACCCTGCCCTTCCCGGAACAGATCCGGCAAGAGGCCTTGATAGCGCACCTCGATCGTCGCGCCCCCGTCCGTGACACTGAAATAATGAATCTGGCCGTCCTCCCGGCGCATCGAACCGTCTTCGACGAGGCCGCCGAGACGAAAGCGCACACCCTCGTCGATGCCCTGCGCGGCGATATCACTCGGCGCGCGGAAGAACACGATCGTGTCGCGCATGGCGAAGAGCACGAGCCCGAGCGACAGGGCCAGCACAGCCCCGGAGACACCGATGAGAACCAGGCGGCGTTGTTTGCGTGTCATGTCACGTTACTCTCGCAGGATACCGGCCTCACGGGCCACCGATTCGACTTCTTCGATTGCCTGGCTGTCACCGGCAAGCGCGCGGCGGGCATCGGCCAGGGCCTGCTCTGCGGGCTCGACCTGCCCGAGCACCGCGTAGGAGCGCACCAGACGCCCCCATTCCTGCGCATTCCCGCCTTCCGAGGCAAGGCGTTCGGCGAGCCCCGCGACCATGCCGGCAATCGCGCCCGACGCATCGCCCTGAGCGTCAACCGCTCCCTCCGCCGGAGGCGCCTCGCCCTCGAGAGCAGCAATGCGCTGACGCACCACCCCGACCCATGGCGCATCGGGATCCGATTCGGCCAGCAGATCACGGTAACGCTCCAGCGCAATCTCCGTATCACCGTCCTGATGCGCCGCCGTCGCCAGGAAGAACCGTGCTTTCGGCTGGCGCGTATCCTGTTCGAGGGCGCCCTCGAAGGCCTCGCGCGCCGATGAGGAGACGATCCCCTCTGACGCCATGACCAGCGCCTCACCAAAATTCGCCAGACGCTCGCCGTCAGCACCGAGCAGATCGACCGCCCGGCGGTAGGCCATGGCAGCATCGTCGAAACGTCCGAGGCGGATATAGACCGGCGCGATCACCTCCCAGCCCTCTCCGTCTTCGGGATTGCGTTGCAGATGCGTCTCGATCTGTGCGACCGCCTGGCTCATCTCGATATCACTGCCGGGTGTGACCGGTTGCATACGCGCACTGAGCGGCTGACCTGGCATTTCCGGTGAGCCTTGCGCACCGTAAATCGCGAGTGCGACCAGCGGGATTGCCGAGAGCGCCAGTGCCGAGGTCGCGCGCCGCCGCCGCAATGCCGGCTCGTCAAGCGTCTTGTTGCCGGATTCCCGGCGCGCATCGGCGCGGATCAACCGCCGTGCCGCCTCAGCCTTCGCGGCAGCCGCCTCCTCCGGCGTGAACATCCCCCGCGCGAGGTCGCGCTCGATTTCCTGCAACTGCTCCTCGTAGAACAGCCGCTCGCCTTCCCCTGCAGATGCGGGGCCTTGAGCCCTGCGCGGGCGTGACAATGGCCACAGGACAGCCATGATCGTGGCCGCAGTCATGGCGAGAAAGAGAATCCAGATCGACATGGCACCTATCTACAGTGAAGCCGTTCACCTGACGATGTAATGGCCCGGCGACACGGTGTCACGCAAGGGATGTTACGGAATCGGCAAAAACATGGCGGGCATGGCCATCGCACTGCGAAAAAGCGTCGCTGGCATGCTGCGGCCCGCGCTCGAATCAGCGCAGGATATGCCCCTGCAGGCCGATATACACGTCGGATCGCCCGCCCCGCGGCATCGCGACCCCACCCGCAAGGCGCAGGGTCAACGGGCCGAGGGTGAAACCGGTCACATGCGCGCCCAGCCGAAATTCCTGATAACCCGGCTCCAGATAAACCGAGGCTTCCGGCCCGGCGAAGACCGTTTGCGTCAGAGCAGGCCCGGTCGCCAGCCGGGCCCAGAGCGAGGGTGCGGCGCTGCCGGCCATGATGGTCGCATGGGTCAGAAAGGGGCGGCGCGTCCAATCATGCCCGGAGCGTGCGGGCTGCGCACGCAATGGCGCCTCGCGCCACAATTCCGCGATCAACGCCGCCCCCGCACGCGGCCTCTGCCAGCGCGGCAGCGCGTCGTCGCCCAGCGCCTGGGCCCGCCGGATCTCCATACCGGCGGCGATGGTCATGAAACCGAGCGCGGTATTGTCCTGGCGCCCGAAATACAGCCTCGTGATCTGTGTCATGCGCGGCACATGGGCGATGAAACCGTCCGGCGCCTGCCAGCGTTCACGCGTCGCGCCGAGATTGGTCATCAGCATGGCGACCGGCCCCGGCGCCTCGATATTGCCGGAAAGACTGTGCTTGAAGCCGCTTCCGCCGAAGATCGAGACCTCCGCCAGTTCGACCGAGGCGAACAGCACCCGGTCGTACCGGTCAGAGACGGGCGGCTGCTCCTCCTGCCCAGCCTGCCCAGCTTGCCCAGCTTGCCCAGCTTGCCCAGCTTGCCCAGCTTGCCGCATATCCGCAATGCCAGGCCCGCCGGGCAGGACCATGAAGACCACCACCGCGAAGAGCAGGCAAACGATGCGGTGCAACGGGCCCGCCGCCCGGGTCCGGCTCAGCGCCCCTGAACGGCTTTGACGCGGCGCGGCGACGGCGCTTGTGGACGGGTTGGCGAAACGCAAGACGGCGCCACCTGAAATCAGAAATTGCCTAACGCCTTCCTAACAACTTATTCGCAACCGCGCAATCCGAATTCACGCCGAGGGTTGTGGTTATGTACAGGCACACGCACCGTCGCCCGCATCACCCTGGATGGGAAAAGGCGGGCCCGATCGGGACGGCGTGTCCAGACGCCGCCCCGTCACCGCGATCATGCGGGCGCCGCCACCCGCGCCTCCCGCTTCTGGCGCTGCACCCGCCAATCGGTGCGAAAGTTCCAGATGATGATGCCGAACACGCCGATGGCACCGATCGCCTCGGCGATCGGCGTGTTCGGCCATAACAGCGCCACGCCGAAGCCGAACAGCGCGATGCGCGTCACCCAGTTCAGCGGCGCTTCCATATGCCCTTCGATCGCCGAGCCCAGCGCGTAGACGCCGATCACCGCGATGACGAAGATATGCATCACCTCCCAGAACTCGCCGCCGACGAAATTCGTATAGGCGAACAGAACCGGCAGCAGATACAGGCCCTTGGCCACTTTCCAGGCCTCGAGGCCGGTACGCATCGGCGGTGTCTTGGCAATCGCCGCCGCCGCGAAGGCGGTGATGCAGACGGGCGGGGTGACATTGGAATCGAGCGACAGCCAGAAGATGATCAGATGCGCCGAGAGCAGCGCCATGGTGATCACATGCGCATCGAGTGCCTGCGGATAGACCTGCGAGAGGATCTCCGGCGGCGCGGCATTGATCAGCGCCAGCGCCGCATCCCGGCTCATCGGCTCGGCCAGAGCCGTCATCGCTCCCGGATCGACCAGCGAGAAGATCACCCGTGTCCCTTCGGGAATCTGCCCCGCCATCATCACGTCGATCAGGGCATTGTTCTGGATCAGAAGATGCAGAGCCGGTGCCGAGAGCGTCGCCAGCACGATATAGGACGCCGTCACCGGCAGGCCCATGCCAAGGATCAGCGACGCCAGGGCGATGAGCAGGAGCGCGATCAGGAGGTTGTTGCCGGACCATTGCGCGATCATCAGCGAGATGGTGTTGCCGATGCCGGTCATGGCCACGACATTGATGATCAGGCCGACTGCAACGAGCAGCACGGCGGTCATGATCATGTTGGTCGAGCCCAGGGCCAGCGCGTCGAGAATCGCCTTCGGGCCCATTTTGTTCGGCGTGAACCAGGAGGCGACCACGCAGGCCGCGATGGCGAAACCCGCAGCGTAGGTCGGCGTGTAGCCGGCGACCAGTAGGCCGATCAGGGTGAAGATCGGGATCAGGAAGGACGGGCCGCCCTTCTTGAGCACCTCCCACGCCGTCGGCGCGTCGTCATCCATGGCCTGGAGATTGTATTTCTTGGCATTGATGCGCACGAAGAAGGCGACGGAGAGGAAATACACGATCGCCGGCAGGAAGCTCACGGCCACGATGGTGAGATACGAGATCTGGGTGAATGTCGCCATCACGAAGGCGCCCGCCCCCATGATCGGCGGCATGATCATGCCGCCTGTCGATGCCGCTGATTCGACCGCCGCCGCGAAGCGAGGCGGGAAGCCCGCGCGCTTCATCAGCGGAATGGTGATGACCCCGGTCGAGACCGTGTTCGCCACCGCCGAGCCGCTCGTCGTTCCCGTCAGCGCCGAGGCGAACACCGCGACGAAACCCGGCCCGCCAACGAAACGTCCGGCCATGGCGCGGGCGAGATCGACGATGAACATGCCCGCGCCCGAGCGCACCAGGAAGGCGCCGAAAATGATGAAGAGATAGACATAGGTCGCCGAAATCAGCGCGATCGAACCGAACATCCCCTCATCCGCCAGGATCGAGCGGAAGAAGAGCGTGTCGAGCGTGAGCCCGGAAAAACGGAAGACGCCACTGAGCGTGGGGCCCCACCAGACGACATAGCTCAGCGCGACGAGAATGAGGATGGGAATGATCAGACCCGTGGCGCGACGGGTGAACTCGATCGCGCCGACCATGATGATCAGCGCCAGGACCGTCTGGATCCCCTCCATGCGCCCGCGATCGAAAATGTCCTGCACGTCATAGAGCAGCCAAAGGGTCGAAACCGCGACGACAATCCCGATCACCACGTCGATGGCGAGCACGAGTTTCGCACCCGCCTCGCTCTTCAGGTTGATAAGCGGATAACGCAGGGCACAGAGAAAGCCGAAGCCGGCAAAGTGAACGCCCGTCAGCCAGAGGGTATTGAGCTGGCCGAAGGTGCTCATCCAGATGTGATACAAGGCAAGAGCGACCCCGACGGCATAGGCGACCCGCCCGAGCAGCGTGTCGGTGTCGAAGGAACGCACGACCGATTCATACTCGGCCTCCGCCTCCTGCGCTTCCCTGCGCAAGTCGTCCGGGGAAACGGCAAGATTTCCCGGTTGCGGCGCATCGTCCGCGCGCACGGACCCATCTGCGGCGTCGCGGTCCTTGTTCGGATCACTCATGTTTCTGGTCTCACATCCTGCTCGATACCCGCAATGGGTGTGCGTCGCCGTCAAGAGGCAAAGAGGGCGCGACCATGGCCGCGCCCTCCCGATATGTCATGTGTTTCCCGTCATCCGCTCAGGGACGCAGGTGATCCGGAATGTCGAGACCGGCTTCCTCGTAATAACGCAGCGCGCCCGGATGCAGCGGCGCGGGCAGACCATTCGTGGCAACCTCGAGCGACATTTCATTGGTCGCCGGATGGATCGCCTGAAGGAACCCGAGGTTCTCGAAGATCGTCTTGGTGATCATGTAGACCACCTCTTCCGGCACCGTGTCATTCACGGCGAGGAAGTTCGGCTGCCCGACCGTGGTGACATCCTCTTCCTGACCCGGATAGGTGCCCGCAGGAATTTCGAATGCGGTCCACAGGGAATCGAAATCGCCATTGGCCTCGGCGATCTGCTCATCGGTGAAGCCGAGCAGGGTCAGGTCACCCGGCATGGCAGCGAAGGCACGGGTGACACCACCCACGCCCAACTTAAACACCTGATTTCCGATAATTATGGATTTTCAATGGGATAGGGGGCGCCTTCGCGCTTTTAGCACCACGGTCGGAGGGTCGTGCGGTCAAGCAGCTTCGGTTTCGGCGATGTTCGGCGGCAGCGCCACGCCGACGGCGCGGAATACCGGCCCGACCTGACCGCTTACCGGGGTACGGATGGCAATGCTGCGTCCGTCCTTTTCGATTTTGCCGCTCTGCAGGCGGTCGAGATCACGCAGGAGCGGGCGCCACTCGGGTTTGATCCCGGCTTCGGTGCAGCGGTCGAACAGCTCCTTGTGCAGCATCAGGGCGAGGAAGGAGCAGAAGACGTGGCCGCGGATGGCGGCATCGGATGAATGGAAGATCGGACGTGTCGAGAGCGTCGCCTTGGCGACACGAAACAGCGTCTCGACGGTGAGCAGGTCCCGGTAGCGCAGCATCGCCTGAAGCGGAGAAATCCTCGCGTTGGTGCGCAGGACGAAGATCCCGTCATAGCGGGCTTCCTCGGCGATCTTGCCGGCATCGATCTCGAAGGCATCACGCGTCGTGGTGTTGAGATAACGCCTGTAGGCGGAGTTGCCGACGAGGGCCTTGTCGCCCTTCTTCAACTGCGTATCGAGGGCAGCGATGATGGCCTGGCGGTCCTCGCGGTCCTTCTCGGCCTGCGCCTCGTTGCGGCAGACGATGTAGCGGACCCCGTCGACGACGACCTCCTTGGCGAAGAGCTGCGTCTCGCCCTGGCTGCGCTCGACGAGGAGCGGCGTGAGGGGTTGCGGATCGTCGAGAACCCGGCGCATGCGTGCGTCGGTGCGCTCGCGCACACCCAACACATATTCCAGACCCTGTTCCTCTAGCGCCGTGATCGTGGCCTGCGAGATCATGCCCCGATCCGCCACGATGCAGGCTCGGGTGATACCGAAACGGCTGCGCAGCCGCTGCACGATCGGCAGCAGGATGGCGACATCGGCGGTGTTACCTGGCATCATCTCGGTGCAGACCGGGCGGCCATCGGCATCGACGATGACGGCGAGGATCATCTGGTTGAGATCAGGGCGATGGTCCTTGGAATAGCCCCGTGCCCCCAGCGTCTCGCCGCCTTCGCCGTGGAAGGACAGGGAGGTCGTGTCCATGAAGACGATGGAGAGATCGGTAAACAGGTCGCGCCGGCGCGCAAACAGCGCCTCCTCGATCACGTCCTTGACGGTACGCGGCGAAAAGGGCGTCGCATCCTTCTGCTCGTCCTTTGGCAGATCTTCTCCGAGCCAGGCCATGGCCCGATAGAAATGGTGCAGCGACAGATCGTCGGCACCGGGAATGTCGTAATCCTGCATCCAGGACGCGCAGTCGCGATCCGAGCCGGAGACGAACAGACGGTGCAGCGTCGCGGTGAACACGGCCCGCTCCACCGGGAATTCGAAGCCGCGTTCCCCAAGCTGATCAGCGATCACCTGATCGATGCCGAGTTGCTGCCACAGGCGCCCGAAGAGCAGCGGCCCGCCGATGCGACGAGCTTCGTATCGCGCCACATCACCGTTGTTGATGGCATCCAGGACCATGGCCCGTTCCGTGAACCGTCCGACCGAGGCGGCCAGGCGATCGAGATCCTTGCTGGCGAGAACCGTTTCCTTGCGTCCGAGATTGCGGATGATGCGCTGCTTCGTGCGGCCACCCTCGCGGACATTCTCCACAAGGTAGATGTAGGTGTAGCCATTGATGGTCTTCTCGCGCACGAACATGCCGAATTAGCATCTCAGAAACCTCCATTCGTCAAGCAATGAAACGCCTATTCTTACATTATTTAGCACCACACAAACTGACGCCCACCGACCCCACCTCAATAACATCAATGGCTTACGGAAAAATGTTCCCGCTTCGTCCAATTCAACTGTTCAACTTGGGCCACGGGAACGCCGCCAGGGGTCGACATCGCGACGATCTGGTTGTTCTGCAGCGCGTCGGCGGAAGGGTTGTAACCCATATAGACCAGCTCGTATTCGTCGAGCGGCATGCCGAGATTACCCATCAGAACGGTATTGGAACCGAGCGTGCCGGAGCCCTGCGCACCCATCGAAACGGGCTCGCCCATCACATTCGCCATATCCGCGATGGTGCCGCTCTCGACATCCGATGAGCGCATCACGAAATGCTCGGTATTCTGCCACAAGCCGGTGATGGAGCGCAGATTCTCCTGCGGCCCTTCTTCCTCGAGCGGGCCCGTCCCGTTGCTGGCATAGGCGCCGAACAGGCCTTGCAGAATCGCGAAATCGACTTCGCCTTCACGCAGCAGGCGGACATTCTCGCCCGAGCCGGCAGAGCTGATCGCCGAGAGATCGATGCCCTCGGTCGGCTGGAGACGCGTCTTGATCAGCGTCGCAATCGCAACGCCCACCGGATAATAGGTGCCGCCGGTCGAGGCCGTCGAGAGCAGGAAGCTCTGATCCTGGGCCTGGGCCTGCGAGGTCGGCATCGCGATGGCGACCGCCCCGACCATTGCCGATGCCAGAAGCGTACGGCGAAGAATGGTGCTGTTCTTCATCAAATAAATCCTCCCTGTCATACAAAGCCACGGCCTTCAGCCACGCTTTATCTGGATTTCTACGGGTCCGGGCAAAGCCGGTCAACTGTCCGCCGACGCAATAGGCTGCCCAAGTTTTCGGCACTTCACATATTGCAGCGCAGCAATTCATGCGGGTCATCATGAGGCGACGAAGCCGTGGATAAACGCGTGGAGATTCGACTTGCGCGTCCGCTTGCAACATCGCACAAGCAGCAAAAAATCAAACACTGTGCGGAGGAAGACCATGGAAGCATACGAGATCCGGGGCGGTGGCGGCCTGGCACTGCATGTACGCCGCTACGGAAACCGCGACGGAAGACCGATCGTCTTCCTGCATGGCTGGTCGCAACATCACCTCGCCTTCGCGCAGCAATATGACGGCCCCCTCGCGCAGACACATGATCTGATCGGCGTCGATCTGCGCGGCCACGGCGCTTCCGACGCGCCCGCCGGCGCACAATATTACGCCGATGGCGAAGTCTGGGCGGATGATCTGCATGGCGTGATCGACCAGCTCGGGCTGGCTGCGCCGATCGTCGTCGCCTGGTCCTATGGCGGGCTCGTCCTTGCCGATTACCTGCGCAAATACGGTGATGCTGGCCTCGGTGGCGTGAATTTCGTCGGCGCGGCGCTGGTCATCGGCAAGGATTATATCGGCCCCTATACGGGCGAGACTTTCGTCAGATACGCCGCGAAGGGCATGTCGAAGGATCCGGTGAAGGCGCTCTACGGCATGATCGATTTCGTCCATGCCTGCGCGGTCAGGCCGATCCCGCAAGCGACGATCGAGCGCTTCATCGCCTTCAACATGCTGGTGCGCGCGGATGTGCGCCGCGCCGTGAGCGCACGCGAGGCCGATTACCGGCCCGTTCTGGCCGACCTGAGCAAACCGGCCCTGTTCAGCCATGGCGCCGCCGATACGGTGATCATGCCGCAAATGACCAGCGAAGCGGCAGGGGTTGCTCCGAATGCGCGCATCTCGTGGTACGCGGATGTTGGCCATATGCCCTTCATCGAGGATCAGGCCCGCTTCGATGCCGAGCTCGCCGCCTTCGCCGGGACCTGTTGAGAAAAGGGTTGCGGCAAAGGTTGCGGCGAGGGTTGCCGGCATGGGCGCAACGCGAAGTCGATCCGTCCCCGACGCGGCAAACATCACGGTGTCATAATTGGCATCGAAACTGCAGTCGGAATGTCGATGCCAGCGCCTTGAGGAAACCGTCATGCCGAGCAGCAAGAGGAATGAAACCGGCTTTGATCCGATGGGGATCGCGCCCGTGATGATGCATTACTGGCGCGTCACCATGTTCGACATGCCGATGGCCTGCGCCCTCGGCATGAATGCCTGCATGACCCGCTGGATCGCGCATCAGCAGGAATTCATGCGCAGCCTCACGGCCTCACGCGATCTCGACGACGTCACCACGGCCCAGAAGAAACTGGTCGCGGAAGCCATCGAGGATGCGCAGGCCAACACGGCTGCCTTCCAGCGCGACTTGCGCGCGACGCTGGAAGCCGCCCGCTTGAACTGAAAGCGGAACCACGGGTGGCGTTGCGGACCGGTCCAGATCTCTGCAAACGAAGCGGCTTCGGGTTTGCCGGCCTGATGATCCGCGAGGCCGCGCGGCGGGCAGGCACCGGGAAACTGGTCAGCTCCGATCGGAAGGCCTCAAACCCGGACAGACCCGGACAGAGTTGGACAGACCTGGACAGACCTGGATGATGTCGTCCTGCCGGGTGAGGCACCCATTGCACAGATGCGAATATCCGTTCAGGCCTCGCGGCGAAGACGAGGACGACCTGGCTCTGGAGTGGCCCGCCTGACGGTCGGCATCTTCACGATCGGCCCGCCGCCGGCAGATCCAGCACCGCAACGAGCCCCGGCGCGCCCTCCTCCAGCCGCAATGTGCCGCCGTGCAGCCGCGCCACCGCCGCGACGAGGGAGAGACCGAGGCCGAAACCGGGGCGGTTGCGGGAATGCTCGAGGCGGATGAAGCGCCCCAGCACCCGCTCGCACTCTTCCTCGGGAATGCCCGGCCCATGATCGCGCAGGCTGATACGCACCCGTGCGCCGTCGCGCTCCGCGACGAGGCGGATGACTGCTTGCCCATCGTCATCACCATCCGGAGCGGCATATTTCAGAGCGTTGTCGATGAGATTGGTCAAGGCCTGCGCCAGCAGTTCCGGCGAGCCGCGCAACGGCAGATCCGGCGCGATCTGCGCATCAAGCCGCATGCCGGCTTCCTCGACGACGGCATCATAGAGTTCGGCGACATCGGTGGCGATATCGGAAGCATCGAAGTCGCGCACCAGATCCCCGGCATTGCCGGCTTCGAGCCGCGCGATCATCAGCAGTGCGTCGAACACGCGGATCAGATTGTCGCTCTCCTCGATCGCCCCTTCCAGCGCGGCACGCAATTCCTCCGGTGTGCGTGCCTCGCGCAGGGCGTCGTCGGCGCGGTTGCGCAGGCGGTTGAGCGGTGTCTTGAGATCATGGGCGATGTTGTCGGAGACCTGCCGCATTCCCGCCATCAGTTCCTCGATCCGCCCGAGCATGGTGTTCAGGCTCTCGGCCAGCCGGTCGAGTTCGTCGCCCGTCCCCGCAATGGCGAGGCGCCCGCCGAGATCGCCGGCCATGATCGAGCGTGTCGTCGAGGTCATCGCCTCGACCCGCCCAAGCAGACGCTTGGCCACGATCCAGCCGCCGACGCCGCCGAACAGAAAGACCCAGAAGAGCGACCAGATGAATGCGCGGCGCACCACGTCGCGCATGCGCTCGTTCTCTTCGATGTCACGCCCAACGAGCAGGCGATTGCCACCGGGCAGGTGGTAGACCCGCACCAATGCCCGGTGGATCCGCATCCCGTCCGCGCCGCTCACCCGTTCGTAACGGATACGATGCTGACCCGGCTGCGCCAGCAGGCGCGGGGAAACCGCCTCGACATTGCCGGCGACGGGGCGTCCGGTGCGGGTCGTGATCAGGTAGAGCGAGGCGGAGGGGCTGCGCGAGCGACGGTTCACGGTCCGCACCAGTTGCGGCAGCCCGCCACGTTCGAACTGCTCGGCGAGCCCGGTGATTTCCGCCTCGATCGTGGAAACCATCTGCTGGGTGACGAGGCGCTGGGCGTTCCATGTGACGTAGCCCAAAGTGAGGAAGATCGTCACCGCAAACATCACGAGGTAGAAGGCCGAGAGCTTGAAGGCACTCGTGCGCAGAAGCTTGGCGAGACTGTCGAGGAAGGCGCGCACTCAGCCGTCCTTCGCCGGATCGCGCAGCATGTAGCCGGCGCCGCGTATGGTCTGGATCATGGCGTGGTCGAAACCGCGATCGATCTTCCCGCGCAGGCGCGAGACATGCACGTCGATGACATTGGTCTGCGGATCGAAATGATAATCCCAGACATTCTCCAGAAGCATCGTGCGCGTCACCACCTGGCCGGCATGACGCATCAGGTATTCCAGCAGGCGAAACTCGCGCGGCTGCAGATCGATGGCCTGCCCCGCACGCGCGACCGAGCGCGAGAGTCTGTCGAGGACGAGATCACCGACCGTGAACCGCGTCGGCTCCGCTTCCGCCTTGCCGGAACCGCGCCGGGCGAGCACCTCGATCCGGGCGAGCAGTTCGGAGAAGGCATAGGGCTTGGGCAGATAATCATCCCCGCCCGCGCGCAACCCCTTGACCCGGTCATCCACCTGCCCGAGCGCGGAGAGGATCAGCACCGGCGTGGTGATGGACTGCTCGCGCAGGGAACGGATCAGCGACAGACCGTCGAGCTTGGGCAGCATGCGATCGACGATCAGCACGTCGTGGTCGCCCGCTTCAGCGAGCGCATAGCCGTCGAGCCCGTCATGGGCGACGTCGACCCCGTGGCCCGCCTCGCGCAGACCCTTGGCGAGATAGCGCGCAGCCTCGCGATCGTCTTCGATGATGAGTATCTTCATGCGATCATGATAGCAAAGGCGCATCCGTTTGCGACAGCGCTTGAAGCAGGGCCGGGCCGCGCACCGGGGGCTGGGGGGCATGATCCCGGATTGCGGCCCGACCTCCTCGGATCAGGCGTCGCTGAGACGCCCGATCTCGACACTGATTTCGCGCACGTCGCCGCGCCGCACGATCTCCAGCGTGATCGCCGTCCCCGGATCGATATCGGCGATCCGCCGAGACAGCGCCCGGTGGTCGGCGATGCTTTCGCCATCCACCGAGAGGATGATATCGCCGGATTCGAGCCCGGCTTCGTCGGCGGGGCTGTCCGGCTGTGGCTGAGCCACGAGCGCGCCCTGCGTATCGTCCCGACCCATGGCCTCGGCGATTTCCTGTGTCACCGGCTGGATCTGCACGCCGAGATAACCCCGGACCACCTCACCCTGTTCCATCAACGCAGTCACAACGTTGCTGGTGACATGGGCGGGAATGGCGAAGGCGATGCCGATATTGCCACCCGAGGGCGAGAAGATCGCCGTATTCACACCGACGACCTCACCGGCCAGATTGAAGGTCGGGCCACCGGAATTGCCGCGATTGATCGGGGCGTCGATCTGCAGGAATTCATCATATGGGCCAGCACCGATATCCCGCGCCTCTCCCGAGATGATACCGGCCGTCACGCTCCCGCCCAGTCCGAACGGATTGCCGATCGCCACGACCCAGTCGCCGATGCGGCTTCGCTCATCGGCCAGGTTCAGATAAGGGAAATCCTGTTCGGGGGCATCGATCTTGAGCAAGGCGAGATCCGTGCGCGGATCGTTGCCGACCACTTCGGCCTCGAAACTGCTCCCGTCATCGAGCATGACCTCCACCGTGGTGGCGTTGCGCACGACGTGATCATTGGTGACCACGTAGCCGTCACCTGAGATGAAGAAGCCCGAGCCCTGGGATGCGGCACGACGCGGCGGACGCTGGGGCGCAGGCTCCCCTCCGCGCGGCCCGGGACCGAAGCCGAATTCCTCGAAACGACGAAAGAACTCGTAGAGCGGATGGTCGGGATCGATGTCGGGCATGCCGAATTGCTGGCCCGGCCCGCCGCGCGGACCGCGCCGCGTCTCACTGCGCTCGGCCTGCTCGGGCTCGATGGTCACGCGCACCGAGACCACGGCAGGACTGACGCGCTCGACGACATCGGCGAAAGAGGGCATCCGGACGGGCTCTTCGAGACGCAAGGGCTCGGCGCCAGCCTGCGCGTAGCTGCCGACGAGGCCGATCCCGGACCCCGCTACCAGAGCGCCGAGCGCCGCAGCGGTTGCGATGCCGAGGTTATTGCGGGTAAAGGATTTGATCTGCATACGGTTTCTCTCTCCGTTGAGGTCGATCTGACGAATTCGTTCCTCCGCAATCTACGTATGGCGGCTTACGCGGGTTTCACCGGGGCATGAACTTTTGGTAATCTGAAGCGTTCACAAGATGTCACGAAAGCCTGCCGCGAAACGGGTTCGGCACCCATCGGTATGTGAGGAGGAGACAGCATGCAAAAGGCAGTATCGGAATTGCAGGCCGAGGACGACAGGATGCGCATCACCCGCTGGACCTTTGCGCCTGCAACGGAAACAGGCTGGCACCGTCATGCCTGGCCGTATGCGGTCGTACCGGTACAGGGTGGCATGCTCACCGTTGTCGATAGTGAAGGCGAGCGCGATTACGAGATCCGGACCGGTGAGAGCTATGCGCGTGCCTGTGGCACGGAACACAACATCGTGAACAATTCGAATGCGCCGATCGTCTTCGTGGAGATCGAAATCAAGCGCTGAGTGATGCCGTCACGGTGATCGCTGCAGGCCGGTTGAGGCCCCGCCCGTCCCGCGAGAAACAGCGGGATGGCGGCGCGGTGGTGCGGCTTTGCGGCGAAAAACCCTTTTCGGAAAGCGTTTCAGGGGTTATGGAGAGCGCGCAGGTCGGCGTGCGGGTTCGCGCGCCCTTGCGCGCAGAGCCGCCCCCGGAGCCCGTAACGCCAGCATGACCGCAATTTTCCTCATCAACGGCCCCAATCTGAACCTGCTCGGTCAGCGCGAGCCGCAGATCTACGGGGCGGACACGCTGGCCGATATCGAGGCGATGCTGCAGGCGCACGCAACGGCGCGCGGGGTCACGCTCACCTGCCGACAATCCAACCATGAGGGTGATCTGGTGAGCTGGGTGCAGGAAGCGGGGCTCGTCGGGGCGGGGGTGCTCTTGAATGCCGGCGCCTATACCCATAGCTCGATCGCCCTGCGCGACGCGATCAGCGGCAGTGGCGCGAAAGTGGTGGAAATTCACCTCTCCAACGTCTATGCCCGCGAGGCATTCCGCCACAAATCCATGATTGCACCCGTTTGCGCGGGGGTGATCTGCGGCTTTGGCAAGACCGGCTACATCCTGGGATTCGATGCCCTCACCGCCGCTGCCGGCGCATCACAGACCTGAATCGACACCACGCGGTCCGACTGGAGTTTGAAGAGAATGGCCACGAAAAACCCCTTCGATCCCGAACTCGTGCGAGAGCTCGCCGGATTGATTTCGGAAACGGATCTGACCGAGATCGAGGTCGAAAAAGGGGATCTGCGCATCCGCGTGGCGCGCCAGATCACGCAGGCGGTCCATGCCCCCGCCCCGGTCCCGGCTCCCGCGCCTGCGACAAGCGCGCCCGTCGAAGCCAGGCCAGATCCGGCCCCGGTCCCGGCGCTCAATCCGAAGGACCATCCCGGCATGGTACCCTCGCCCATGGTCGGCACCGCCTATCGGCGCGCGTCTCCCGACGCCAAGCCCTTCATTGAAATCGGCCAGCATGTGGAGACGGGCGACAAGCTGCTTCTGGTCGAGGCGATGAAGACCTTCAACGACATTGTCGCTCCGCATGCCGGCACCGTCACGGCCATCCTGTTCGAGGACGGGCAGCCGGTCGAATACGGCGAACCCCTGCTCATCATCGAGTGAGGCGCCATGTTCGATAAAATCCTGATCGCCAATCGCGGCGAAATCGCACTGCGCATCCTGCGCGCGGCCAAGGAACTCGGCATCGCCACGGTCGCGGTCCATTCCACGGCGGATGCGGATGCCATGCATGTGCGCCTCGCCGATGAGAGCGTGTGCATCGGCCCGCCGGCGGCGCGCGATTCCTATCTCAACGTCCCCGCGCTGATCGCCGCCTGCGAGATCACCGGCGCGGATGCGGTGCATCCGGGATACGGCTTCCTCTCGGAGAATGCCGGTTTCGCCGAGGTGCTGTCGGATCACAACATTGCCTTCATCGGCCCAAAGGCCGAACATATCCGCATCATGGGCGACAAGATCGAGGCCAAGCGCACCGCGAAGCGCCTCGGCATTCCCTGCGTACCGGGTTCCGAGGGTGGCATCGAGACGGCGGAAGACGCCGTGAGCATCGCCGCAGGGATCGGCTATCCGGTGCTGATCAAGGCGGCATCCGGCGGCGGTGGGCGCGGCATGAAGGTCGCGCGTGACGCCAGCGAACTCGAACACGCCTATACGACGGCGCGCACGGAAGCCGCAGCGGCTTTCGGCGACGATGCGGTCTATATGGAGAAATATCTGGAGAAGCCGCGCCATATCGAGATCCAGATTCTCGGCGACGGCAAGGGCGACGCCATCCATCTCGGCGAGCGCGATTGCTCGCTGCAGCGTCGCCACCAGAAGGTCTGGGAGGAAAGCCCCTCCCCCGCCCTCAATGACGAAGAGCGCGCGCGCATCGGCGAAATCTGCGCCAGGGCCATGCAGGAGTTGCAATATCGCGGCGCCGGCACGATCGAGTTCCTGTATGAGAACGGCGAATTCTACTTCATCGAGATGAACACCCGCATCCAGGTCGAGCATCCGGTCACGGAGATGATAACCGGGGTGGATCTCGTCAACGAGCAGATCCGCATCGCCGCCGGCGCACCGCTCTCGGTGGCGCAGGAGGAACTCACGCTTTTCGGCCACGCCATCGAATGCCGCGTCAATGCCGAGCATCCGTCGAGTTTCCGGCCCTCGCCGGGCACAATCAGCCAGTTCCATACGCCTGGCGGGCTCGGCGTGCGCGTCGATTCCGCGGCCTATCAGGGCTACCGGATCCCGCCGCATTACGATTCGCTCGTCGGCAAGCTGATCGTGCACGGGCGAACCCGCAACGAATGCATGATGCGGCTGCGCCGGGCGCTGGACGAATTCGTGGTGGAGGGTGTCGATACCACGCTGCCGCTGTTTCGCACGCTGGTGCGCAACCAGGATGTCCAGAACGGGCTATACGATATCCACTGGCTCGAGCAATTCCTGGAAAAGGGTGGCCTGGAGGATATCTGACCCGTCAGCGGGAAGCGTGGCGCCGGTCGGCGGGCGAGAGAGGAAATCCAGCGCATGAGCGGCATCGTCGAGATCACGCCGGAAATCGTTCTGCAGGCCTATGCCGCCGGCATCTTCCCGATGGCCGAGGGCGCCGACGATCCGGGCCTGTTCTGGGTCGAGCCGCATGAGCGCGGCATCATCCCCCTCGACGATTTCCGGATCTCGCGCCGGCTCGCGCGCACCGTGCGCGCGGATGTCTTCACCGTGCGCGTCGATCATGATTTCGACGCGGTGATCGCCGGCTGCGCCGAGCCGGCACCGGATCGCGAGAAGACCTGGATCAACCACCGTATCCGCACTCTTTTCCGCGCCTTGTACGATCAGGGCTATTGCCACACAGTCGAGGTCTATCACGGCGAGGATCTCGTGGGCGGGCTCTACGGGGTCGATCTGGGGGGCGCGTTCTTCGGCGAGAGCATGTTCCACCGCATGCGTGACGCGTCGAAAGTGGCCCTCGTGCATCTCGTCGCGCGGTTGATCCGGGGGCGCTACAAGCTGCTCGATACGCAATTCGTCACACCGCATCTGGCGCAATTCGGGGCTCACGAAGTTCCCCGCAGGGCCTACAAGGCCATGCTGGCGGATGCGCTGACCGATGACGGCCACTGGCATGCGCTGCCCGCCGGTTCGATTCCGGGCGCCCAGGCGCTCGCCATCATCGCCGAGACGGCCCCGCGCGCCTGATCCGCACGGGCTGGGCGGCGCCGGAGATACGAGGCAGGGATATCATGGCACAGCACCGTCTGGACGCAGCGCCGCAGACCGTTCACTGGGGCTATTTCGATGCGCAGCTCGCGCCGCGCCTGACCATTGCGAGCGGCGAGAGCGTCACCATCTCCACCGTTTCCGGCCCGCCCGAGGTGATGCCGGACGCGGGCTTCACCATTCCCGACGCCCTGCCGGCGATCCATGCCACCATGACACCGCGCCTGCCGGGCCATATCTGCACCGGCCCCGTCGCGGTGGCGGGCCTGCGTGCCGGGCAGGTGCTGGAAGTGCGCATCGATGCGATCGATCTGCATTACGACTGGGGCTACAACACGCTCGGCCCCCTGAAGGGCGCGCTGCCGGATGATTTCACCGAGAACCGGCTGATGCACATCCCGCTCGATCGCGCGCGCATGACCGGGCGCCTGCCCTGGGGGCTCGACTTGCCGCTTGCTCCGTTCTTCGGCGTGATGGCGGTGGCGCCGCCGCCGGCCTGGGGGGCGCTCTCGACCCTGCCGCCCCGGCGCAATGGCGGCAATCTCGACAACAAGGAACTCGTGGCGGGCACCACGCTCTACCTGCCCTGCTTCGTCGATGGCGGCAACTTCTCCGTCGGCGACGGGCATGGTGCGCAGGGCGATGGCGAGGTCTGCATCACCGCGATCGAGACCGGCCTGATCGGACAATTCACGCTCATCGCGCGGCCGGACATGGCACTCGACTGGCCGATGGCCGAGACGCCGACGCATCTGATCACCATGGCCTTCGATCCCGATCTCGATGATTGCGTCGTCATTGCCCTGCGCCAGATGATCAACGAGATCACCGCGCGCACCGGGCTGTCGCGCGAGGACGCCTATACCTTGTGCAGCCTCGCGGCGGATCTGCGCATCACCCAGGTGGTCAACGGCAACAAGGGTGTGCATTGCATGCTCGCGAAGGCGCTGATCGAAGGCTCCGCCTGAGGCGATATCCCGTCGCGCGCGGGGCCCCGCATCGGGCCGTGCGCGTGATCCCCATTCCCTTCCCGCCCGTTTCCCGGCACACTCGCATAAAACCCGGTGCGCGGTATCACCCGGCGCCGAAAGTCGAGGAAACGGTTGATGACGGGGGCACTGGCGCGGCTGCGGACGGCGCTCGCGACGCCGAGCGCGGCGCTCGGTATCGCGGTGATGCTCTTCGGCATATTTCTCTTCGTCGTCAACGACACGCTCGGCAAATGGCTGGTCGCGACCTACTCTGTCGGCCAGGTGCTGCTGATCCGCTCCGCCGCCGCGCTTCTCATCCTCGTGCCGCTGATCTGGCGCAGCGGCATCGCGCCCCTGTTTCGCGTGGAGCAACCGCGCATGCAGGCGACGCGCGTGGCCTTCTCGACTTTCGAGGTCTTCTGCTTCTACACGGCGGTGATCTATCTGCCGCTCGCCGATGTGATGACCTTCTGGCTCGCCGCGCCGATCTATGTCGCGGCGCTGTCGCCGATCTTCCTCGGCGAGCATGTCGGCTGGCGGCGCTGGAGCGCGATCGTGATCGGTTTCATCGGCGTGATCGTCGCACTCCAGCCCTCGGCCGCGACCCTGACCATGCCGGCCTTCGTCGCCATTGCCGGCAGCTTCGCCTTCGCCTTCATGATGCTCACCGGGCGATCGCTGCGAGCGACACCCGACATCACCCTGGTCTTCTGGCAAACCGTCGGTGCGCTGCTTCTGGGTCTCGCGCTTGCGCCGGTCACCTGGGTGATGCCGGACGGATTCGATTTCGCGCTGCTCGCGCTTCTGGGCGTCGTCGCCATGTTTGCGCATATGTGCATCAACCGGGCGCTGAAACTCGCCGATGCCGCGACGGTCGCGCCGTTTCAATATACGCTGCTGTTCTGGGCGGTGATCTTCGGCTATCTCGTCTTCGGCGATGTCCCGCGTCTCGCCATGCTCACCGGCGCCGCGATCATCGTGGGGGCGGGGCTGTTCATCTTCTTTCGCGGCCGGAAAGTCGCCCAGGACCGGGGCAAGGACTGATATGGTGCGAAAAATCGTACGGTGATCCTTACGGCGGCGGCGATCGGGCGCTAAATCAGAACTGCAACAGACAAGGGAGTCTTCCGTGCCGGTCACCGCTCAGGATATCCGCGAAGCCCTCAAGGCCATACGCCTGCCCGCCGGTGGTCAGAGCCTGCCCGATTCCGGGCGGCTGTCGCAGATCGTGATCGAGGGCGAACGCGTCGCCTTTTCCATCGCCATCGATCAGACGGAAGCGCAGGCCATGGCGTCCGTGCGCGAGGCGGCGCAGCAATGCGTCGAGGCGATGCCCGGGGTGAGCCGCGCGCTGGTCAGCCTGACCGCTGACAGGCCCGCAGGCGAGAGCGGTGACGCGCCGGCGGCGGCCCAACCCCTGCGCGAGCCCGGCAATCGCAAAACCCCCTCTCCCAATGCCCGCGCCCAGAAGATCGAGGGCGTGAAACACGTGGTCGCCGTGGCCTCCGGCAAGGGCGGCGTCGGCAAGTCCACGACCGCCTGCAACATCGCGCTGGGCCTCGCCGCGCTCGGTTTGAGGGTCGGGGTGATGGATGCCGATATCTACGGCCCCTCCATGCCCAAGCTCTTCGGGCTGTCGGGCAAGCCGAAGGCGGGGCCGGACCGGAAGATCGTTCCGCTGGAGAATTACGGCGTCAAGGTCATGTCGATCGGCTTCATGGTCGACGAGGAGACGCCGATGATCTGGCGCGGCCCCATGGTCATGTCGGCGATCACCCAGATGCTGCGTGAGGTGAACTGGGGCGACCTCGACGTGATGATCGTCGACATGCCGCCGGGCACAGGCGATGCGCAACTGACCATGGCCCAGGCCACGCCGTTATCGGGGGCCGTCATCGTCTCGACGCCCCAGGATCTCGCCCTGCTCGATGCGCGACGCGGCGTCGCCATGTTCCAGCGCACCGAAATCCCGGTTCTCGGCATTGTCGAGAACATGGCAACCTATATCTGTCCCAATTGCGGCCATGTGGAGCACATTTTCGGCCATGGCGGCGCGCGCGACGAAGCAGAAAAGCTCGGCGTGCCCTTCCTCGGCGAGGTACCGCTCAACATGGCGATCCGCGAGACCTCCGATGCCGGACGGCCCGTCACCGCATTACAGCCGGATGGTCCGTTTGCGACAGTCTATCGCGGCATTGCCGGGGCGCTTTGGGAAAACCTGGAAAGCGGCGGATTCCGGCGAGAGGCGCCGGCGATCGTTTTCGAGTAACGCGAACCCGAAGTGGTGTTTTCCGCTGGGTTATACGCAATACCCCGTAGCAAACAGCAAGCCGATCGGCTGGAATCCGGCATGGTGACGCACAGGCAAAGATGGTGATTCGTGCTGACACCTCTCAACTTCGCACTGTGGGACGAGATGATAGCGCATCGAAACATGTGTAATATTGCACATGCAATAGCGGAAAGTCTCTTACCTTTGGTTTCAATTTGTGGCTTCTTTACCTTTGTGAATATGGCCGAATGTCTGGTATCCGACTGAACTAGAAGGAAAATTTCGCTTTCAAGAAGAGTTTCGCAGTTGCTGACGGCGCAAAGGTAGAAAGGTCTGCCAATCCAGCGTTTCCACACATTGCTTCAAAATGTATGCATGGAGCATTTACATTCGAGAGTTTCAGGCTTATGTATACAACACCACTCTCAACCAGAAGATGATGCAATCATGACAACGCGTTGCCCCACAGATATCGACCGTTTCGTCGGACAACGGGTGCGTCTTGCACGGCGGATCGCCAAGATGAGCCAACAGAAGCTCGGCGAGATGATCGGCGTGACGTACCAGCAGATTCAGAAATATGAGAACGGCACGGACCGCATCGGCGCAGGCCGTCTGCACCAGGTTTCGCTCTCGACCGACCAGCCGATCGAATTCTTCTTCAGCTTCTCCGACGATGTCGAACCCCGCGAAACCGGGCGTCAGGACATTCTCGCCGATGACGGCGTGCAGCGCCTGATCGTTTCGGCCTCCAAGATCAAGTCACGCAAGTTGCTCGACAATCTGGCCCAGATTGCCGAGACCTTCGCGAGCACGGAATCCGCCGAGGCCATGTCGAAGCGGGCTGACTGAACGACGATGCCCACCGCTTCGTGCAAGCCGGAGTGCCGCCTGACGGTGTTACCCCGGCAATGGTGCGAAAATACCGATTGATCGCCGGGCCCTGCCCGGCGATCTTTTTTTGGCTGCTCGCCGATAGCGTCGACCTGCCAGGAAAGCGTTCTGCCAGGAAGGCGTTCTGCCAAGAGAAACGGTGTCGAAAAACCATGCGCGTCTTCCACAGCCCTGCCTCCGCCCGCCATGATCCCGACCGGTATTTCCGCCGCGGCAGCATCGTCACCCATCCCGAACAGGCCGACCGCTATGCGATCCTGCGAGAGGCGGTCGGCAGAGCGCACGATGTATCCGAGCCCGGTGATCATGGCCTCGAGCCAATACTCTGCGTGCATGATGCGGGTTACATCACCTTTCTGCGCGAAACCTGGGACCGGCGTCACGAATTGCCAGGCGTCGCAGACGAGGTGCTCTCGGGCCATTTCTCGCGCCCGCACATGCACAGGCGCCCCGATGGGCTGCTGGGGCTGCTGGGTTACCATACGGCCGACACCTCGACCCCGATCCGCGCAGGGACATGGGCTGCGATCCATGCGGGCGCACAGGTCGCCGTCGAAACAGCCGATGCCGCGCTCGAAGACGGCGTCGCCTATGCCCTGTGCCGCCCGCCGGGACACCATGCCTATGCCGATTCCGCAGGCGGCTTCTGTTTTCTCAACAATTCCGGCATCGCCGCGCGCCGCATGCAGGCGCGGATGAGCGTCCGCACGGGGCGTCCGGCCAGGGTCGCGATCCTCGATATCGATGTGCATCACGGCAACGGCACGCAGGGAATCTTCTACGAAGCCGCCGATGTGCTCACGATCTCGATCCATGCCGACCCGGCAAACTACTTCCCGTATTACGCGGGTTACGCAGAGGAAACCGGCACCGGCGCCGGGATTGGATACAACGTCAATCTCCCCCTCCCGCACGGCGAGGGTGACGCATCCTTTCACGGCGCGATCGAAAAGGGGCTCGCCCGTATTGCAGAATACGCACCCGATGCCCTCGTCGTGGCTCTGGGGCTCGATGCGTCCGAGCACGATCCCATCGGTGCGCTCAGGGTGACAACGCCGGGCTTCGAACGCGCAGCCGGGCTGATCGCTTCAGCCGGCCTGCCGACGGCACTCGTCCAGGAGGGCGGCTATCTCTGCGATGCGCTGCCCGACAATCTCGCCGCCTTCCTCAGTGGTTTCGAGGGCAGCCGCTGATACCGGATCGCGTCGCAGGAATGGCTTAAGTGGCCCCGGTTTCGGCCATCAGCCAGGCCCGGGTCGCTGCATCCGCCGTCGTGACGTCGATACGGAAGAAGACGGGCGTGTCATAGGGGTGCGCGTCCCGGATGCGCGCCTCAACCGCATCGGCCAAAGCCGCGCGCGTCTTGACGATGGCGGCGACTTCCGTGTCCTCGGCAACGGCGCCGTCATGGCGATAGAGCGCATGCATGCCCGGCAGCAGATTGAGGCAGGCACACAGCTTTTCCGCGACGAGCAGCCCCGCAATGCGCCGGGCTGTCTGCACATCCGGAAAGGTGGTGTAGACGAAAAGCGGCTGATCCATATGATGCCTCTTGCGAATCGCCGGCCCGAGGCGTCGGGCCTGATTGGTGCATGACGCAGCCGCAGAGGCTGCGCGACGATGAAAACAGGGCTCCCGACCGGGGGCAAGCCCGCCGGGGCGGACCGGGACCGGAAAGCGCCGGACCTTGCCCGGGCCGGGCGCGACGGGGGGACAGGATGCAGCGCGACGCCACCATCGCCTTCGTGGCGAGCTCCGCGAAGGAAGCCCGGCTGGCGCATGCACGCCTGAGCGCGCGCTATGCGCATGTGGCACCAGAGGAGGCCGATATCATCGTCGCCCTGGGCGGCGACGGGCTGATGCTGCAGACGCTCCACCAGTTCATGGGCACGGCCAAGCCGATCTACGGCATGAATCGTGGCTCGGTCGGCTTCCTGATGAACGATTTCAGCGAGGATGATCTGATGGAGCGCCTTGCCGCCGCCGAGCGCTCCGTGGTGCATCCGCTTTTGCTGAACGTGCGCGACATCCAGGGCGAGACGCATACGGCACGCGCCATCAACGAGGTCTCGATGCTGCGCGAGACCCACCAGGCGGCCAAGCTCGCCATCTCGATCGACGGCAAGGAGCGGCTCGGCGAACTGGTCGCGGACGGCCTGCTCGTCGCCACGCCGGCGGGCTCGACCGCCTACAATCTCTCCGTCGGCGGGCCGATCCTGCCGCTGAACGCGCCGCTGCTCACATTGATGCCGATTTCCGCCTTTCGCCCGCGGCGCTGGCGCGGCGCGCTCCTGCCCAATTACGCGAAGGTCGCCGTCGAGATCATCGAACCGCGTCACCGCGCCGTCGCGGCGGTCGCCGACCACACGGAGTTTCGCGACGTCACGCATGTGGAAATCTCGATGGATCGCTCCCTCGATCTGGTCATGCTGCACGATCCCGGACACTCTCTGGACGAGCGGATCCTGCGTGAGCAGTTCGGGGTCTGACGGGAGCACGGCATGCGCCTTGAATTCGATCGTCTCTCGATTCTCGTCGCCGAGGACAATGCCTATATGCGCGCCGCCCTCGTGGCGATGCTGGAAGCGTTCGGCACGCAGGCGATCCATCAGGCGACGGATGGCGAGACCGCGCTCGCCCTGTTCCATGAAGAGTGCCCCGACATCGTCCTGCTCGACTGGGAGATGCCCGCACCCGACGGGCTGGCCGTGGCGCGCCGGATGCGCGATCGTGAATCGAGCCCCGACCCCTTCGTGCCGATCCTGATGATCTCAGCGCATGCCGAGCGGGCGCGGGTGCTGGCGGCGCGCGATGCGGGGGTGAACGATTATCTCGTCAAGCCGGTGACGCCGCGCGTGCTCTACGACAAGCTGCTCGGCCTCGCGGTCGATCAGCGGCCCTTCGTGGCGGCACCGGGCTATTTCGGCCCGCAGCGCCCCGATCCGCAGGCGCGGCGCACGCGCGAAGACGATGACGGCATGACCGGTCATCCGGGGGATCAGGCATGAAGATCATTCCCGCGCCACGCAAACCCGGCGATCAGGCCGAGACGGTCGAGACGGTCGAGATCGTGGCCAATCCCAACCGCCTCGCGCGCAAGGCGCTGGTGATGGACAGCGATTACGACCGTGCCGCCACGCCCGCCATCAGCCGGGCGGAGCGCGCCCTCGAACAGGTGCGCCGTCAGCATCGCGCGCAGCTGCCGGCTTTTCTTGATCGGCTCACCGAGCATCACGCCGCGTGGCGCGCCAGACCGCGGGCTCAGGCGCGTGAACGCCTGCTGCGCGCTGCCCATGATCTGCGCGGTTGCGCCGCTGATCTCGGCCAGCCGCTGATCGGGCGTATCGCCGGCTCGCTGTCACGCCTGATCGGCTTCGTCGCGAAACCGCCCGCCGCGCTCCTTGATGCCCATATCGCCGCCCTGCGCGCCGCCGCTCGCCCCGAAGCGGTCGCGGAGGATCCCGTGGCACAGGCCGTGGCACAGGAACTGGAGGACAAGGTCGCACAGGCAATCGCGCGCGAGCCCGGCTGAGGCCGCTCCGCGCACTCAGAACACGTCGTTAGCCTGCCCCGCCTTGGCCTGGAAGAGGGCGCGCAGCACATGCGCATTCGCTTCCGAGCGCTGCATGAAGCGCAGGCCCTCACCGGCAATGACGAGCCCGTCCGCGCTTTCCGAGAGCGGCCATTCCACGCCCCACATTCCGCGCAGGGCCGCGCCCGGTGAGGCGTAGCGCATGTCGCCGATGCGCAGATAGAGATCACCCTGCGCGCCTTCCACGATATGCGGGTGGATGAGGCCACGCGCGAAGCGGCGATAGATCGCCCCTTCCGGGGTGGCGAGCGCGGCATCGACCAGCGCTTCGGCCCGTGGCTCGCGCGCGATACGGGTCCAGTTGATGGCGCGCGGGTTGAGCGTCGAGACGTAGCCGACATGCAGGCTGTCGGACTCGCGCGTCACGATCCGGCGCAGCCAGGGCGAGAACATGGTCGTCGTCACCTCGTAATCAGTGACGATGCGTTCCTGCGCGCCGGGATCGGCGAAGACCAGATCGCGGGCGCGCTCGTTCTGGGCCAGCGCGAGCAGGAGATAGCCGGTGGAAAGCACCAGCGCGCCGAGCGTCATGCCGCGCGCCTGCGGGCGCGACCAGCCTCGTCGCCAGGCGATGAACAGCCCGGCCAGCAGGATCAGCGTATAGACGGGATCGATCACCGGCACGGCGGGCAGGCCGAATTGCCGGTCACTGAAGGGGGCAAAGAGCTGGGTGCCGTAAACGGTTGAAAAGTCGTTGAGCACATGGATGACGAGGACGAGGATTGCAAGCAGCACCCATGTCTTCGTCACGCTGCGCGCATCATCATCCGCGAGGACGCGCCCGCGCCGGGCCCGCACCGCGCGATGGATGCGCGAAGCGCCATAGCCGATCAGACCGCCGATGACGGGTGCGAAGAACAGCGAATGCGTGAGCCCGCGATGTACCGTATAGAATTCCACCGCCCGCTCCGGCAGCGGCCAGAAGATGTCGAGATCAGGCAGGATGGCAATCGCCGCGCCCGCAACGGGAGCGACCCAGCCGAGCCGGCGACCGCCGATGAAATGGCCGACAGCGGCGCCGAGCGCCATATGGGTAACGGGATCCATGATGTCTCGCGGTCGGGACGCGTTGTCCCGTGTCGTCAGGGGGCTGGCACGAGACGCAGGATACGCCCGTTTTCAGCATCGGTCAGGAGATAAAGTGCCCCGTCGGGCCCGTTGCGCACATCGCGAATGCGTTCGCCGAGCCCGCCCAGCATCCGCTCCTCCGCGATCACGGCATCGCCGGCGAATGTCAGGCGCGACAGGAGCCGCCCGGCAAGCGCGCCGACGAAGAGATCGCCCCGCCATTGCGGAAAGGCATCACCCTCATAGAACGCCATGCCCGAGGGCGCGATCGAGGGGTCCCAGTAGAAGACCGGCTGCGTCATCCCCTCTTCATGTGTGCCCAGACCGATCGGCGCGCCGGAATAATGCACCCCGTAAGCAATGACCGGCCAGCCGTAATTCAGCCCCGGTTCGATCAGATTGATCTCGTCGCCCCCGCGTGCACCGTGTTCATGGGCCCAGAGCTGCTCCGTTCCGGGACGCATGGCGGCGCCCTGGACGTTACGATGTCCGATCGACCAGATTTCCGGCGCCCAGCCCGGCATGCTTTCATGCGGATTGCCGGCCGGGATCGAACCGTCGGGATTGATGCGCATGATCGCGCCGATATGGTTGGCCGGCTCCTGCGATTCGTCGGAATGGGAGCCGCGATCGCCGGCGGTGATGAACAGCGTCCCGTCGGGATGGAAGACGAGCCGCGAACCGAAATGACGCCCGCCGGATAAAGCCGGCATCTGACGGAAGATCACCTGCGGTGTCGCGAAAGCCTCGGCCTCCCGGTCCAGCGCCGCCCGCGCGACACTCAGCCCGATGCCGCCACCGCGCTCCTCCGCATAAGCCATGTAGACGCGGCGGTTTTCCGCGAAATCCGGGTCGAGGGCGATGTCGAGCATACCGCCCTGGTTGATGTCGGCGACCGGCGGCGTGCCGGCGAGCGGATCCGAGACGCGCCCATCGGGCGTGACGAGACGGACCGTGCCGGCGCGCTCGGTGACGAGCATGGCGCCATCGGGGAGGAAGGCGAGGCTCCAGGGGTGCCTGAGACCCGAGGCCACGGTCTCGACGAGAAGTTCGTAGTCCTGCGTGGCGACACGCTCGGGCGCCGGATTGGCCTGTGCCTGGGCGCTCCCGGTCAAGGCCGGCCCCGCCAGGGCAGCGATCCCGGCGAACGACAGGGCCAGCGCAACCTTGCGCATGCGCCGATATTGCAGAAATCGCAACGTCACATCCGCCATCGTATCATCTCCGATTCCTACACGCCGCCGCTTGATGATCATCAAACGGCACGCTTGTCGAGCGAGGTACCGTTTCGCAGCCAGGTGTCAAGATCGGGAGCGGGGAAAGGGTGGGAGTGCGAGGCTGAACAGTTGATTGGTCAGCCCTGCATCTGTCTGACGCGAAAGCGTTACCCACATCCATGTCAACCGGAGCCGCCGACAGAGCGCCGGCTTTCTTCAAGGCAGGCAAAGCTGCCATCCTCACATTCGAACACCGACCATGACATCTGCACCGGTTTCATTGCGAGCAACCGGCCTGGCACCCGATAGGCATCCTTGCTGCCGGATCACGCGGAAAGCCTGCGATGCCGAAAGCGTTCGACAAGGAGCATATGGGGCACTGTCAGTGCCGCCAGACCGATAAACACGACACGCAGCACAGAGCTTTCGAGATCAACCCCGTCAACATGCAGGAACAGCCCCAATGCGATGCTCGCGCCGAGCAGGGATACGACCATGATACCCGCCGCCGCGCGCAAGGCAGCCTTGCGTTCCGGCAATGCCTGCAGCGTATCACGCATGTGTCGCAGCGAGTGAAGCAGACAGAAATAGGCGATAAAGTAGAGGAGTGGCGGCAGGATTGCCGCCCCGATCCAGATTCCGACAAGTTCGAGCAGCGCTTCGCGCGCGTGCCGCGACATCTGCAGGAGCGCAATCAGGCCAAGGCTTGCGCCGATCAGTCCGGCCACGGCGATGGCATATGCTATCGGCTCGGCCCAGACTCCATGGCTCAGCACGGAAAAGATCGACACGACATCCGTGACATGAAACAGCGCCGGAGCTCCGATGACCGATAACCCGCCCGCAATACGCAAGAGCAGCCCGTCCATCTCCCAGTCGCCCGAGAAATGCAATGCAGAATAGGCCAGAAAGGCGATCAGGGCCAGTCCGGGGGCAAGCCACCACAAGGCCGCGACTGCGCCGGCAATGCCGATATAGGCGCCATAAAACAGCATGTGATCAGCCGCACCGGTCAGCGGCCACAGCACGCGTGCCATTGGCAGATCCAGCGCGCCGTGCGGCAGCCCGAGCAGCGCGACCGCCGGCGCAAGCAGGAGTGCCTGCGTCAGGGGGCCGGGCGCAAAGACCATGTCGAGCGCCGCCAGCACGAGCAGGCCCGCGAGAAATATCCCGCTCTGGACAGGCCGGTCCAGGGTCATGTCAGGCCCGATGCGGCGCGCAGGAACGGCATGGAGGGCAGCGCCCACATCACCGAAAGACGATCATCGCTGCGGGTCGATCCCGACAGAAAGCGCTCGAGCCGATCGGCCGGCGTGTTGCGAAACAGGGCCTCGAACAGGGCCGGCCCGCGTTCCGGCGCAGCCGCGAGAACCCGCAGGAAGACCCGGTCCATGAAGCGGCTGACGGCACTGTCTTGTGGTATACGCGGATTCTCCCCGCGCAGAAGCTGACCCGCGACATGATCCGCATGCATCTGGATGCGCTGAAACGCATATCCCGTCGATGGGCGCGCCGCTCCTCCCGCAAGGCCGATATGGCAAATGCCGGGAACCTCAGGTGCCCGATAGCCGACCTCCATGGGAAGGGCGCCGGCCTCTTCGCGAACCAGATCATGGTCACAAGCGCCCAGAGCGACGATTTCCGCGTCCAGCCAGGCGCGCATATCCGCTCGCTCCGGAGGCTGGGGGGCGAAGGACGTCACCTCTATCAGGGCACGATCTCGGGCAAAGGGCAGAATGTAGAGGAAATCGATACCCGTGCTGTAGCCGCGCCTGAAATGCATCAACGGCACGGTATCGGCATCGAAGATTGCCTGCGCTGTGACGATTTCGCGCCCCACGAAGAACTGGCCGTAGGCGGGGCGGCGCGTGGGCGGTCGGGCATCGCATACATGGCGGGCACTGAAACCGCCATCCGATGTCTCGATCCACATGCCGTCACCCTTCGGCCTGACCGATCCCGCCGTCGATCCAGGCGCGATGCTCCCGCTGCGCGCATCGTCGATCAGATCAAGGGCCCGATCGTAGAAGGCGCCGGAGGCGACGGATTGGTAGGGGAACCGGCGCGAGCCCCGCAGGACGGCCCCACCCGGCCCGGATACCGTCCATCGCGTCCAGCTGGCGCGCACGCAATCCTCGAACGGATCGGGGCCCGTGCGCCAGAATGACCATGTCCGGTCATCGTCGTATCGGCGGCGTGGCTCGATGACGCGGAAGGAAAGTCTCGTCGGCGCAAGTCTCGCGGCCAGGCTCAGCCCCGCGCATCCGCCGCCGAGAATGGCCACGTCGACATCAGGCATGCACGTCTCCCGCGCGCGCGGATCCCGTTCCCGCCGCGCCCTGCCGGGCAAGCGCGAGAACCGCGCCGCATGCCAGTCGCAGCTTGCGCGGCCCGTTGACATAGACACGTCCGGTCAGGGGGTCGTGGTCACGTTCACGCAGCTCCGCACCGATGCCGCGATAAATGGCGGAAGATGCCGCTACGGCAAGGCGGAGGCGCAGGGGAAGGGCCCCGAGCCCGGCGCGCCCCGAGGCATAGAGGTATTCCGCGCGGTGCAGGAGCGTGGCGACTGCGGCGCGGATATCGGCGCGAATGCGTGGCGTGGGATCTGCAATGTCTTCCGGCTGCCAGCGACAGAGCGCAGCCGGCAGATATCGCCGCCCGGCGCGGGCGTCCTCGGCCACATCCCGGCAGATATTGGTCAGCTGCATGGCCTTGCCGAGATCCGCTGCGGCGCCGTGAAAACGTTTTTCGACGTCGAAAAGATCGGCGATCATGATGCCGACCGTGCCTGCAACGGCATGGGTATAGGCATCGAGGGCAGCGTAATCCGCAATCCGGACCGCGCCGATATCACCACGAACGCCATCCACCAGCATGGCGAAAGCATCGAGGCCGCAGGGCCGCCCCGCAAACAGCGCGCGCGCCCTGTCCACGATCGGATCCGCGTCGTGAGCCTCCGAATCGCCGTGACGCAAGGCGAAGCTGATTGCCTCAAGGCGGGCCGCAGCAGCGTCACTTCCGTCTTCATCGGCCAGATCATCGACGAACCGGCAAAGCGCATAGAGTTGTGCGACTCTCGACCGGTCGGCACGGGCCAGAATGCGCGCCGCCGGTGCGAAGCTGCGTGCGTGTCGTGCCATGATCGCTTCTGCCTCGGCGCCGGTCATGCATCCAGCTCCACCTTCGGCAGCAGCTGGTCGAGCACCTTGGCCGATGAGATCACACCCGGAAGCCCGGCACCCGGATGCGTACCGGCGCCGACGAAGTAGAGCCCCTTCACGCCCTCGCCCCGGTTGTGGAAGCGGAAAAAGGCGGATTGGGTAAAATCTGGTGAAAGCGAGAATCCGGCCCCGTCGACCGACAGGTAATCGTCGCGAAAATCTTCTGGAGTCATGGCGAATTCGGCGGTGATCGTCTCGGCCAGCCCCGGCAGCATGGTTGCATCCAGCGCCGCGACGATCCGGTCGCGCAGGCGCGGCCCCTCGATGGCCCAATCCTGCCCGCCGGACAGGTTGGGCACCGGGCAGAGCACGTAGAAGCTGTCACATCCTTGCGGTGCAAAAGAAGGGTCTGTCGCCGTGGGACGATGGACGTAGAGGGAAAAATCCTCCGCCAGGTGCTTGTGGTGGAAGATGTCGGCCAAGAGCTCCCGATAGCGTTCGCCGAACCAGACGGTGTGGTGCGCGACATCCGGCCAGGTTTTGCGGGCACCGAAATACAACACGTAGAGCCCCATCGACAGGCGCGCTGTCTTCTGACGCAGCCGCGCCACTTTGGACTGCACATGCGTGGGCAGCATTTTCCGATAGACATGCATCGGATCCATGTTGGAGACGACGATATCCGCAGGCAGGTGGCGACCGTCATCCAGATCGACACCCGTGGCCTGGTTGCCGTTCAGGCTGATCCGCTCGACCGTGGTCCCCAACGATATCGCGATGCCCTGTTCGATCATGAGCCGGTGCAGCGCATCGATGAGGGCACCGGTGCCGCCCATGGCGAACCAGACACCATGTTCGCGTTCGAGATAGTTGATCATCCCGTAGATCGCGGTCGTATCGAACGGGTTGCCGCCGACCAGAAGAGGCTGGATCGAGAACGCGCGCCGTATCCGGTCATCCTTGAGGTGGCGCGAAACCATCTGCCAGACGCTCTCATAGCCCCGCAGCCGGATCAGCTCCGGTATCTGCCGCGCCATGAATGCCGGCGAATGAAAGGGCGCGGAGGCGAGTTTCGTAAAGCCGACATCATAAATCCGCTTTGACCAGGCACCCATGCGCCGATAGCCCTCGACGTCATCCGGTGACAACCGCGCGATCTCGGCCTCGGTACGCGCCTCGGTCGGCCCGTAATCGAAGGTTTCGCCGTCAGGATACCAGAAACGATACCACGGGTCGGGCTGGACCAGCGTGACGTAATCGCCGATATCCTTGCCGAACAGGCCAAAAAGCTCTTCGAAGAGCCCAGGCGCCGTCAGGACCGTCGGCCCGGCATCATGGCGGAAGCCGTCCTTCTCGAAGACCTGTGCGCGACCACCGAGCCGCGGGCAGCGATCAATGAGATGCACGGAATAACCCAGCGCGCGCAAGCGCAACGCCGCGGAAATCCCTCCGAAACCGGCGCCGGCCACGATGGCATGCGCAGTGGAGAAGCGCGTTTCATGTCGCATGATCGGCCTCCATGACGCGCATCCCGGCAAGGCCGGTTTCGACGCGATCCGCCAGCGCCGCGAGCGGGAGGCCTGCCCTTCGGGGAACGGTCCGGGCTGCATCGCGTGAAGCAGCGAGTTGGGCACGCGCATACGCGGCCGCCCTCGCCCGCGCGCTGCTCACAGAATGACCAGCATTGATCGAGGTCGCGACGATGTTTGTCGTTCCCGCCAGCCTGTCCCCTTCCAGATCGGACAGATCATCCGCGATCTGATAGCCTGATGCCAGGAGCGTGGCAGCGCGCATGACGTGGCGGTCGTCTTCGATCTCAGCCAGAATCAGGCAAAGCCGCACGGGGAGCGCGATCAACGGCCCCGACTTCGCGCCGGCAATGTCGATGGCGCGCTCGAACGACAAATCCGATGTCGCAGAAAGATCATCGACCTGGCCGGCAATGGTTGCGGCCACGGCCTCGTGCATGACCGCAACAGCGCGGCCCGTGCGCGATGTCGCGGCAGATACGAGTGCGGCATAAGCGGCGGATAACAGCAAATCCCCCGCGCATAATGCCGAAGCGGCGCCGAAGCGGGCCCAGAGCGCAGGTTGCCCGCGACGCGTGGTGTCCCCATCCTGCAAGTCATCATGCACAAGCGAAGCATTGTGGAGCAGTTCCGACGCAGCAGCAACGGCGATGTTCGTGGCTTCCGGCAGGCCCAGAATGCGGGCGGTGTCGAGGGCGAGGCGCGCGCGCACCCTGTTCCCTCCTGCATCCAGGTGACGACATGCATGCGATGCAGCGGTTCCGTGACCCAGCATCTCCCGCATCCTGATCTCGACCGACGGCATCACGTCGACAGCGAAACTGTTATCGTGTTTCATTTCGTGCCTTCCACCCGCGAGAGAAAAAACAGATGTTTTCTTGTTGTAAAATATCTCCGGAATGAAAACCGTTTCGCTGAATCTGGCCGGCATGACGATTTTCAACGCATGATGACTTTGGATGAACGAGACACATTTTCGGCAAAATTCTGTTCTGGCGTTGACGTCTTGTCGAAGCCCGGATGAAATATCGCTCGCCAGACTGGTCTGGCGAGCGATGCAGGCCTTATTTCGCTGTTTTGGCGGATCCGCCGGCACTGCTCGGTTCTTTGGCAGTTCCGGTGCCCGGGACAGCAACCCTTTCGCCGGTCTCGTTTTCCGATTTGCGGATCGCGATTGCCAGGATCAGAAGCCCGAATACGGCTTTCGCCACGATATCGGCAATGGTGTAACCGACCTCGACAGCCACGATTGCTGCGCCCCCGGTGAGACCGATGAGCGGGAAAAGGAAGACGATCGGGTAGAACAACCACGACACAACAACAAGATAGGCGGCCCCGTTGATGAGCCCGCGAACGTTCTCAGGCTGCTTGTCAATCGAGCCACGAAGGCCGATCACCAGCTGATAGACGATGTAGAGGAACGGGATCATCGACAGGACCCAGAAGGTGAACCTCACGCCTGCCGTATCCGCCACTTCGCCGGGATATCCGAGGATGATCATCAAGGCCGCTGCACCACCGAGCCACACGCTCTTGGAGATGGTCTCGCCGCGCGCGAGCTTCATGACGAGGATGAGTTCAACGAGAAGAAGCGGGACAGTCAGCAACCAGTCGACGTAGCGATACGCCTGGTTGAATGGCGATCCGGTGGTTTCAATCGTGTCCACGGTAACGGAAAATGCTGATTGCCATGACAGCATGATCTGGAGGTAGTGATACCCGGCAATGGCCGTTACGAGGCCTGAAATTGTTATCGCCATTCTGTAATTGGGCGTAACAAGACCCCGGGAAAACCAGAGAAACAAAGTCGTTGCGGCCATTACGGCCAAACCGAACGAGAATGCGTTCTGGACAAATTCATATTGCCCGATCGTGAGTGATTCCAGTTCCATTGGATACCCTCCCAGAGGTTCTTCCATACAGCCTTGCTTGCATGGAGCTTGGTCAAAGCAACTGGCGAGAATTGCTCGAATGCGCCCGCGACCCATGCCGCGCGGCATCCGATCAACTGTGGCACGTTCTAAAAATTGCCATAATGTGCGACGGTTTGGCACAGATGTTCCGGAAACGAGGCCTGCGACGAAATGTTGCTGCGCGCATTTGTAACTGCGTCGCGCCATTCATTTGCGACGGGCGCGCGCACCGCGCCATTCCGGGCCGCCGGCTCTTGCATCAACGCCGCCGGCTCTTGCATCAACGGATCGATCTGCGGAAATCGCGGCGTTCACTTGCCAGCCATGCACGTGGTACAATAATGCCTTGCTTGTCGGACGGTGCACCGTGACGCGGGTATCTTCTGCTCCGCGCCCGGAGCCAATCGCAGGCATATTCAAGCCGCTGGATGACCCTTTGGCCCATGCGGATGCGCAGGGGCAACGCGGCAGGGGGAACCAACGGCTGGCGTTTCGTTCCGTCAGCCGGGCACCCGCTGCCAGAGAAAACGATGCGTCGTACATCTTTTTCGGGCGCCTGCCCTGACTCCGTCCGGTCGGCATGCGTTATAAAATCGTGCTTCAGGAATTCAGCGCGCCGCTGGCGCTCTCGCGAGGAAATCAGCCCACCATGTCAAGCCATGATTCCGGCCTTCCGGTACCGCAGCAGAATGATGGCCTCTCGCAGCCGCTATCGCTGAGTGCCCTGGTCTCGCGCCTCGAATCCCTCGTGGGGCGCAAGCGCGTCAGCATGCGCGCGGTCGTCGAAGTCGCCGGCCAGGCCGCCTTGCTGCCCGCCCTGACGCTTCTGGCGCTGATGATCGTGTCGCCGATCAGCGGTATTCCGTTCTTCTCGTCGATCAGCGGCCTTGTCATCGTCCTGCTCTCGGCGCAGTTGCTCATGAACAAGAGCGAGCTCTGGCTGCCGGATTTCCTGATGCGGCGCGAGATCCCCGGCAAGCGGCTTGCCACCGCGCTGCGCTGGATGAAACGGGCGGCGGATTTTCTGGAGCGGTTCACACGCGGCGGGCGGCTTGCCTTTCTCGTCAGCGGCAAGATGCTGAAGCCGCGTCTTGCCATCTGCCTGATCGCCGGGCTCTGCATGCCGATTTTCGAGATCGTGCCGTTCTCCTCGACATTGCTGGCAGCGATCGTGCTGATGTTCGCCCTGAGCATCATGACCAGTGACGGTCTTTTCGCATTGCTCGGGAGTGGCATGCTCGCCATCGTTCTCGCCCTTGCCCTGACCTTCGGTATCACCGTCGCCGAAGCGCTGGATTGAGACGCCGGACAGGCGGCAGGAGACATCATGCTCGCGCAATGGCCCATGATCGCCTTGCTGGCCGGCTTCGCTCTGGCGGCGGCAATCATCTTCTTCAGCGGTCTGCGACTCACGATACTCACCGACAGGCTTGCGGACAGGACGGGGTTCGGCGAGGCAATTACCGGCGGCGTGCTGCTGGGCGCAGCCACGTCGATCAGCGGCACGATGGTCTCGATCACGGCGGCCTTGGACGGGCACGCCTCGCTGGCCTTTTCCAACAGCATCGGTGGAATCGCCGTGCAGACGGCCTTTCTCGCGATCGCGGATGTGACCTATCGCAAGGCCAATCTCGAACATGCGGCTGCCGAACTCGCCAATATCTTCCAGGCGCTGGTGCTGATCGGCCTGCTGGCATTGCCGCTGAGCGCGATGGTGCTGCCGGAGGTCACGGTCTTCGCGGTGCATCCGGTCTCGTTCCTGATTCCGCTGGTTTATGCCGGTTCCCTGGTCGCCAGCCGGATCGTGCGCGAGACGCCGATGTGGCACCCGGTTTCCACGAACGAGACACGTGACGACGTGCCCGAAGAGGAAAGCGACGCGGCACGCAAGCAATTAACCTTGCGGCTGTTTGCGATGTTCCTCGTCTTCATGGCCATCATGGGCTGCGCCGGCTGGGCGATCGCGAAGATCGCAGCCGAGATGACCATCCGCTTCGACCTGTCGGCATCGCTCGTCGGCGCCCTCATGACCGCCGTCACCACCTCCCTTCCGGAACTGGTGACCACGCTGGCCGCCGTGCGGCGCGGCGCGTTGCAGCTGGCGGTTGGCGGAATCATCGGCGGCAATACGTTCGACACGCTGTTCCTGACCGCTGCGGATGTATCCTACCGCGACGGCTCGCTGTATCACGCCGTCGGCATGGCCGATTACTTCTGGGTCGTCGTCTCCATCCTGATGACCGTGATTCTCATGGCCGGGCTGCTGATGCGCGAACGCAAGGGACCGATCGGCATCGGGCTCGAAAGCACGCTTCTCCTGATGATCTATGCGGGCGCGGTGGTGTTGCAGGTCATCGTGCTGAATGGCTGATCCGCAGGTCGCAAGGCAATTCAGTGCCGTTCGCGCTCGAACTTCCGCTCGACCCAGCCGAGAAGCGTGAGAATGCTGATGCCCAGACCGGCAGCGAGGATGGCCACGGCATAGGCTCCCAGCCCGCAGGCGAGACCGACCGCGCCGGCCAGCCACATTCCGGCACCCGTCGTCAGCCCCTTGACGCCCCCGCGCGCGCGGATGATCGTTCCGGCTGCGAGAAAGGCGACGCCGGCGGTGACCGCTTCGATGATGCGGATCGGATCGGTCGTGACACCATCGCTTTCGCCCCGGGTCTGTTCGACGATCTCGAAGGTGAGAACGGCGAAGGTCGCGGCTGCCAGCGAAATCAGCATATGCGTGCGCAATCCCGCCGGGCGGGAGCGATATTCCCGATCGAGCCCGATCAGCAATCCCAGAGCCGCAGCCGCAAGCAAGCGCAATGCGATGGTGGTGAAACCCGTCTGCGTCACCAGCACCGACATGCCGACCTGTTCCATGGAAGCTCCTTTCGCCACTCCAGCAACGGCTGGTGCGCGGACATCGTTCCCCCGATCGGGTGCAATGCCGTGCGTTGCGGGTTGCGGTCGGGCGGGGAAGGCCATTGCCGGTTTTTCGCCTGAGCGAGAAACCATGCAGCATTCAAATCGTATTCACACAATAAAACTGTTTAGAATCATTATATAAAACGTATATCCAGATTAGAATGAATATAAATTTAGGTTTTTACTGCAAAATTATTTGACGACCGCCGTCTTTTTGCGTACCCGTCACGCGTCGCATTCGTTCAAAGGCGCTCGCTCAAACCGTGTCGTCTTGAATTGAATACCGCTGATTTTGAACCTTCGAGTCAAGGGAGTGAACACATGTTGCGGCTTTCTGCTGCCTCTGTACTGGCCATCACGATGGCCTTTCCGGCATTCGCCGACGAGCTGAATCTCTATTCGGCGCGCCATTACGACACCGATCTGCAGCTTTATGATGGCTTCACGGAAGCGACCGGCATCGAGATCAACCTGATCGAGGGTTCCGGCGACGAGTTGCTGGCGCGCATCCAGGCCGAGGGCGCCAACAGCCCGGCAGATATTCTGTTGACCGTGGATGGCGGGCGCCTGCACCGCGCCGTCGAAGCCGGGGTGTTCCAGCCGGTCGAGAGCGATGTTCTCACCGAGCGCGTTCCGGAAGCCCTGCGCCATCCGGACAATCTCTGGTACGGTCTGACGACACGCGCGCGGGTGATCTTCTACAATGCCGAGAAGGGTCTGCCCGAGGGTATCGCGGATTACGAGGACCTGGCCGATCCCGCCTATGAAGGCATGATCTGCATGCGCACATCCTCGAACATCTATAATGTCTCGCTGATGGCCGAGCTCGTCGAGGTTCTCGGCGAGGAGGCTGCCGAGGAATGGGCGCGCGGCGTCGGCAACAATCTGGCGCGGGCACCGCAGGGTGGTGATACGGACCAGATCCGCGCCGTCGCGGCGGGCGAGTGCGACCTGGCCATCGCCAATACCTATTACTGGGGTCGCCTGAAGGCCTCGGCGAATCCGGAAGACAACGCCGTCGCTGACGCCACGGCCTTCATCTTCCCCAACCAGGACAACCGCGGCACGCATATCAACGTGTCGGGTGCGGGTGTGCTGACCACGGCCCCGAATGCCGAGAACGCGGTTGCGTTCCTGGAGTATCTGGTCTCCGACGAGGCGCAGATCATCCTCGCCGACGGCAACAACGAATATCCGGTGGTCGAGGGCGTCGAACCGACCGGCCCGATGTCCGAGCATACCGACTTCGAGTCGAGCGGCGTCAATGCCACGGTCTATGGCTTGAACGCATCCGATGCGGTGGCCGTGTGGGATCGCGCCGGGGTTCCGTGAGGATCTGCGATGCCCGGCCCCGCAGCGCCGGGCATCACCATGCGTGATTGGGCGCAAGGCTTCCCGCCGGGGCGGGGCGTCTTGCGCCCGCATGCGTTCCGGTGAACGGGCGCGACAGGCACCGGATTCCGTCGCGCGCCGAGCGCGACCGCGCCGACGCACACGACCCGCTTCGCAGAATGCCGATCCCTGCTTCGGCACCCGGAATCCATGACCCGGAAGCATCTGCATGGTGATACGCTCTCATGAAGGCGACAGGACGCATGGACACGCAGGCACGACAGTCCTATCAGTCCGGGCTCGGCATGCGGGACACGGGCATGAGGCAGAGGACGGCATTGGAACAGGGGTCGGAACACGGTCCTGAATCGCAGAACGGTCCTGGATCGCAAAACGCGCTTCAAAAACGATGGCGCGGGCCGCTTCCCTCGATCTGGACGGTGCTCGCTTTCATCGTCATCGCCGTGATTCTCCTGCCCGTGGCGACGGTCGCGAGCCGCGTCTTCGTACCGTCCGAAGGCGTCTGGGCGCATCTCTTCGACACGGTCCTGCCGCTCTACGTGCAAAACAGCCTGATTCTCGTCACCGGCGTGACCCTGCTGGCGATCATGATCGGGGTGACCACGGGATGGCTGATCGCCGCCTACGAGTTTCCCGGGCGGAGGGTGCTCGAATGGGCGCTGATGCTGCCGCTGGCGATGCCGGGCTATGTCATCGCCTATGTCTATTTCGACCGGCTGAGCTATTGGGGGCCGATCCAGAGCGGGTTGCGCAGCGTGTTCGGCTGGGGGCGCGCGGATTACTGGTTTCCGCAGATCGCCTCGCTGCCCGGCGCAATGATCCTGCTCGCCCTCGTTCTCTACCCCTACGTCTATCTGCTGTCGCGAGCGGCCTTTCTCGGCCAGTCACTGCATCTCATGGAGACGGCCCGCTCCCTCGGCCAGGGCCGCGTTGCCGCCTTCCGGCGTGTGGCGCTGCCACTGGCCTGGCCAGCAATCGCCGCCGGCGCCGCTTTCGTCGCGATGGAGACGCTCGCTGATTACGGCACGGTGCTGCATCTGGGCGTCCAGACGCTGACCACGGGCATCTTCCGGACATGGTTTGCGCGCGGTGCGCCGGTCGCGGCGGCCCAGCTCGCGGCCCTGCTCGTCTGCTTCGTGGCCGTGGCCTTCCTCGTCGAGCGGATGGTACGTGGCGACAGACGTTTCGCCAGCAATGCCGGCGGGCGGGCGCGGATGATGGGGCGCGTGCGGCTGAAGCCGGGTTACGCGATTCTCGCCATGGTCGCCTGCAGCCTGCCGGTCGTCCTGGGGTTCGTCTTTCCCGCCGCAGAACTGTTACGGCTGTCGCTGATCGCGGGCGATCCGCTCTGGGGTGCGCGCTTCTTCGCCTTTGCCCAGAACAGCCTCGTCATGGCCGGCGGCGCGGCGATCCTTCTGGTCTGCATCGCCGTTTTCCTCAGCTACGCGCAGCGCCTGCAGGGTGGCCCCGTGATCGATTCCGCCATGCAGGCGGCGAGCTTCGGCTATGCGATCCCGGGTGCGGTGATTGCGATCGGCGTGCTGATTCCGCTGGCGACCTTCGACAATGCGCTCGACGCCTTCATGCGCGCGCGCTTTGGTATCTCGACCGGGCTGTTGCTGACGGGATCGATCGCGGCCCTGATGTTCGCCTATACCGTGCGCTATCTCGCCGTGGCCCTGAAGACCGTACAGGCGAGTTTCACGCGGGTGCCGCGCAGCATGGACGAGGCCGCGCGCAATCTCGGGGCGGGATCCGTGCGGGTCCTGTGGCGGGTGCATCTGCCCCTGCTGCGCCCGGGCCTGCTCACCGCAGCCATCTTCGTCTTCGCCGACGTGATGAAGGAATTGCCGGCGACGCTGATCGTGCGGCCCTTCAATTTCGACACGCTGGCCATCCGCACCTTCCGGCTGGCTTCCGACGGGCGGCTTGAGGAAGCCGCGACCTCCGCCCTGCTGATCGTCGCCGTCGGCATCCTGCCGGTGATCATTCTCAGCCGCGCCATGAACCGCTGATCGGCGGCGCCCTCGCGCCGACTCCGTACGAGACCGGACGAGTTTGCGGGCTTTACAAGCCGGAACGCCGCTCCCATGTGAACGGTCACGCCGTCGGCTGTCGCGCAGATAGCCGTCGTCCCGCCATTGACCGTATTCTGCGGAGTCATTCATGGAAATATCGCTGTTGATCGTGATTGCCGCGGCCTTCGTCACGGCGATCATGACAGGCGTCGGTGCGCTTCCGTTTCTTTTCGTGAAGAAGCTCAGCGAGAGGACCGTCGGCTGGGCGAATGCCGCTGCCGCCGGCCTGATGCTGGCTGCGAGCCACAGCCTGATCGCGGAAGGCGTCGCCCTCGATGTCATCCTCACGCTGGCAGGGGTGTTGATCGGCCTCGTGGCGATTGTTCTCGCCAACCGGCTGCTGTCGCGTTCCGGCGAGGTGGATGTGGCCGAACTCCACGGCGCCAATGCGACCAAGGCATTGCTGATCCTTGGTATCATGACGGCGCATTCCTTTGCGGAAGGTGTCGGCGTCGGCGTTTCCTTTGCCGGCACCGAGGGGCTCGGTGTCTTCATCACCACGGCCATTGCCTTCCACAACGTCCCGGAAGGTCTCGCCATTGCGCTGGTGCTGGTACCGCGCGGCACGCCGGTCTGGAAAGCGGCCCTCTGGGCGATCTTCACGAGCCTGCCCCAGCCGCTGATGGCGGCGCCATCCTATCTCTTCGTCGAGATCTTCCGGCCCTTCCTCCCCCTCGGGCTCGGCCTGGCGGCAGGCGCCATGATCTGGATGGTTTTCTCCGAGCTGTTTCCGGAGGCGCAGGAAAAGACCGATAGCAGCTCGGCAGCGACGGTGGTGACTCTGGCCTTTGCCGCGATGATGGCGTTCCAGATGCTGGTTCTGGCGCATTGACGCGCCACGCCGCGCCCGTATCGGCTATACGGGTACGTCGTGCTGCGCGCCTTTCGCCAGCAATTCCGCGACCAGCGGATTGGGAAAACGCCGCTCCCGGGTGATGGCGAAGAATGTCTCGCGGATGTTGTCGAGTCGCGCTGCCTCGACCAGGATCCCCGCCTCGAGCTCGTCGCGCACGACGATGGGCGGGATCACGGCGAGGCCCGCATCCTCGCGGGCGAGCAGACGCAGCATGGCCATGTCATCGGCTTCCGCCGCCACCATCGGCGTGATGCCCAGCCGGGCCGTCATCGCATCGAAGGCGGCGCGCAAGGCGGTGTCGGGAACCGGGAGGATCACGGGTTCGCGCCCGAGCAACGTCGCCAGCGAAGGCCGATCCGAGCCGCATCGCGATGGCGTCCCGATCAGACTGACCGGCTGTTCGGCAAGCCGGTGAATCAGCCAGGGGCTGGCGCTGTCGCGCGCCGGGGCGAGATTGGTCAGCACGATATCGAGGGCGAGCGCATCAAGCGCGTTCAACAATTCCGCCTGGGAGCCCGAGCGCAGGATGACCTCGACATCGGCTCTGCCCACGAGCGGGCGCACGAAGGCCATCTGGAAATTGCGTGACAGCGTCGCGAGCGCACCGATGCGCAGGGCGCGGCGCGCGAAGCCGGTCTCCCGCAGCGTCGCCGTCAGATCCTCAGCGGTCCGAAAGATCGCTTCCGCGTGGTCGAGGGCAATCCGACCGGCTTCCGTCAGAACCAGTCCCCGCCCCCGGCGCTCGAACAGATCATGTCCGAGCGCGGCCTCCAGAGCCCTGATCTGGGTCGAGAGCGCTGATTGCGACAGGTTGAGCCGTGTGGCGGCTCCGGTGAGCGTGCCCTCGGTCGCGACGGCCCGGAAGAGGCGCAGATGGTGCAGGTTCAAAAGCGACATCGTTCTATTTTATAGAATGTTTATGATCATAATATGTATTTTTCTGAAAGTCAGCTACGCGTTATTCCGGAGCGGCCTTACAACGCACCGGAGCCTCGTCCATGAGTTCATCGCCATCTTTGAGCATGCTTGCTCCCATATTCATTCTTCTGATTGCGGGTTACGCTGCATTTTACCCGGGTCGCCGACCCGGCGGCCTGCCGCTCCTGACCGAACGTGTCGCGATCGCGGCCCTGGTGGCGGCGGTCGCGGGTGGCATCCAGCTTGTTTTCGCGGGCCCGCAGAGCTTCGCGCTTGGCGGTGATGCGTTGATGATCGCGTTCCGCCTTGATGCGCTGAGTGTGACCATGACGATCCTCGTGGCCTTCATCGGCTGGATCGTCGTGCGTTACGCGCGCACCTATCTGGATGGCGAGCAGCGCGAAGGCGCCTTTCACGGCTGGATGGCCGTCACCCTGGCCAGCGTGCTTCTGCTCGTTCAGGCGGGCAGTCTCGTCACGCTGGTTCTGGCATTCGTGGCGATCGGCTTCGGCTTGCGCCAGCTGCTGCTGTTCTATCCCGACCGTCCTGAAGCACAGCGGGCAGCCGCGAAATTCACGCTGGTCTGGGCCGGCGGCGATATCGCGCTGGCGCTCGCCTCGATCCTGCTCTGGATCGCATTCGGCACGAGCGACATCGCGTCGATCGCGGCGCAGGCGGAGGGTGGCGCGGGCTTCGCGATGCATGCAGCCATCGCGCTTCTGGTGCTCACCGCCGCTCTCAAGACAGCGGCCTTCCCGCTGCATGGCTGGCTGACGGAGGTCATGGAGGCGCCCACTCCCGTCTCCGCCCTGCTGCATGCGGGCATCATCAATGCCGGCGGCTTCCTCTTGATCCGCATGGCCGATCTGATCCAGACCAGCACGGCGGCCATGGCGGCCCTGCTGATGCTCGGCGGGTTCACCGCGCTTTTCGCGGCTGCAGTGATGCTGACGCAGAGCGCGATCAAGACGGCGCTGGCCTGGTCGACCATCGCGCAGATGGGCTTCATGCTTCTGCAATGCGGGCTGGGTCTGTGGACTCTGGCGCTTTTGCACATCGTCGCCCACTCGCTCTACAAGGCGCATGCCTTCCTCGCTTCCGGCGGTGCCGTGAAGGCCGTGGCCGAAATCCGGCGCCCGGGACCCGTCGCGGTGCCGGGCCTCGGCGCAGTCCTGCGGGCCTTCTCGCTCGCGCTCGTGCTCTATGCGCTGGTGGCGACCTTGTTCGGCTTCGTCTTCGGTGCGAAATCAGCGCAGGCCCTGTCGCTCGGCGCCATCCTGATCTTCGGTGTCGCCTATCTGGTGGCGCAGGGCATGGCCGATACCGCGCCGCGTGAGCTCACGCGACGCACGGTGATGGCGTCTTTCGCCGCCACGCTCGCCTATTTCGGATTTCATCTCGTGGCCGATCTGGTCTGGGGAGCGCACCTGCCCGCCGCGCCGGCGCCGGGTCCGCTGGAATGGGGGCTGATCGTGCTGATGCTGTTCTCCTTCGGTCTGATCGCCGTGGCCCAAGCGCTGTTTCCGCTCTGGGCCCACCATCCCGCAGCGGCGGGACTGCGCGTGCATCTGGCGAACGGCCTTTATCTCAACGCCGTCCTCGATCGCATGATCGGCGGTTTCACAACCCCGAAATCCCGTTGATTTCCTCGATTGCAGGCAGATAACACCATGCTCATCCAAGATCATCATCCTGACGACATGAACGCCGGCGCGTTGCTCACTGCCGTGGAGGGTGCCGCTCGCGCCATCCCGCCGGCATTTCCCCTTGATGCGACGGTTGCCGTGAATCCCTTCCTCGGCCAGACCCGTGAGGATCTGGCCACAGCCTCGGCCCGGCTGGCGCGGGTCGCAGGCGTGCGCCTCGTTCGTGAGCGCGCTACCTATCGCGGCGAGATCGAATCCGGAGCGATCACGCGCGAGGACCTCGCGGGAGCGCTCGCGGCCTGCTCGTCGACCTCGAAGCCGGCTGATCTCGCGGAACTGGAACAGGCGCTGCTGTCACAGAGCCCGGCTCCCGGGGCGCTGCCCACCCTTGCCGAGCTGGCTGCCGGTGCAAGCGGCACGGACTGGCCGGAACTGATCAAGCGCAGCTTCGGCCTCTGGGCTGCCGGCCATTTCGATCGCGGGCAGGCGCTCTGGTCCCCGGCTCCGGGGCGCGCCGCGCTCGACGCCTGGCGGGACTGGGCGCGCCATGACCTGACCCCCGAGATTGCGGGCCTCACGGGTTTTTGCAGCCATGCCATCGATGCGCCGGACACCGCCGACCGGGTGATCCTGCGCGCAGCCGAGCGGCTGGGCATCACCGAGGCCAATGCGCAGACGATTTTCCACCGGCTGCTGGTCGATCTGGGTGGATGGGCCCAGCATGCGCGCTGGCTGCTCTGGGAAGCGGAACTCGCCGGGGAGACGGATGCGACGATCGCGGAATTGCTGGCGATCCGGCTGATCTGGGAAGAAGCGCTGCTTGCGCAATATCCCCAGCTCGCCTCAGCCTGGGAAGAGACGCGCGCCGCACATGAGCAACCCGTCGCGCCCACGCGCGATCAGGTGATCGACGCCATCCTCCAGGAGGCCGCCGAGCGGGCCCGTCAGCGGCGGATCGAAGCCATGCTGCCAGGCGCCCAGCCCCGTGAGGGCCGGCCCGCAATCCAGGCCGCCTTCTGCATCGACGTGCGCTCGGAAGTCTTCCGGCGCGCGCTGGAAAGCCTCGATACCGACATCGCGACGATCGGCTTTGCCGGGTTCTTCGGCCTGCCCGTATCACATTGCGGCCACGGTACCGACAGGCGCGAGGCGCATCTGCCGGTGCTGTTGACCCCGGCTCTCGAGGCCTGCAGCCACAGCGACGCCCACACCGAACAGGATGTCCGGATCCGGGCGCGGGCGCGGCGCGCCTGGGGACGCTTCCGGCAGGCGGCGGTGTCTTCCTTCGCCTTCATCGAGGCCGCGGGACCGATCTATGGCTGGAAGCTCGTCAAGGATACCCTGGCGCTCGATCACGGCGGCAATCATGGTACCACGGCGGCATCCGCGGACTCGACCAATCCGCCGCCGCGCTTCGAGGAGCCGCTGACGGCAGAGGCCAAGGCCGCCACCGGCGCAGCAGTTCTCCAGGCGATGAGCATGACCGAAGGCCATGCCCGCCTCGTCCTGCTCGTTGGCCATGGCGCGCATGTCACCAACAACCCGCATGAGAGCGCCTATCATTGCGGCGCCTGTGGCGGACAGACCGGCGAAGTATCCGCACGCCTTCTCGCGAGCCTGCTCAACGACCCCGAAACCCGTGCCGGCCTGCCCGGGCACGGCATCGATTTGCCGGAGGATACCGTCTTCGTGGCGGGTCTGCACGACACCACGACCGATACGGTCACGCTCTACGAGGACGAACCCGCGCCGGCACATTCCGCCGATCTGGAGCAGGCGCGCAGCTGGCTCGCGCGGGCGGGCGATCTGGCCCGCACGGAACGGGCCGCGCGTCTGCCGGGGGCTGATGCCGCGCGCATTGCGCAACGTGCCTTCAACTGGGCGGAGGTGCGCCCCGAATGGGGGCTGGCCGGGTGTGCCGCCTTCATCGCGGCGCCGCGTGCGGCGACGACCGGAACCGACCTTCAGGGGCGCAGCTTCCTGCACAGCTATGACTGGCGCACGGATGCACAATTCAAGACGCTGGAGCTGATCCTCACGGCTCCCGTCGTCGTGGCGAGCTGGATCAGCCTGCAATATTACGGGTCGAGCGTGGCGCCGGAGCTGTTCGGCGGCGGCAACAAGCTGATCCACAACGTCGTCGGCGGCATCGGCGTCGTGCAGGGCAATGGCGGGATGATGCGCCCGGGCCTGCCCTGGCAGGCGGTTCACGATGGCGTCAACCTCGCCCACGAACCGCTGCGGCTGTCGATCTATATCGAGGCGCCGCAGGAGGCGATCAGCGCGATCCTGGCACGCCATGATGAGGTGCGCGCCCTGTTCGACAACGGCTGGCTCCACCTGTTCACCCTGGAGGGCGGGCGTGTCGCGGGGCGCTATCGCCCGGGGCTCGTCTGGGAGAATGACACGCCCCGTTCCGTCGCCGCGTGAGCCCCTTCCTCATCCGATGCCGTGACGGCTTGAAGCGCGGCATCGGGTCCCCATGTATCATTCAGCTCAATACGTCCTCGCATCAGGGAAAAAACCATGTTCGACGCACGCCGGCTCCTGGATCAAGTCCTCAATTCCGCCCAGACCGGCGATCTGTCGCAGGTCATGGGTCAGTTCGGTCAGCAAGGCCAGGGCCAGGGACAGGCTCCGACCGGGCCGGCGGGCGGGGCGACAAGCGGTGGCACGGGCATGGGCAAACTCGCCACGGGCGCCCTGGCTGGCGGTGTCGTCGGCATGCTCATGGGCAACAAGAAAGCACGCAAGATGGTCGGTCGCACGGCAGGCACGGCGCTCACCCTTGGCGGGCTCGCTGCTGTCGGTGCATTGGCTTATACCGCCTGGCAACGTCGGAGCGGGGGAGGCCAGCCTGCACCGGCGCAGGCAGCGCCGGCACAGGCCCACTCTGGCCCGGCCTTGCTGACGCCGCCCGCCGACAGCCCGTTCTCCCCGGCGCAGGCGCCGGGCGGAGAGGACAATCTCGCCCGCGGCGTCCTCGTCGCCATGATCCAGGGCGCGAAGGCCGACGGGCATATCGATGCCGAAGAGCAGACCCGCATTTTCGGCCATCTCGACAATCTCGGGCTGGATGCCGAGGCCAAGGCCTTCGTCATGGATGAACTCGCAGCACCCCAGGACATCAACCGCGTGCGCCATTATGCGGATCGGCCCGAAGTCGGCGCGGAACTCTATGCCGCCTCGCTTCTGGCCATGGATCCGGATACGCCCACCGAGCGGCGCTATCTGACCGAACTCGCGGCCGCGCTCGGCATCGACCCCGGCCTCGCGGCCGAAATCGAACAGACTGTCGCAGTGCATGCGTGACCGACTGTCCGTCCGTCCGTCACCTGACCCCGGATCCGGGTCGTTGCAACCCAGCCACGGCGCATCTCCCGCAAACCGCCTGGAAAAAGGCTGGGGCTGGTGCGCAAAAGCGGCTTTCCGATTGCCGGCATTGAATTAGGCTATCGGAAAACGGGCGATTCGGGACGACCTATGCCACTGGAAAGCAATCGGCCATGAAGGGCCACCGTTCCCGACATCCCTGGCTGCTTGCCGGCTTTGTTCTCGCGCTGGTCCTGACCGGTTTTTTTGCGATCCGCCTTGTCGTCTCGACGATTTACTGGTCGGGAAATCAGGATCGACCGATCGAAGGCTGGATGCCGATCGGATACATCGCGCAATCGTGGGACGTTCCGCGTGACAGGCTCGCAGAAGCAATCCAGCATGAACCCGGTGCGCTTTCCCGCAAGAGTCTCGCGCATATCGCGGAGGAGCGCGGTGAATCGGTTGAAACCCTGATCGCACGCATTGAAAACGCAATAGCGGATGCGCGGGAAGAAGCGGTCGACGGTGATGACTGAGCTCTTCTTCGCTCTCGTCAGCGACTGGGGCGCGCCGGCCCTCGCATTTGCGACGTTTCTCTCCTGCCTTGCCGTTCCCGTACCGACATCCATGATGATGCTGGCTGCAGGCGCCTTCGTCGCTTCCGGAGATCTGCAACTCGCCCCCGTTGTCATGGCAGCTTTCTTCGGGGCGATCGCGGGTGATCAGGCGGGGTTCGGGATCGGCCGCACTGCCAGCATCGCGCTGATCGGCTGGCTGCGAGCAAACCCGTCGCGAGCGAAATTTCTTGATCAGGCACAAGGCACGATCGACAGACGCGGCGCTCCGGCGGTCTTTCTCAGTCGTTGGTTGTTTTCTCCGCTGGGGCCCTATGTCAACCTTCTGACTGGCGCCGCGCAGATGCGCTGGCCAACCTTCACCATCATGTCAGCCCTCGGCGAAGCCGTCTGGGTCACCATTTATGTCGGGCTTGGTTTCGTTTTCTACGATAATCTCGGCACCATCTCTGCCGTTCTGGCAGATTCGGTCGGTTTCATGACCTCTGCCCTGATCGCCCTCCTCACCGGCTACGCCCTGTTTCGGCGAAAGCGCGCTCACTGAAAAACGCCTTGCGGATATGCCGGCATCGGGCGTCGCCGACGACATGCACTTCATGGTCCTGGCGCCAGGGCATCAATGCCGGACAATCTTCGATGGAAGAAGACGCCATCGCCGTTCCCGGCGAACTGGCATTTCTGCACGGCTCGCGACCGGCCCGCCGGATTGCCCGCGACATGCGCCGTCCCACACGGCAAAGCGTATGCGTTTTTCCAGAGATCAGGAATACGTCAAGTCGTGCCGCCCCAACCTCTCCAACCCGTCCCGCGTCGTCTGGGCCGGCTGCCACCCGGTCGCGGCGAGACCGGTCGGTGCCAGGACGAGTGATCCCGTCAGACGCTCTGCCATCTCCTGTCGCCCGGCAAACCGCAATGCCGTGCCGACGACGACTGGCGGCACCGGGATCAACCCGGGGCCGCGTCCAAGCCCCCTGCGATAGAACGTGATGATCTGCGCCAGAGAGACCGGCTCGGGATCGGCCACGAGGAAAGCACGATTCAAAGGATCGTCCAGCGTCAGCACATGGGCGACCGCTCCGGCGAGCGTCTCCAGCCCGACCATTGAACGCTTTGTATGAAATGCGCCGAATGGCAAGGGCCAGGGTTTGCGCGCGAGGGCGAGTAAAGCCGCGAGATTGCCCTTGAGGTTCGGCCCGTAGACGAGGGTCGGGCGCAAGGCGGCAAAAGGAATACCGATATCACTGAGAACTTTTTCGGCCTCAAGCTTGGATCGCCCATAGGGATCGGTCGGCTCCGGTGCCTCGTCATCACCGACACTGTGATTCGATACCGGCCCACATTGCGCCCGTACCGACGAGAGGAAAACGAAACGACGCACTCCGGCATGCCGGGCGGCAATCGCAAGTGCCCGCGTCGCATCGCGATTGATCAGCCGGTAATCGTCCTCCGGGCGTCCCGACATGGCATGGGCGATACCGGCAGAATGGATCACGTAATCGACACCACGCATGGCCTCGGTGAGATTGATCGGCGAGGCGAGATCGCCGATCAATACTTGTTCACCCGTGGTGAATTCCGGAACGGGCCGGCGCAACAGCACACGCAGCCGGTAACCGCGACGGGACAGATCCTCCATCAGATGGCGTCCGATGAAACCCGTTGCTCCAGTGAGTGCAATCAGAGACCCTTCATTCATTCTCATATGCTTGCCCCAGACGGATGACCAATCCCCTCAGCGCCGTTTCGCGCAAGATGCGGCGCGCCGGACAACCTGACGCCATCATGTGCCCGCCCGCCTCGTCAGCAAAGTACGATTGGCGCCGTCGCATGGCCAGTGGGGTTTCGCTTGCCGGAAATCGGCGCCGGCCGGGCGGATCCGGCACCTCTTTACCGAGCCGCCCTGCGGGCCGCTGCGGCGGGACGGCAATTCTCACACACCCGGCGTATAAACCGGCGCGTCGAAATCAGCCGCGACCGGCGGGGGTTGCGTCGTCTCGTCGAGGGTGAAGCCGGGATAACCGCGCGCGGCGATGTCCTCGCAGATGGCGCGGTAGCGTCCCATGCCGCCGGTATAGGGCATGAAGACGCGCGGCTTGCCGGGCACGTTCGCCCCCAGATACCAGGAATGGGGCACCTGCGGCAGCAATGTGCGCCCCGCCGCGTTTTCCACATGCGCGCCCCAGGCCGTTGCCGCCTCCATGCGCGGTTCGATCCGCGTCACGCCACGCTCGCGCATGAACGCGATGCACTCGGTGATCCATTCCACATGTTGCTCGATCGCGACCGGCAGGTTCACCAGCACGGAGGGACTGCCCGGGCCGGTCACCGTGAAGAGATTGGGAAAGCCCGGGATCTGCAGGCCCAGATACGTCACTGGCCCCGCCGCCCACGCCTCTTCGAGGCTCAATCCGTCGCGCCCGGTCAGGCCGAGCCGCAGGAGCGGCCCGGTCATCGCGTCAAAGCCGGTGGCGAAGACGATCACGTCGAGGGGATATTCAGCCTCCTCCGTCCGGATTCCGTTTTCGGTGATCCGCTTGATCGGTTCAGCCCGCAGGTCGACAAGATCGACATTATCGCGGTTGAAGGTCTCGAAATACTGCGTATCGACCGGCGGGCGCTTGGCGGCATAGGGATGGTCGATATCGGACAATATCCGTGCCTTGCGCGGATCATGCACGATCTGCCGGATCTTGCGCTTGATGAACTCCGCCGCAGTGGCGTTGGCCTCTTCGCTCGCGAGCAGATCCTGAAACACCGCGCGAAAGCGCAAGCCGCCCGTCTCCCAGGCTTCCTCGTAGAGCGCGAGGCGCGCTTCCTCATCGACATCGAAGACCTTGCGCTTGGCGATCTCGAAGGGATGGCCGTTGGGCGTGCGCTGCACGATGCCGCGGATTTCCTCGAAATTCTCCTTGAAATAGCGCTTGCGCGCCTCATCGAGGGGCGCGTTGCGGGCGGGGACGGAGTAATTCGCCGTGCGCTGGAACACGGTCAGATGCCCCGCCTCCCCGGCAATGACCGGGGCTGCCTGAATACCGGTCGAACCGGTGCCGATCTGACCGACACGCTTGCCGACGAGATCCACGCCCTCGTGCGGCCATTGCCCGGTATGGTACCATTCGCCCTCGAAGCCGTTCAGGCCGGGAATGTCGGGAATGTTGGCGCTCGACAGGCAGCCCACGGCGGTGATCAGCCAGGTGCAGGTGAGGCTCTCGCCGCGATCCGTCTCGACGATCCAGCGATTGCCCGCATCGTCGAAACGCGCGCCGGTGACCTTCACGCCCACGCTGATATCGCGCATCAGGTCGAGGCGCTCAGCTACGAATTGGAGATAGCGCAGGATCTCCGCCTGCCCGGGATAGCGCTCGCTCCATTCCCATTCGCGGTAGATCTCCGGCGAGAAGAAATAGCAATAGGAATGGCTTTCCGAATCGCAGCGCGCCCCGGGATAGCGGTTCGCCTGCCAGGTCCCGCCGATCCCCGGCTGCGCCTCGAGCACGCGCACCGACAGGCCCAGCCGGTCCCGCAGCAGATGCAGCTGGTAGAGCCCGGCGAAACCCGCCCCGATGATCAGCGCGTCGAATTCCGTCTCTTGATCGCTCACGCGAACCTCCCCTTCATTCCATGTGATCCGGTCGACAGAGCCTCAAGCCCGGCGCACGCCGCCATGCGTCGTCCAGGACGTGCCCGCGAGCCAGCCGCAATCGACGGGCAGGTTCGCCCCGGTAATCGCCGAGGCTTCCCGCGAGAGCAGGAACGCGACCGCCTGCGCGATTTCATCGGGCCGCACCAGACGCCCCAATGCCGCCTGCGCCTCCGCGAGGGAAAGATCCCGCCTCCCGGCATCGACTTCGGCCTGCAGGGCCGGGGTCAGGGTGAAGCCGGGGGAGACCGCGTTGACGCGGATGCCCGACGGCCCCCATTCGGCGGCGAGGCAGGCCGTCATCGCAATCACGGCGGCTTTCGTCGGCGAGTAGGAATGCAGCGGCATCGAGCGCATTCCCGCCACCGAAGCGATATTGACGATCGCGCCGCCCCCGCGCCCGATCATGGCCCGCGCAAAGATCGCGCTGGCGAGATAGGTGCCGCGCTGGTTGACCGCGACGACGTCGTCATAGCTTTCCATGAACAATTCTTCGGGCGATACCGGTCGCTGCAGGATACCGGCGCTGTTGACGAGCCCCGTCACCGCGCCGAATTCCGTCTCGATGCGCGACACCGCTTCCTCGAGCGAGGCCTGCACCGCGACATCGCCGACGCAGCCATACCCGCCGATCTCCTCGGCGAGATCCTTGGCCGCCTCGCCGTCGCGGTCGAGAACGACGACCTTGCCCCCGTGCGCCGCGAGAAGCTGGCAGCATGCCGCGCCGATACCGCTCGCCCCGCCCGTCACCACCGTGATGTCGTCCTTGCTCATTGTTCCGATCCTCCCGGCTCAGCATCTGTGTTTTTTGCTGATCTTCCGGGATGGAGGCGATCCGATCAACGCGCGCTTTGCCTGAGGGGGATGGGCGCGTCTCGGCATCCGCCCCACGACACCAGCGGGCACCATCACGCGGGATCCCGTCCCAAACGGCCACTCAACCGTTTTGCAGCATCCCGGCGATCTCGCGGAACGGGTCGCGGCTGCGCGGTGAGGACGGGTCCTGGCGCAGGGCGTCGTAGAGGCGCGGCACGATGGTCACGGCCTGGTCGAGATCGGCATCGTGACCGGGCTGGTAGCCGCCCATCAGGCGCAGATCGCGCGTTTCCTCGAAACGGGCGACGAGGGCGAGGAAGCGGCGCACCACGCCCTGCTCCTCCGCACTCCAGACCTTGCGCGCCAGCCGCGAGATCGAGCCGAGCGGATCCATGGCGGGAAAACGTCCACGATCGGCAATGGTGCGATCGAGCACGATATGGCCGTCCAGCGTGCCCCGGATGTTGTCGGCCACGGGATCGTTGTGGTCGTCGCCGTCGACGAGCACCGAGAACAGCCCGGTGATCGTGCCGGCGCCCTCGCATCCGGGACCGGCGCGCTCCAGCAGGCGCGGCAGGTCGCTGAACACGCTCGGGGGAAAGCCGCGCGAGACGGCGGGTTCGCCGGCCGCCAGCGCCACGTCGCGGGCGGCATGGGCGTAGCGCGTGACCGAATCGACGATCATCAGCACCTTCTCGCCGCGATCGCGGAAATACTCGGCGATGGCCATGGCGGTATTGGGGGCGAGGCGGCGCATCATCGGGCTCTCGTCCCCGGTCGAAACCACCATCACGGCCTTGGAGCGGGCCTCGCCCAGCGTTTCCTCGAGGAACTCGCGGACTTCCCGCCCGCGCTCGCCAACCAGCGCGATCACCACCGTGTCGAAACCTTCCGCGCCGGCGAGCATCGAGAGCATGGTGGATTTGCCGACGCCCGAGCCGGCGAAGATGCCGATGCGCTGCCCGGCACAGAGCGGCGTGAACAGATCGACCATGCGCACGCCCGTGCGGATATGCGCGCCGACGCGGGCGCGATGCATGGCCGGCGGCGGTTCGGCGAAGGGGAAGACGCGCCGCTCACCCAGGGGAAGGGCGCCGCCATCGTCAATGGGCTTGCCCAGCGCATCAAGGACGCGCCCGCGCCAGCCCGCATGCGGATGCAGCGAGACCGCCTCCATGCGATGCACCTCGGCACCGAGCCGGGCGTCGATCGCGCCCTCGAAAGGCTTGACCGTGGCCCCGCCCGCATCAATGCGCACCACCTCGCCGATCTGGGGCCGGGCATCCCCATTTGCGGGAAGGACGACGCGCTCCCCCAGTTTGAGGAAGGGGGAGAGCCCCCCGACGCGGTAGAAAGCCGGCGTCACCGCGCTGACCCGCCCCCCGATACGCACAAGAGGCAGATCCTGCGTGGCGCGGGCCATGGCGTCGCCCAGCCCGTCGAGGGCATCGGGCGCCGATTCCGCGCGATCTCCCCTCTCCCGCCGTGGAGAGGAGCCGGGGGTGAGGGGCGGCGCAGAAGAATCGTCGCCGTTGATTTCCGTCGCCTGCTTCATCCCGGTTTCGCTCAATTCTGATACCTCCTCACCCCCAACCCCTCTCCACCCCGGAGAGGGGAGTTCTGTCTTAAGCTTCATGGAGGCGCAGGCCAGCCGTTTGCGGTAGCGGTCTGCGCCTCGCGAGCGAGGTGGCGCTGATGCAGATCTTCGAGCACGTCAGCCGGCAGCTGATTCGCGTCGGCCCGGGCCAGCCCCTCGACGGATGGCAGTGATCTCCCCACACGATCGGCATCGAGCATCGCGCTGAGCGCGGCGATCTCGTCCGCCCGCGCGACATCGGGCGCAGGGCCCTGCGCGGCGTCGCGTTCGCGCGGCAGATCGGGCAGAGGCGGCAGCGCGTTCGGATCGGGATTGAAGCCGCCCGGCTGCGAGACATGGCCACGCAGGATGCTGGTGCGCAGAAAATCGAGACGCGGCTTGTCCGCCGTGGCGGGATCGGTCGCTGCGTCCACGTCCGCGGTTTTCTGCCCGCTCTCGTCGAGCCTGTCGGAGAGTGTTGCGGTGAAATCCTGCACCGGCTCGGCGTTCAGCGCCTGGCGGGCGTGGTTGAGGGCATTCACGAGGCGCAGGCTGTGATCGCTGCGCGCGAGCACCACGCGATCAGGCGAAGCCGCGCCGCTTGCAGCACCGATGACGGCGGGCGCCTCACTCATCGCGTATCCCCGAGGGTGCGGATTGCATCCTGCAGGGTGCGGTCGTTCTGCTCGACCGCCGTGGATGCGCTCTCGAAGGCGCGGCTGACCGCGATCAGCCTGGTCAGTTCCAGCATCGGGTTGACATTGGCGCTCTCGGTATAGCCCTGCACCACGCCGTTATCGACGAAATCGAGCACCGGCTCTGGGGGGATGCTCGGGATCAGAGCGGAATTGGAAAACCGCGTGAGATCGGCGTCAGAATCGATGGCGAAGAGCCCGATCGCACCCATCTGCGCCCCGTTTTGCGTGATCATGCCGTCGCGCGAGATCGCCGGTGGTCCGCCATTGGGATCGAGCTGGATCGGCGCGAGCCCGGCATCGAGCACGAGATGGCCCGCCACCGTGCGCAATTCGCCGAATTCGTCGATCTGCAAGCGCCCGTCGCGGGTATAGGCCGGGCCGTTACCGGTCTCGATGGCGAAGAAGGCATCGCCATTCACGGCGATGTCGAGGGGGTTGCCGGTCTGATCGAGGCTGCCGGCCTGGCGCGATATATGGGTTTCCCCGACACTGGCGAAGGCGACGCGTTCGCGGCCCGCCGCCGAGAAGATCGATTCAAAGGTCACCTCATCGGCGCGATAGCCCACCGTCGACATGTTGGCGACGTTGCGGGCGATGGTCTCCATGCGTCGCTCGAGGGCGACCTGGCCGGAAACGGCGACATAGATCGGGCTCTGCATGGCCTCAGAAGCCTCCGCGCTTGATGGATTGAATGCTGGTCAGGAGATTGATCCCGATCCCCTGCGGTGTCGGCCCGCCGATCAGGATGTTGGGCGCGCTCGCCGGGGCGGTCGGGTTGTCGAGTTCATAGAGCGAGGTGAAGCGCGTGAGGAACCTGGACAGCGCGTCGGGATCCTTGAAATCCGCGATATCGAGCCGGCCCTCGATGAACGCCGCCTGCTGCTCGACACTCGCCCCGCCGGTCTGCGGCGAGAGGCCGAGCGCCGTCTGCACGACCTTGAGCAAGGCCGGATCGGCCAGGATCTCGTAGACGTTCTCGATGCCCGGCGCCTTGCGCTCGAAATACAGGGCCAGCCTTACGCCTTCGTTCTGCGCGCCCTGGGTTTCCTCCAGCGTCTGGCGCACGAATTTCTCGATCGTGCCCGATTGCGCGCGCGAGAAACTCGTCGTCGCGCTATCGTAGCGCTTGAAGTTGAAGGTCTCCACGAGATCGCGATAACGCTTGTCGGCGAGGCGGTTGGCGAAGGAATCGCGCTCGTCGGTACCCTCCTCCAGCGCCTTGCGAATAAAAGCCTTGGCATAGGCCATGTCTTCGAGTCCGTGCGCCTTGAGCGCGAAACGGTAGATCCGCTCGTCGCTCATGAAATCGTCGATCGAGCGGATCTTGCTGATATTCTCTTCGTAATAGGCGATGTCGCGCGCCGCCATCGGCTCCTGCGCGGTGCGCTCCAGTGAGCGTGGCAGATCACGCGCGACGAGATTGAAGGCGAGCGGTGTCGAGAGCATGGTCTTCCCTCACAGGCAGCCCGCGATGCGCCTGATGGCCATCGCGGTCGTGCCGTGACAGTGAGGCAGAAGCCTTGCGTGTGGCTTGCGACCCGCGCAGGCCGTGCGCTCAGGGACCACTGAGCGAGGGCGACCAGGTCGGATCGGAAGCGAAATTCGGTGTCGGGATCGGCGTCTCGACCCGACCCGTCACGTCAACCATGAAGAGCTGTCCACCCCCCTCGCCCCGGGGCTCGCGGAAAAAGACGAGATATTGTCCGTTCGGCGCCCAGGCCGGGCTTTCATTGTGATAGCCCTCCGTCAGGATGCGCTCGCCGGATCCGTCGGGCCGCATCACGCCGATCGAGAACTGCCCGCCCGACATCCGGGTGAAGGCGATCAGATCCCCGCGCGGCGACCAGACCGGCTGCGAATAGGAGCCGTCGCCGAAGGAAATCCGCTCCGCGTCCGAACCATCCGCGTTCATTACATAGAGCTGCTGGCGCCCGCCGCGATCGCTCTCGAAAACGATCCGGTCGCCATCGGGCGAAAACGACGGCGAGGTGTCGATGGCGCCGGTGGAGGTGAGGCGGGTGGTGGTGCGTGAATGCAGGTCGATCTGATAGAGATTGGCGTTCCCGCCCTGCTGCAATGCCATCAGGATGGAGCGCCCGTCCGGCGAGAAACGCGGGCTCGAGGTCATGTCGGGGAAATTGCCCACCGCCTGGCGCGCGCCGGTCTCGATATTGAGCACCTGCACCCGCGGCTGCTCGCCGCGCGCCTGGGCCATGAAGGCAATTTCCTGGTTGCGCGGGGAGAAGCGCGGCGTCACCACGGCGTTGTCTCCCGGCGTGAGATAGCGCACATTCGCCCCGTCCTGGTCCATGATGGCGAGGCGCTTGCGCCGGTCGTCGCGCGAGCCGGTCTCATCGACGAAGACGATGCGCGTATCGAAGAAACCGGGAATACCCGTGATTTCAGTGTAGATCGCATCCGAGATGATATGGGCGATGCGCCGCCAGTTGGCCGGTTCGGTGAAATATTGCTGGCCGACCGTCTGGCGCCCGGTGGTCACGTCCCAGAGCCGGAATTCCGCCCGCAGCCTGCCCCCGGAATCGCGGGTGACGCGCCCGGTGACGATGGCCTCGATCTCGGTATCGCGCCAGGCATCGAATTGCGGGGTCGCATCGAAGGCCGGCGCGCGCTCGGGAAACCGATCCGGATCGGCCGGGCTGAAATAGCCCGATCGCTGCAGGTTGCTGGAGATCACCCGGGTGATCTCCATCCCGAGATTGCCGTCTCCGGTGAAATCGATCACGGCGATCGGCATCGGTGCGAACTGGCCGCCACGCACATCGATGACGAGTTCCGCCGCAGCAGGACGCGGCAGGGCCAGCGCGGCCATGATCAGTCCGATCGCGGCAATCAGGAAGCGCGCATCACGCAGGGTCGGGAAGGGGACAAGGCGTTGCATCAGCGACGCTCCTCATGCGTCTCGCGGATCGAAATTGACGACCATCGTCTTCCAATCCTCATAGAACGGTGCGAATTCGGCGGGGATCGACAGGGGAGCACAGCGCTGTGTCGCCCGTGAGGCGGAATCGGCCACGGCCTGGAAGAGGCGGTCCGCTTCCGCATTGACGATCTGTGGCCGGTCCGCGAGCGAGCCATCGGCATTGAGCGCGATGCGCAGGGTGGCCACCGGTGGCTGCGGCAGGGATTGCGCGGCCAGGGGCGCATCCCAGCAGCGGCGCAGCTGCGCCTGGATGATGCCGATCAGCGCATCCTTCTGGCTCGGTGCGAGCTGCGCGGCGCGCCCGGTTTCGGTGCCGAGCGACGCCGTCTGCGAGACCTGCTCGCCGGTGGCGCCGCGCGCAGCCGGATCCTCGGTGGAGCGCAGCAGCGCGGCGATGCCGTCGGGATCGAAGCGTTCGGCAATCTCTGCCTCGGGCGGTGCACTCTGCTGGCGCTCAACCTCACGTCTTCGGGTTTCTTCTCTGGGCGCTTCTTCGCGCCGCGATTCTTCACGCCGCGCCTGTTCGGCGCGGGCGGCGGCCTGACGCTGCGCCTCGGCGCGGGCAGTGCGCGCCGGCGGCAGCGGTGTCGGGGCTTCGGCGATCTCGGCGACGGGCTCCGCCTCCGGTTCCGGTGCGGGCTCAGATTCGGTCACCGCTTGCGGCTCGGGCTCAAGCTCGGTAACGGGCTCTGGCTCGGTAACGGGTTCTGGCTCGGTAACGGGTTCAGAGACGTTCTCCGAAGCCGGTTCCGGCTCGGGCGGCGTGTCCTGTGCGACGGGCGCGTCTTGCGGGCGTGTCGGCGGGGCCGGCGTGTTGCGGGCATCGTCGCCGACGGGATTGACCTCGCGGGTCTCGGCTTCGCGATCGGCGCGCAGGCGCGGCTCCTCAAGGATTTCCGGGGCGTCGGTCTCGCCCTGGCTGATCTGCGAGAACTGGTTTTCGGTGATGAATTCGACGGGAATGCCCTCATCGGCCTCGGGCAGGGGCGCGATCTGCGAAAACGAGACGAGCCCCGCCGTCAGCAGCGTGACATGCGCCACCGTGCTGAGCAGAAGTCCCGGTTCGCGAAACCACGAGGCCAAGGCCGTCATCCCTTGCATTCACTGTTGCGATTGCGGCAATGTCACCAGTGCCACGCGTCGGTAGCCGCCATCCGTGACGATCGACATCACCTCCGCGACCCGCCCGTAATCGACCCGCCGGTCACCGCGCACATAGACGCGATCCTGCGCACCCGCGCTCACCCGCTCACCGATCGCCGAGACGATATCCGCATCGGGAATTTCGTCATCGTCGAGGAAGACGCGGCCCTGCGCATCGATCGAGAGCGTGATCGGTCGGCTCTCGACATTCAGCGCGCCGGCCCGGCTCTCGGGCAGATCGAGGGGCACCCCTGCCGAGAGCAGCGGGGCCGAGACCATGAAGACGATCAGCAGAACCAGCATGACGTCGATGAACGGCGTCATGTTGATCTCGTTGATGGCGCGCTTGCGCCCGCGCCGGCGCCGGCGCGCGCCGCCACCGACATTGCCCGGCCCGCCGTGAGACATCACCATCGCAACACCTCACGCCGCCTGGGCCATGCGCTCGTCGACCTGGCGTACCAGGATCGCCGAGAACTCGTCGGCGAAGCCCTCCATCCGGGCCTGGGCCCGCGAAACTTCGCTCTGCAGCTTGTTGTAGGCGATCACTGCCGGAATTGCGGCGAACAGCCCGATCGCGGTGGCAAACAGCGCCTCGGCAATGCCCGGCGCCACCACGGCCAGGCTGGTATTGTTGGAGCCCGCGATCGCCGTGAAGGCGGTCATCACACCCCAAACCGTACCGAACAGGCCGAGATAGGGGCCGGCGGAGCCGATCGAGGCCAGAAAGATCAGCCGGTTGTCCAGCCGGTCCACCTCGCGCTGGATGGTCACGTCGAGGACCTTGTCGATGCGCTGGGGCAGGCTGGCGAAGGACCGCGCCGCGCCTTCGAAGGAACGGCGCCATTCATGCATGGCCGAGACGAAGACCGAGGCCATGCCCGTCGTCGGGCGGTCCTGCAACGAGCGATACAGCTCTTCCAGCGACTGGCCCGACCAGAACACCTCCTCGAACCGGTCCATCGCCCGGTTCAGGCGGCGGAAGGTCAGGGTCTTGTCGATGATGATGGCCCAGCTGTAGATCGAGGCGACCGCGAGCCCGACCATCACCAGCTGCACCACGATATGGGCCTGCCAGAACAGGCCCCAGAGCGAGAGATCATGGGAAGCCAGCGGCACGGCCTCGATCGCATCGGCGGGGTTCATCGAACGGTCCTCTCTGGAGCAGCCAGCGGGCAATCGCGTCCCGCCGGGCTCGAACGGCATTCACGACGGATGCGCCGCGCGGACATGGCGTGGCCCGCAGGCACATCCGGTCCGATCCTTCGTTCGCCGCCGATTCTGTCGAAAGTATGAGCGGATTCGGGCGGTTGCGAAGTTCGGATCGTCGTGTTGCGATTAAGGACCTGTCAGGGTTAACGGGGGGTTATGAAAGCCCGCGCGCGGCGATGACGAAAGCGTGTGCCGCGCGCGGGGCGCCCTCAGCCCCGCGCGGGCGCGGCGAAGAAATCGACCGGTTTCATCAGCTTGTTTTCCTGGTGCTCCAGCGCGCCGAGCTCCGCACTCGCGGCGAGATAGGCCTGCCAGTCGGGATCGGCCTGCATGGCGGCGCGCCGGCGCTCGCGGTCAGCGGCGTCCTGGTACATCCACATATGCACATATTCGTTGGGGTTACCCGTCTCGGTCGTGAGATAGGCCAGCGGCTCCCCCAGATGACGCGTCTGCGGCGCCTTGCCGCGTTCTTCATAGAGGGCGAGATGCGCCTTCAGGCGCCCCGGTTGGCAGCGATAGATGCGCATGTCGATCAGCATGGTTTCCTCCATTCCTGGGCCATGGCCCGACATTGGGCGCGCGGATCGGTCGCGGCAAGGCCGCGCGATCCCCGTGTCGCCTTGCATCGATGCGCGTCCCGCACAGATGCAGGCGCGGCAGAATACCGGTTTCAACGGATGGTAAAGGGGTTGTGCCTTTCGTATAATTGTTCAATAATTTAAGAATAAGCTAATATAAGACAACCGCGCCGGTTGAGAGAGGAAACCCGATGCGTAACGACCGTCCCGATCACAATGCCTCGAAGCAGACTGAATCCGGCAGCGTCGCCCCGACCCGCCGTCAGGCGTTGTTGGGCCTCGCAGCAGCCGGTGCCGCCTCCGGGTTTGCGCTGAACGCATCCCGCGAAGCCAATGCCCAGAGCGCGGCACAGGCGCATGTCGTGATTGCCGGCGCCGGGGCCGGCGGCCTCACCGCCGCCTCGCAGCTCTCCCGCCGCATGCCCAATGCCCGCATCACCATCATCGATCGTCAGGAACGCCACTATTTCCAGCCCGGCTACACGCTGGTCGGTTCAGGTGTGTGGAATGAAGGCCAGGTGATTGATTCGACCGAGCGCTTTCTGCCGCGCAATGTCGATTGGGTGCGCGCCGATATCGCGGAATTCGATCCGGACGGCGACCGCGTCGTGACCAGCACGGGACAGGAGATCGCCTATGACTATCTTGTCGTGGCGACCGGATTGCATCTCGATTACGAGGCGGTCGAGGGAATGGAACGCAGCCTGATCGGCAGCCACGGCATCGCCTCGATCTATGCCGGCCCCGCCGAGGCGGCGGCCTCCTGGGAGTTGATGGAGGCCTTCATCGAGAATGGCGGCCAGGGGCATTTCGGTCGCCCGGCGAGCGAAATGAAATGCGCCGGCGCGCCGCTCAAATTCGCGCTCCTGACCGAAGACAGGCTGACCACGCGCGGGCGCCGCAGCGGCGCGGAACTGCATTATCACGCCCATAATCAGGGCCTGTTCGCAGTGCCGCCCGTGAATGACAAGGTGAAACAGATCTTCGACGACCGGGGCATCGCGGCGCGCTGGGAGCATGTCATCCACGCCATCGATCCCGGCAGCAAACGCGTGACCTACCGTACGCCGGACGGGCTCACGGAATTTGACTACGACTTCATCCATCTCATCCCGCCGATGCGCGCGCCGGATGCGGTCGTCGACAGTCCGCTGGGCTGGCAGGACGGCCCCTATGCCGCCGATTCGTGGCTTGAAGTCGACATGTACACGATGCAGCACCGCCGCTACGCCAACATCTTCGGCATCGGCGACATCAACGGCGTGCCCAAGGGCAAGACCGCCGCCAGCGTGAAATGGCAGGCGCCGGTCGCGGTCGCCAACCTGATCGACGTGATCGAGGGACGCGAGATGAGCGCGCGCTATAACGGCTACACCTCCTGCCCGCTGGTGACCCGTGTCGGCACGGCGATGCTGGTGGAGTTCGATTACGACGACAATCTCACGCCGTCCTTCCCCTTCATCGACCCGCTGACGGAGAGCTGGATCTCCTGGGTGATCGAGGAAAAGGCACTCAAGCCCACCTACCACGCCATGCTGCGCGGCTACGCGTGAACCGGGAGGAACGACCATGCAGGATTTTCATCCCGCCACACTCTTCGTGATCGCACAGGAAACGCTGGGCTTCCTGCTCTGGCTCGGCATCGGGCTCGCGGTGATCGTGCTCGCGCTCTACGCCATCGCGCTGATGCGCGGGCTCGCCCTGCGCGGCGCACCGATGCGGATCGCGGCGATTCTGGGCATCCTCGTCGGCATCGTCGCGATGGCGGCGGCGCCCGCCATGACGGATGCGGGTTTCGCGCATCTCGTCGCCGGGATCGATTACGTCTTCATCGCCCTGATCGGGATCGGCGGTTTCGTCGCGAGCGTGATCGCGCTGACGCCACTTCTGGTGCTGCTCGGTCTCGGTGGGGCGCGCGAGGAGCGGGTTTCGCTCACGGCGCCGGCGGAGTGAGGGTGCGCCGCAGCGCATCTTCCCAGCCGGCGCGTTTTTCGGCGCGCCGGGCATCCGCCATTGTCGGCGTGAAACGGCGTTCGCGCGACCAGCTGCGCGCGAATTCCGCCGGCTGCGGATAGAGATCGGCGGCCAGTCCTGCGAGATAGGCCGCCCCCAGCGCCGTCGTCTCCGCGACGCGGGGGCGATCAACGGGTCTTGCAAGTATGTCGGCGAGGTTCTGCAGCAGCCAGTCATTGGCCACCATGCCACCATCGACGCGCAGGACCGACCCGTCACCGCCGGCATCGGGGATGTTCGCCGCCGCGATATCCGCCGTCATCGCTGCCAGCAGATCGGCGGTCTGGTGCGAGACGCTCTCCAGCGCCGCGCGGGCGATCTCGGCACGTCCCGTGCCGCGCGTCATGCCCGAGAGCGTGGCGCGCGCCTGCGAATCCCACCAGGGTGCGCCAAGCCCCACGAAGGCCGGCACCAGATAGACCGCCTGATCGGGATCGGCGCGCTCGGCGAGTGTCTGCGTTTCCTGCGCCGAGGCGACGATGCCCAGCCCGTCGCGCAGCCATTGCACTGCCGCGCCCGCCACGAAGATCGCGCCCTCCAGCGCGTAATGGCGAACGCCCGCGATCTGATAG